>CAMONC010000211.1 GCA_946620235.1 uncultured Lachnospiraceae bacterium | reverse complement strand
CGGGCGTGATGAACTTCTCGAGGATGTTCACACCGTAGAGATGCTTCTGTGCCTCAATGATCGCATCGAGATAGCCGTGAGCATAGGGTGATATGGAAGCAAACTTATCATAGAGCCTGTGTTTTGGTTCAGAGTACATCGAGCCGATGAAAGTGATATCGGATTTATAGTTGACCGGGAGCCCGTCTCTGCCACGGATCACTGCTCCGAGCGGCATATAGTGCACGGTTGGGATGCCCCCAGCTTCGAATTCGTCAGCCACACCGCGGTCGAATACGAATATGCGGTTCACGTGATTGAGTACACTCGGTGAGTACAGATCGAATACCGGCGAGTCATATATCCATGCAAGATACGGCACGTTTGCGGTTTCACATACATCGGATATCTCCGGGAAGTAGTGATAGGAGAATACGTAATCCGGCCTGAAACCATCCATAGCCGAGCGCAAATCATCAAGCATCCGCCCACGTTTCTCGGCAGGTGCTCCTGAATCATAAGCGCACTTGCGCACTTCATATCCGCGCGCGCGGAAGGTCTCCTCTATCTCCGCATTACCGTATGCGTTCCAATCAATTAAAATGACTCTCATGCTGTATATTTTATCAGACGGGTTAAAAAGTGGAAAGAATACCCCTGATTTGATATGATAATGTCATGAAATCGAGCAGAATTCCCGAGTCATTTTATGAAGAAGAGATGCGTGACGGCTATCTCGTAACCGCTAAGCGCAAGCGTGTCTGGGCCTGTGAACTGGATATCCTGCTGGCATTTGATGAGATATGCCGCAGACATGACATTCCGTACTTTCTGGAGAGCGGAACACTGATCGGCGCAGTCAGACATCATGGTTTCATTCCCTGGGATGACGATATAGACATACAAATGTTTCGCTCAGATTATGAGCGTATCAAGGAAATCTGCCGTGCGGAGCTCGAGCCGCCGTTGTACTGGCAGGATATGTACACGATACTCGATGAACAAACTCAGTTCGATGATACCGTATTCCGTTTGCTTCCTTTCGGTAAGATAAGAAATGCCGATACTGCTGCCATCGAGGAACCGCGTGCACCGATCTCCATGAATCAGGGAATATATATCGATATTTTTCCTCTGGATGATGCTTTTGACGATCAGGGATTCACTCGTGAGATGTTTGAACTTCAGAAAGAAATATACTATGCGACTTTTGCGGAAAATGAGCTGAAAAAGGTAATAGCTACCGGCGAAGGGCATACCGTAGTTCCGATAAACGATCTGCAGACCATCATGAATCTGCCTTTGATAGAGCGGTTCAAGATGCTTGAAAATATGTTCATCGCATACATCGGCAAGTCAACGATGGTCAATCACAAATTCACCGAGATGATGGGCGGACTTAAGAGTCTGAGCAAGGAGTTCTATTCGGACACAGTTTATCTGGATTTCGAAGGATTTAAACTGCCGGCGCCCGGAGGATATGATGAGATCCTTACCGCCTGGTTCGGAGATTATATGACGCCGGTTCAGTTCCCTTCTCATTCGATGACTGTATTTGATCCGGACAGATCGTATCGTGACTATTATTCGGAGGCGGGCGTATATATAGGTCCTAAAGAAAAAACAAGAGACGGGATCGATAACGGAGTTTCATAATAGATGGAATCGATAGCAGAGTTTCTTAATATAATTCAAAATATGATAGATGCAGATGACCTGGGGAAGGTGCCGGCTGTCATTCAGGAATACTTAAGTCAGCATCCCGAGGCATTTGATGAGCGCTTCAAGTCGGAACTGTCCATGATCGAAAAGATGATGGATTATAAGTCCAATCTGTCCGATTGGGCCTATTTTCGTACGATGAAGCTTGTATATAAATACCTTTCCATGCAATATGCGGGCAAGCTTCCGGCGAGAGATGACCTGCCACCGGCGTCGCTATCATCCGTCGCACCAACTGGCACGACGAACGGATCCGGAGCAGGACAGAGTACAGCAAACGGCTCTGCGGTACAACTCCTTCCTGACTCGGACACGATCTGGACGTGCTGGCTGCAGGGCGAAGAGCAGGCTCCAGCTGTGGTGAAAACATGTATAGGATCTCTGCGCAAACTCGGACGAAACGTGGTCGTGCTGACCGAAGAAAATACCCCCGACTATGTCGCTATTCCCGACTATATCATGCAAAAACGCGCGCAGGGTATTATAAATAACACACATTTCTCCGATATACTAAGAGTGGCACTTCTGTCGGAACGCGGAGGCACATGGATCGATGCGACGGTCTTCATATCAGACCCGACTTTGATCGGTGAAGTGATGGAGAACTATCCGTTGTTTGCATACAGTTTCGCGATGAGAGACAGCATCAGCGACTGTATGCTCTTCGACAGCTGGTTCCTGCACAGCGTGTCTGCGAATCCGATCATAGCTGATGTGCGGGACATGCTATATGAATATTGGAAAAAAGAAGACAGCCTGATGCATTATTTTCTTTTCCATCTGATGTTCTCAATCGCATGCCGCAGACATCCTGAGTGGAATGACGCTATCCCGATATTCAGTCTGGAGCCGTGTCACCTGCTGCAACATGAGATGCTGGC
>CAMONC010000210.1 GCA_946620235.1 uncultured Lachnospiraceae bacterium | reverse complement strand
CATTTTGCCCTTAAAGGCTCCAACTATAAAAATGAAACACATACCCGCAAGAATAAGTGCACATATTGCTACCGTAACATCTACGGAAATAAGGTAGGCTCCTATCATCACAATCGTGAGACACTCACCCGCAAATTGAAAGAAGCTGAGCAATATCTGGTATACAGCATTAGTATCGGAATTGATGCCCCTTAATACGATTGCACTGTTTGTGTTCACAAAAAACTCATATGGTCTCTGCATATATTTGCGAAGCATTAGGGTAGAGGCATCTCTTTGAAAAGAAGATGCAAAATAATGCTGAAGATAAGAAAAATAGATTGCCAAACCGTTCTTTGTAAGAAAAACAATAATTATTATTATGGAAAGGAACACCAGAATGCTCTTATAGGTAATACTTGGAAAAAAAACATTCATGCATCTGATATACCATTTATCCGTTATGTCACCAGCAGAAACCATCACCTGGAGTAACGGATATATAGATGAAACACCCAACAGTTCCAGACAGGAAGTTGCTATCATCGACAGAAACACAACTATAGACTGTCGCTTTTGTTGGGGGGACAAGATATATATTAGTTGTTTGATTATTCTGACTACGGCAGTTATATTGTTCTTCATTTCAACTCATCTAAATGATCGTATACTTTCCTGAAGGCATCCACTATATCATCCAGATCCTGTTTGCTAAGACCGGGATGAATCAGATCATTTGTCACCATACGATTGACATACATATCTTCGCATACAGGACATAGTCCCTGAGGATAATCAACATCCTCAGAGAACGGATAACCGGCTGAACCATATCCGATCTTATTCTGATACATGGGAATCTGATAGAGAGGTTTAACATACCCGCAGCGTATAAGTACACCCTCGCGCTCTCTTAACCCGGAGGGCATCAGTTCAGCACAAACAGCTTCTATGAATCTGTTCCTGTCCACACCGGTAGCCCCACGATCATACAGGATAGGCTGCATATAATATACATGCTTTACACCGTCTCTCTTCTGAGGAATCTTCAGGCAGGGAATATCTGCGAGCTTCTCATTCAGGTATTCCACATTCTCTATTCTTTCATCGATCAGGCCACGCAGTCTGGTGAGCTGCACACGTGCTACTGCCGCCTCCATCTCCGTCATTCTCATATTGAATCCGATCATATTGATGAGGTTGGTATACCCCTTGGCCTCTACTACAGCCTCTGCGTGATTACGGATGAGCTGCAATCTCTCGGCAACCTCGGGATCATTTGTTACGGCTACGCCACCCTCGCCACAATGAATATGCTTGTGGTAATTAAGCGAGAATACTCCCACATCTCCCAAGATACCGGCGTACCTGCCATTGTAGGTGGCTCCTGGGCCCTGGGCATTATCCTCTATGACAAACAGACCATGCCTGTCCGCTATCTCTCTTATCCTGTCAGCCGCGTGTGGCTGTCCGAATATATTAACTACGATGATAGCCTTGGTACGCGGTGTAATATGTGCTTCTATCGACTCCGGATCCAGACAGAAATACTCTTCTTCTATATCAGCAAACACCGGAACAGCGTTATAGATCAGCGGCGCCGTAGCGGATGCACACATCGTATATGGTGAAACTATCACCTCGTCTCCCGGTTCTATCCCGGCCGCTCCCACTGCACACATAAGTGCAGAAGTAGCTGAATTCATCGCTATCGCATATTTAGCCCCGAAATACGAAGCCCATTCTTCTTCAAGGCTCTTTACCTGTATCCCTCCATAGAAAGCTTCTCCCCATCCGCCAATATAATTAGAGAGGATTCCCGTATCGAGGACACTGTCAACCGCTTTTTTCTCCTCTGCACCTATCGTATTATATGACGGAAAAAGCTCTGTTCTGACTTTCTCCCCACCGTTTATTGCAAGTTTCATAATCATCGTCTCCTTTAGAAATAATCAGATCATATCCCACTGAAGGATAGTGTCTTCGCTTAAATCTTTCGTTACTGCCCTGCCTGTTACCACATCAGCGTATATGGGAGATATACCGGTACCGGGACGTTTAGCCGTGATATCAGCATCCGTGATTACTTCGCCGCAGGACATATCACGCGTAAGCACCAGGGATCGTCTGGCCTCTCTTCTAGGGATCTCTTCGCAGGCCAGAACCGTCTTCTCACCGGATCCAAGGACAGTATCGATCCATCTGAAGTTCGCTATCGCTTTCTTAAAATCCTCCGGATCTCCGGCATGATAATGATCATTGCCGGTCAGTGTCTTATCCAGAGTAAAGTGTTTCTCTATAACCTCCGCCCCAAGTAAATATGCGGTTGCCAGAGTCATCATAGTATCATCAGGTGCCACATGGTCACTGAAACCCACCTTTACATCAGGGAATACTCTCTTTAATGTCTCTATGATCCTGAGATTAGCATCTTCGGGCTTAGTCGGATAAGAGAGAACACAATGCATGAGTGTAATATCATTGCATCCTGCCTCTCTGATAGCCCTTACCGCCTCTTCAACTTCGGACAGATATGATGCCCCCACAGAGATCACTATACTCTTACCCTTAGATGCAAGATATCGTACAAACGGACAATTGGAGAGATCC
>CAMONC010000209.1 GCA_946620235.1 uncultured Lachnospiraceae bacterium | reverse complement strand
TCTCGTCTGTCGACTCGGTCGTTGCTGAACACGTGCCACTGGCACGTAGCAACCCACAGGGCATCAGCACCCCATATCAAAATGATATTTGACCGCCGTTTTGATATACTTTCAAAGATATAGAGACATTTGCAGCCAAAGTATGCTATTATTAGGTTGCGTACCATGCCACATGATGCGGATGGTTATATTGTATATTATGGTACATGATGCGAATTGTAATACTTTGTATTTTCGAAAAGGAGACCGGTGGGTTTCGCTTGATATAAGAAAGGAGTTAACACATGGGGACAGTATATGTGACCGGACACAGGAATCCGGATCTTGACAGCGTGTGTAGCGCATACGGATATGCCGGACTTATGAACATGCAGGATGCGGAAAATACATATATTCCGGTCAGGTGCGGGCATCTGTCGGAAAGTGTGAGAAATATCCTCGAACAGCTGGAGATCGAGATCCCTGTTTATATGCGTGACGTATATCCGAAGGTTAAGGATGTCATGCTGACTGACGAGCACAGGATCGATGCAGATGACTCTCTGACGGCTGTGGCTGCGATATATGAGAAGAACAATCCTAGTGCTATACCGGTTTATGATAATGGGGAATTTTACGGCCTTCTGACGGTGGATGATATCACCAACTGGACCATGAGAGAGCTCTCTAAGAGTAATAAGATCACTGCAATCCCGAAGGTTAAGGAGATTATGTCGGTTCAGAAGGAGAGAGTATCGTCGGAGGAACTTTTCGACGAGGCAAGAGCGATACTGCAGAAATCCGACGGAAGAGGACTTGCGGTATATGAGGAAGACAAATACGTCGGATTTATAACAAGGCGCTGCTTCCTTAAATTTCCGGAATACAATGTGATACTCGTTGATCATAATGAGCCGGGTCAGAGCATCAGAGGAATAGAAACGGCAAATATAGTCGGAATACTGGACCATCACAGGCTGGATGCAATCAAGACCAAACAGCCGATATTTATCTGCGCGGAGCCGCTCGGAAGCACATGTACGATCGTATATCAGCAGTATATCAGAAATAACAGGACGCCGGACAGCGTCATGGCGAAGGTTCTGCTTACGGGAATACTGTCGGATACACTTATCCTGAAGAGTCCGACAACGACCGGAGATGATGTCGTGGCAGCGCATATTCTCGCATCGATCGCGAAGGTTGACGTGGAAGAATACGGCATGTCCATGTTCTCGAGAGTCGGAGGCCTTAAGGATAAGGATCCTCAGGCTGAAATATCTGCGGATTTCAAGGCTTATTCGGAAAATGGCGTGAAGATAGGCATCGGCCAGTGCGAGGTTACGACACTGAACGACCTGAGGGATTACTCAGACAGATATCTCGAAGCGCTTAATGAGATAAAATCAATGAAGGGACTGGACTGGGCTGTACTGATGATCACGGATGTCATCCATGAGCACAGCGCGCTTCTCTGTACGGAGCATCGCGGTAACAGACATCTTCCGTACTCTCCGGTTGCTAAAAATATTTACGACATGCCGCGTGTAATGAGCCGTAAGAAGCAGCTGCTTCCGGAGATCATACATGCTGTGGGAGATCAGTAATCAGATTTTTATGAACCACGTGCAGTATGAGGGCGAGGCCGGAATGATAAAGGTAAATGTGGGGGAATAAGATAAAATGAAAAAAGTAAGCAGTTTTATCGGAAAATACATGGCATGGATAGTGCTGCTCATCGCAGCTCTGGCGCTCTTCCTGCCGAAAACATGCCTGTGGATAGAAACGGACTGGATCAATTATCTCCTGATGGTAGTTATGTTCGGAATGGGACTGACGATGAAATTATCTGATTTTGCGGTGGTTTTCTCAAATCCGCGGGATGTAATAGTCGGATGCGTCGCACAGTTTGCGGTGATGCCGGTACTCGCGTATCTGCTCGGCAAGGCATTTGGACTGAGCGATGAGCTTCTCGTCGGAGTGGTTCTTGTGGGAACGTGTCCGGGAGGAACATCAAGCAACGTCATCACGTACCTGTCGAAGGGCGACACAGCTCTCTCCGTGGGAATGACAAGCATAAATACACTACTTGCACCATTACTTACGCCCGCGCTGACGTATTTGTACCTGAAAACCTCTGTAAGCGTGGATGTAAAGTCGATGTTCATATCGATAATAGAGGTCGTACTGATACCTATCGCACTGGGACTCCTGATCAACAAGCTCTTCGGAAAATACACCGAGAAGATCATGGACGCCATGCCGACCGTATCGGTGACCGCAATATGCCTCATCGTTGCGGCTGTCGTATCGCACAACAGCGAGAAAATATTGAATGCAGGGCTGGTAATACTCGTGATCGTGATCATCCATAACCTGCTGGGCTACCTGTGCGGATATCTGATCGGAATGCTGTTCAGGATGGATATGTCCAGAAAGAAAGCAATCTCAATAGAGATAGGAATGCAGAATTCCGGGCTCGCGACTTCGCTGGCGTCGAGTGCATTTCCGGATATGGCCATGGCAACGGTTCCCGGCGCAATCTTCTCCGTATGGCATAACATATCGGGGGCTGTGCTGGCGGGGATATACAGGAGGAAGAACTGAATGGTATAATATATCGTGGGCTGTGCCGGCGGGGGT
>CAMONC010000208.1 GCA_946620235.1 uncultured Lachnospiraceae bacterium | reverse complement strand
ATACCTTCTTGCGCATGCGATGACATTTGATCCGGGTGGGAAAGAACAGGATGAGACGGCGTATCTTGAAGGCCTCGGAACAATGCAGGAGTATTGGGATCACGGTGTGGACGGCTATATTTCATTGGTAGGACATCGTGATACACAGTATCAGTGGAAGAACCCGAGGGGTAGATATCTGGATGAGGAATCAGCATCCATTTGGCTAAATTCTGCGGAAAACGTATATATGATGGATTGCGGATGCGGATTGCCTGGTGGCCGGCTTGCTTGCTTATGTCCGGATACGGGGGAAAGGTTTTATGCGTAAAAGATAATCTTTAAGGAGAATGAATGGCAACATACGTAATATCCGATATTCACGGTCAATACGACCTGTTTATTAAGATGCTCGAGAAGATAGGCCTTAAGGATGAGGATACCCTCTATGTGCTGGGAGATGTTCTGGACAGAGGACCTCATCCCATAAGAACGTTAAAGAAACTCATGGAGATGCCAAACGCAATATGCATAGTCGGCAATCACGAACTGATGGCGCTTGAGTGCCTTAAGTTTCTCATGCAGGAAGTTACGGAGGAGTCTCTGGCGACTCTTGACCGGGAGATGCTGGAAGGGTATCTCATATGGATTGAGCATAATGGCGGGCGAACCACTCTTGATGAGTTCCGCGTGCTGGATGCGCAGTCCCGTCAGGATGTGATCGACTTCATCAGAGATTTTGACATCTACGAAGAGATCACCGTCGCGGGTCGCGATTATCTTCTGGTTCATGCAGGACTCGGAAACTTTTATCCCGGAAAAGATATAGAGGATTACTCACTGGCCGATCTCGTATGGAGCAGAGCGGAATATGACATCGAATACTATCCCGATAAATATGTCGTGACCGGGCATACTCCGACACAGGGGATCCCCGGTAATCCGAATCCGGGATATATCTACAGGAACAACAACCACATAGCGATCGACTGCGGCTCCTATATCCCGGGCGGAAGGCTCGCGGCAATATGCCTCGATACGGGCGAGGAATACTACGTATCATGCGATGATATGTGAAAATGAACCACTGACTCCGTCCCCGAGTGTCCGGATGATGAGAAGCCCAGAAAAATCAAGATCAGGATCCCGACCGACAGGATCAACCGTTACACGATCCTGCATGACTGGTTTGGGGACCACTTCGAGCTCAACGGGAAGGCAACTGCGAAGTGCTCGATAAGGATGTTCGTGAGAAGATTCGGGAGGAGATCGCTGTACTGAAGGCGAAGTATAAGAACTGAAGAATAATCATAAGGATAAGAGCAGCACGGGCAGAAACAGGATGGTGAATTACCATGGGCACTGGAGATTGCAAGCATTATTTAGATCACGTCTTTAAATCAGAGGATGATAACCGATCATGGGTTGATTCTTATAGCAAATATCTTGAAACCGGAGTTAAACAGAAAGGATATAATCCCGGAGCTGATAAACACATTGTCAGATACTATGATCCGTATGACGATATAGACGCTGTGTATAATGGCCGAGTTAGAGTTCCGGAGTATTATTCTGACTTGACTGGATTCCTGAATGTCAGAATGAAAGACCAGCGTTTTAACAAACCGTTATTCGGAGAAGGTGTACCAAAAGACAGGAGCATTACATTTGATGATCTGGCGCTTACTTCTGATTCATTTGGTTTCTCTGCACCTGGAGGGAATGAGAATCATCCTCTTGACAAACTGTTATCTTACAGTAAGCATTATACGGATGTTGCTGATTATTTATATGATACCAGAACAATAGGCGGTGCATTTATCTGGCCCAAAATCAAGGTTCACACTTCAAGGGGAAGTGCCTGGAGAAGTGTGTTTAATCAAAATAGGGGGGTTAAAGGGCACAATTTAGGGTCATATATTAATGATCGGGTTGATCTGACTCTTCAGGAAATCAAGATGTTCTATCAATACTGTGAAAATAATGGAAGCGATAAGGAATTGATTGATGCCATGAGAAAAGATGGTTACGTAATACTCAAAGGAACTGATGCAGGTGCCATATGTGAATGGCTTCAATGCTTTGGATCCTTTAATGGGTTTATAGATTTCTTTTGTTTTTATGACTTTGTGGTAGATAAAAATTGCTGCCCAATAAATGAAAGCACAAAAAACTATGAGCTTTTCCCGATCAACATAGCTTCTGAAGAAGAAAAGAGTATCCTCAAAATGGAATCAATATGTGGTCAGAGCCAGGCCGATTTTATGAAGCATTTTATGAAGCAATGTATTTCTGAGTATGACGAGGTACTAAACGATGAGCAACGACTTATGGGTATGCTGGAAAGAGTCCGAAGTATGATCACTGCCCGAACAAAGAGCATGGAAGACAATATAAGAGGAACGTAAAGCCCCCAAAAGGAGGGCCAATGAGCTTTGTGATCTTTCTCGATTACGAGGATGACAATAAACTGCGGGAGAGTTTTATAGATCCCCCGGGGAGCGGTATAGAATCAGCGGTAGCCGCAGCGTGTCGGCCTGTTCAACCACATATCATTAACATCTTAAACATACATACTTCCATAATACAGATGTAACGCAAAACACAGTTGTATCATGGAGGTATACATTATGCAGACACAGTTTAATTATGGTCACATCGTTTGTTTCTATCCTATTATC
>CAMONC010000207.1 GCA_946620235.1 uncultured Lachnospiraceae bacterium | reverse complement strand
GTCTCACATCAGACTTGGGTTAGTTGTGGCTAACCCAATGGGCAAAAAATACCGCATGGATATCACGCCTGTACCCAGTATCATGAGGATACTGAATATCATGAGCGTCTCACGGGGTTAGCTCTGGCTAACTGTGAGCCATAAAAAAAATACACCATAGTCTCACTTTTGTCAATAATCAGACAGACGCTTCATGATGTCATCGTAGTTACGGGCCATATGAGGATATATGCAGTCAATGCAGCTCTTGATCTTGCGTCCGTCCTTAGTTTCTTTCATCCTGTAATTACCGGGACAGTCCTTATCGTATAACGGGCAGAAACAGAACATGCAATTCAGATCTTCATTGCTCGTGTGACAGGGATAGTATTCGCATTCCTTATTGGCATAGAATCTGCTGGAGTTGTTCATTCTGTCATGTCCTTTCTATCTGTTCATTTCATATGCCTGCATGGAGTTCACAAATGCTTTTGCAAAACCGGGGTTTGATCCGTAATAAAGATGTGGGAACCCCCACAGAGATACGCTGTCAGCGATCATCTCTTTCCATTCCGTACCGTTCGGCTTGGCACATGTACAAGCATCACCATTCAGTGAACTCTCGTAATAGTGGAATTCATGCCCCCGAATACCGGGAATCACAGTTGCCGGTCCTTCCGGTTCATCACACGATTTTATATACATATATCCGAATCTTACGAGATGCCCCGTATATCTGCACTCTCCGTCTATGATCCCGGCCATGGAAAATCCGGCTCCGTCCGGATCATAAACTTTTTTATGCAGATACATGAATCCCCCGCACTCGGCCAGGGAAGGCATGCCCCCTCTGATCGCACATCGTACGGAATCAAGCATACTACTGTTGCCGGCGAGTTCCTTTAGATACAGTTCGGGATAACCTCCGCCCAGAAGCAGCCCGTCAGCATCTTCGGGGATATGCTCATCATGTATGGGCGAAAAAAATCTGACCTCAACTCCCATCTGCTCCAAAACTTCAATATTATCCTGATAATAAAAACAGAAAGCCTCATCGCGTGCCACCGCCAGCACGGGTTTACGTGTGCAGGCTCCCGGTGTGAACGCTCCCAGCGTGTCCGTTCTCATCGTGTCAAGCCCGGAGTTATCACCCTCGGCTTTTTCCGCATTCTCTCCAAACTCATCCATTATCTGCAGGATGGCATCAATATCTATGTGTGCGTTGATCAGACGTGCAAAGCCCGCTATCCTGTCCCTGATATCCGAGATCTCCCCGGGGAGCATAAGTCCCAGATGCCTGCTGCCGATCGCGATCTCATCTGCCTTAGGCATGAATCCCAGGAGTCTCACATCACGGAAACCAACATCCGCCAGTTCCACGGTCAGGACCGGAGCTATTTTTTCATAGAAGCCGGGCGATATCCTGTTCAAACCTATCCCTCTGATCAGATGACCGGTATCGTCCGCCAGTATTCCCCTGATGATGCTGATCAGAGTTCTGCCGGTCCCGCGTGCATCGACACACAGTATGACGGGGATCCGGCACATAAGAGCTATCTCATATGATGATCCCGACAGTCCGCTTACATCCGAGCCGTCATATATCCCCATCACGCCTTCTATGACAGCCGGACGGGTGCCTGACATCCCGAGCGCGTGCTTTATCTGAGCCTCGCTCATGAGATATGAGTCAAGGTTGCGGGATCCGATCTCAAGTACCTGCCTGTGAAACATCGGATCGATATAATCCGGACCGCACTTATATGATACGGGTTCAAGTCCCATGTCTTTAAGCACACGCAGAAGTCCGCATGTAAATACAGTCTTGCCGCTGCCGCTTGAAGGCGCAGCTATCATTATGCGTCTCGTAGTCTCACTCATATCCTTTACCACTCAAACGAACAGATCATCACCGGATTCTGCGCCTGCATCATATGATGCGAGCCAACTGTCCTGATATCGGAGACCTGCATCTGGATGATGTCTGCATCATCTATGCCCTGCTCCTCAATGAATGAATTAAGAGCTCCGGATGTCTCCAGACTGACAGAAGTGATCACATAACGGATGCCTGAGCCCTTCATATGTACCGACATCAGTATCTCTGCAAGTTTCCCGGCGCTGCCTCCGATAAACACCGCATCCGGCGTATCCAGACCGGTCAGGACGGCCGGTGCTTCTCCTTCTATCAGATGAACATTATCCATGTGAAGAGCTTCAATATTCTGTCTGATCAGCCCGGCAGCTTCGGCGTTTCTTTCGATCGTATAAACCTTTAGTGAGGGATGCAGAGAGGCTGCCTCCAGGGCCACGGAGCCCGTACCGCCTCCGATATCGTAGACAATATCGCCCTCGCGCAGTTTGAGTCTGATCACGCTCTCATGCCGGATGCACTCTTTGGTCATGGGAACTTTTCCGCGTATCAGATCATCATCCTGAAGCACCCTGATAAGCGGTCTGCGCTCATATCCGGTGTTGATCACGAGTGCCGTCAGTATACCGTCACATGTAAAATGCATGGCCTCCTCAGGGGTGAGTTCCGTCACTTTTTCTGTCTCATACGAAAGATTCTCCCCCACCGTTATCCGGCATTCAGGTGCTGCATTCTTCAGGCGCTCTCCCAGGCTGCGCACATCACCATCACCCGACAGGAGCACATATGTCTTGCGGTTGCATCTGATCAGTTCCGTCAGTTCATGAAGACGG
>CAMONC010000206.1 GCA_946620235.1 uncultured Lachnospiraceae bacterium | reverse complement strand
CGCAGAGCACGTGTATCTCTGGTATCGTCGCCTAAATGTGACGGATGCAGAGATGTATTCGGAGGTGCGGATCTGATCACAGCCAGATTCTATGAGAGTGCGGGATTCTACTGTCATATGATCGGGAGGTATACGGAGAATAAAGAAGCGAAGGGGCTGAATCTTGAATCTGTCTGTCCCAATGTGAAGTCATATGAGGAGTTTGAAAGCCTGCTCACAGGGTATCTCGCCGCTGATCCGGACGTATACGACTGGACCGTGATGCGTACCTTCGTCCGGGATAATCTGGCGAGCACACGTGCGGGGCAGATAATGGAAGCACTTCAATGATGCTGATCGTCATGGATCACATCCACTATCTGCTGAAGTACGAGATTATGAATGGACTCTACTATGCCGTAACTCTCACATGGAACCCATACATTTATATCGCCGAGTGAACGGACTGTGTTATCGTCTTTGAATCCGGTAAATGTTATCACCCGGGCATGCCTCGAGAGGGCAACATTAACCGCATTTACGATGTTTTTGGAATTGCCCGAACTGCTTATGGCAACTAACATATCGTTTTCTCTTAAGAGAAACTCGAGAGATTTTGAAAAGACGTATTCATAGCCATAATCATTTCCGAGACAGGTCGTCACGGCATTATCATATAAACTGTAGGTGTTCATCCCGCCGTTTTTCATGAAGTCGGCGGTCATGTGGCTTGCTATGGCCGCAGAGCCACCATTTCCCACAAAGAAAACCGTACTGCCCCTGCGCTTACAGTCCATGAACAGATCTACCAGTTCGCTCATTCCCGCTTCATAGAGCTTCTCTGTGACGACATCATTGGAATGGCTGACTACCGACATATCAAGGAGCTTGTATAATTTATCTATATAGTCTCTGTGATTCATCATAAAAACGATATTATAGTTCCCGTTGTCATTTGTCAAATGCTTACGGAAGCCTATATAATAACTAAGCGGGATCACCAGGCGGGGGCGCATTTCATCTGCGATAGAACAATGTTAAAAAGTTCAAAACGTCATTTCGTATCCATACAAATACTCAGAGGGGTATCGGTTATCCCTGTCTATTTATTTCACCAGACATTTGCGGGAGAGAGGTTTTACAGCTGGTGCGTTTGGGGAATCACTGTTTTTTTTCTGATAAGCGGATTTCTGAATGGTATGAGCCCGGAGTATGACGATCGACCCGGGGTTATGTATTGCATCAGAACCGGAGCGCGCAAGGTCCGCAGATTATTTCCCTTGCACGTGGTTATGCTTATACTGGCTTTCGTTATGTGGGTAGTTTCGAATATATCTGAGCTGTCTCTTGATCCGCCTGCGTTCATACCGACCGCTTTAGTTAAGTTTGTTTTGAATCTGCTGCTTATATCTGACTGGGTGCCTCATTTACCTGCGCTGGCTGCAGTCAACGGCGAATACAATATAGTTACCTGGTTTCTGTCGGCATGCTTATTGTTTTATATTTTGACCCCTGTTATACGTAAGACCATGTGCAGGATGTATGATAACAGATCCGCTTACAGGCCGTATATCGCCATGTTATGCATATTGGCATATTCGGTGGCCTGGTATCTCTTGTTCCGACGTATACAGAGCTATGATTATGCCTACTGGTATATATATGAGTGTCCCTTAGCCCGGATAGCAGATTATGTGATGGGCATGCATATCGGATATTTATTCAATAACCTGTCGGAAGAGAGGATGGCCGGTTATAAGCCGGTGCTGCGGGTTATGCTCGCTGTTTCGCTGGTTTTAAGCGTGATCCTGGTCTTGTATGCGACATTTGTTTTGAACGGGAAGTATGATCTGATCGTATCTGCCGGCTTTTATTATATGATCCCTGTGGCGGCGATGGTCTTTTCCGCAGTTTCTCTGGAGACTGTCCGTACAGCGGCATCAAGCGGGCATGAGGGTGTACCTGCCGCAGTACTTCTGTGGTTGGGTGCCATATCTCCCTATGCATATCTCATACAGGTTCCGGTGATCAATGGGGTTCATGGCATATACAAGCGAATCGCAGATGTAAGAATGTCTGTATGGTGTATAATATCTGTATGTCTGACGCTCGTTCTGTCGGAAGTATACAGGCGATGGTCAGAACGAAAGAGGAAGGCTTCTGCGGATGCTTAAAGCACTTAAAACATATAATAAAACACTGTTAAACATATTCTGGTTTGCGGTCATAGCTTTTCTGTCATATCGTATGCCGGTATATTCGGATGATTTCTGGCATATGACTTCTTTTGCGACCGGAGAGAAGATGACTTCTTTCGATATGGTCATCCCTTCGGTTTGTGCATACTACAATACCTGGGGTGGCAGAGCCATTTCCATGATCATGATCCAGTCGGTGTTGATGTTGCCCCGCATGGTATACGCACTGCTTAATGGCGTGATATACGTGACGATGGTCAACATTCTGTCATTTTATTCGGGCAGGATAACGTTTGCAAAGAACTGCCTGATATATCTCTTTGTATGGTTTTTCATGCCTGATTTTGCGGATGTGGTCACATGGACCACCGGGACTGTCACATATCTGTGGATGCATACGATAATGCTCGGATTTGGACTTATGTACTACCGGGATTATGTCAGACTATTCTGTGCGGATCAGCGCGAGGATACACTCTCGGGTGCGGATCAGGGTGAAGACACCGGGAAGAGCGGAGTTCTCAGAGTGGTCTTGATGCTCATACTTGGGTTCTGCG
>CAMONC010000205.1 GCA_946620235.1 uncultured Lachnospiraceae bacterium | reverse complement strand
TCATCCCTGATCGCATCTGCACGTGCGAAGTCCTTATCTTTCTTGGCCTGTGCACGTTCGGCGATCTTACCTTCTACATATGCTGCCAGCTCATCATCACCGGCTTCTGCTTCCGGTTCGTCTGCCTTAAGCAGATTAAGCGATAATACGTAATCGTAGTCCTCAATTACCTTAAGCTTGGTTGAGCCGTTTAAGTCAGATTTGAGCACATCATACAGAAGCGTCAGGCCCATTGCTGTATTGCAGTCGTTACCTACCGCCTCGGCGAATTTATCATGCCACTCCTTAACTGCGGCTTCATCAGTATCTCCCTCGGACTTTACGGATGCGATCCTGTTCTTAAGTTTCTTATATGTCGCTGCAGTCTGATCCAACGTCTCGTATGAGAATGTCAGCGGCTTACGGTAATGAGACTGAAGAGCAAACATCCTGTAAACGATCGGATCGTAACCTTTCTCCTCAAGCAGAGATACCGTCAGGAATTCACCTTTGCTCTTGCTCATCTTGCCTGTCTCGTCATTCAGGTGATGTACATGGAACCAGTAATTACACCACTTATGCCCCAGATACGCCTCGCTCTGCGCGATCTCGTTGGTATGGTGGGGGAACATGTTGTCCACGCCGCCGCAGTGGATATCCATCTTTTCACCCAGATGCTTCATGCTTATGCATGAGCATTCAATATGCCATCCGGGATATCCGACGCCCCAGGGACTGTCCCACTTAAGCGCCTGATCCTCGAACTTGGACTTGGTGAACCACAGAACGAAATCATTTTTGTTGCGTTTGTTCGAATCTTCCGAAACATCATCACGGACGCCTACCATAAGTTCATCTTCGTTCTGGTTTCCGAATACGTAGTACTCTTTAAGCTTGGATGTATCGAAATATACATTTTCGCCGGCCTTGTATGCATAGCCTTTCTCAAGCAGCACTTCTATCATATGGATGAACTCATCGATACAGTTGGTGGCAGGCTCTACCACATCGGGCATCTTGATATTGAGTTTCTCGCAGTCCTTGAAGAAAGCATCGGTATAGTACTTTGCGATCTCCATGACAGTCTTATGCTCTCTCTGGGCACCTTTGAGCATCTTATCCTCACCTGTATCGGCATCGGAGGAGAGATGTCCCACGTCGGTTATGTTCATCACACGCTTCACGTCGTAGCCGGAGAATCTGAGTATCTTCTCAAGAACATCCTCACATATGTAGGTCCTCAGATTACCTATGTGTGCAAAATGGTATACCGTAGGGCCGCAGGTATACATCGAAACCTTTCCCGGCTCATTCGGTACGAATTCCTCGATATTTCTGGTCAGTGAATTATAAATCTTCATAATATCTCCCGGTCTTTTCTATATCTTGATCAACCTTTACTGTTCTTCTTCAGTTCCCTGACTTCCTGCTCGAGTTCAAGCAGCCTGTTGGTCAGCTCCGAATCTGCCTTCTTAAGACATGTGATATCCTCTTTGACAGGGTCGGGCAGTCTGATCTGATCCAGAGTATCCTGAGGATGCGAATCAACCAGACGTCTGACTATACGTCCGGGAACACCGATAACGGTAGATCCGGGCGGAACTTCCTCAAGTACCACACTGCCGGCGCCAATCCTGGAGTTGTCACCTATCTTGAAGCTGCCAAGGACCTTCGCTCCGGTCGAGATCAGGACATTGTTGCCTATGGTAGGATGGCGCTTGCCCTGCTCTTTACCTGTACCGCCCAGGGTTACACCCTGATACAGTGTGACATCATCTCCGATCTCACATGTCTCACCAATGATGACTCCCATGCCGTGATCGATGAACAGACGCTTGCCGATCGTTGCACCGGGATGGATCTCTATACCGGTCTTCTTACGGCCTTTCTGTGATATATATCTCGCACGGAAGTAATGTCCCTTCAGATAGTGCTTATGGGCTCTGCGATAATATCTCATCACCTGGAAACTCGGATACAGAAATACTTCCAGATCGGAATGGATCGCAGGGTCACGTTCACGTACTACAGCTATTTCTTCTTTTAGATCATCTAACCATTTCATAGAAATTTATGCCTTAACCGGGCAACCCGTGCATCCCGCACAGTTACCCCTCGCTGTCACATCAACGCTCATCATATCCGCGGGAGTATTGAGTATACAGACTGCCTGTGCCGATATACCCAGGCCCTCTCCGGTGAAGCCCAGATGCTCCTCGGTAGTGGCTTTTACATTGACCTGTGATATATCAAGCCCCATCGCTTCAGCCAATACCCTGCGCATCTCATCTATATGAGGCCTCATCTTGGGTGCCTGAGCTATTATGGTCGAGTCAACGTTTTCTATCACGAAATGCTCTTCTGATATTATGTCAACCACATGCCTGAGCAGTTTTATTGAGTCGGCACCCTCGTATTCGAGATCGTTATCCGGGAAATGCAGACCTATATCACCCATGCCTGCTGCCCCGAGCAACGCATCCATTATAGCATGAGTCAGGACATCTGCGTCACTGTGTCCATCAAGTCCTTTCTCATATGGTATCTCCACGCCGCCGATGATGAGCTTACGCCCCTCGGCAAGACGGTGTACATCGTAACCGGTACCTATCCTCATTTCACATCCACCCACACGCTCATCTCATTCTCACCGCGGTTAGCCCACATATAGTACGGAATGAATTTGAGTGTCTTTGGTTCACTATGCAGCGGCTTATAGTCGCTGTAGAGCTGAGTGCTCATCCTGCCTTTCTCAAGCTTGCCCCGTGGACTGTTCGCTATATCT
>CAMONC010000204.1 GCA_946620235.1 uncultured Lachnospiraceae bacterium | reverse complement strand
AAGAATCACACCAGACCGGAGCTTAAGATCGATGAGATATACGAGTATGATATCGATTCCGCCCCGGAATCACTTGTGTCTTATTGTGAGAAAGCGGACTTCGTATTCAATCTGGCCGGAGTGAACCGTCCGAAGGAGCAGGGAGAGTTTATGCAGGGCAATTTCGGATTCGCGGAAACCCTGCTTGATACCCTGAAGGCAGTGAGGAATAAGTGCCCCGTGATGCTGTCATCTTCGATCCAGGCGACGTTGACAGGACGGTTTGCGGGATCCGAGTACGGTAAGTCGAAGCTGGCCGGTGAGGAACTTTTCTTCAGGTATTCAGAGGAGACCGGAGCGAAGGTGCTGGTCTACCGGTTCCCGAATCTATTCGGTAAGTGGTGCAGACCGAACTACAATTCGGCTGTAGCTACCTTCTGCAATAATATAGCGAACGATCTGCCCATACAGGTGAACGATCCGTCCACCGAGCTTGAACTCCTCTACATCGATGATCTGATGGAGGAAATGCTGGATGCACTGGAAGGGCACGAGCACAGGAACGATAAGTACTGTTACGTACCCGTGACTCATACAGCCACTCTCGGAGAAATAGTCGAGCTACTGCACAGCTTCCGGGACATGCCGGCGACACTTATCATGCCGGAGATCCCCGAGGGATCGTTTGCAAAGAAGCTGTACTCTACATATCTGTCCTATCTTCCCGCAGATAAGACCATATATGACATCCCGATGGCCGTAGATGAGAGGGGGCATTTCACCGAGCTCATCAAGTCTCTCACATGCGGACAGGTGAGTATCAATGTATCCAAGCCCGGTGTGACCAAGGGGCAGCACTGGCATAACTCCAAGTGGGAGATATTTATCGTCGTATCCGGACATGGTCTCATACAGGAGCGCCGCATCGGTACGGATCCTGCGACGGGTGCTCTCTACCCTGTCCGTGAGTACGAAGTCTCCGGTGAAAAGATCCAGGCGGTACAGATGCTTCCCGGATACTCTCACAATATAATCAATCTGTCTGATACCGAGGATCTGGTCACCGTAATGTGGGCAAACGAGATCTTCGATGAAATTCATCCCGAAACCTACAGAGAAATCGTGAAGTGAGGATCATACATCCTTGAAAATCCTGGTAGTCACCGAGTGCTTCTGGCCGGACATATATTCTGTCAATGAGATCGTGGAGAAACTCGTTTTGCGCGGTCATCAGGTGACTGTGCTCACAGGATTGCCGGACTATACTACCTCACGGATCCCCACTGAATTCAAGCACGGCAGGATGCGTCACCATGAGTATAAAGGTGCGGATGTCTATCGTGTACCTACTATCGCACGCCGTCGTGGCCCCATATGGCGCAGTCTGAGTTATCTGTCATTCGCATTTAACGGGAGCCTGAAAGCGAGATTCCATGATTTCGGGGATTTTGACGTTATCTATGTATGGGAGGTATCTCCCGTGACTATGGCGGTTCCAGCCATAGCGCTCAGCAAGAGATATCATAAGCCACTGTTCCTGTACTGTATGGACATATGGCCCGAGTGTGTGAAAGCGATGAACATACATGAGGGGACTATTGCATATCGCCTGATCCATACCTGGACGAAACGTATCTATGGGCGATGCGATCATATCGCCGTATCATCCAAACCATTCTATGACTATATGGAGCGCGTCAATGGCATCAGCCGCGAACGGATGAGCTATCTGCCACAGTTCGGGGATAAGGCTCTGCTTGAGCGTGATACGAGTAAGAAAGCCATTCGCATGGAGTCGGGGAGCGAAACCGCTGCTTCCGACTCGGTCGACTTCCTCTTCATAGGAAATATAGGCAAGGCGCAGAACCTTGACTGCCTGCTTAGAGCGATGACGGTGTTTGCCGGGAAGGTTCATCCGGACCGTGATGGAGCGTCTTCCGCAAGCACATTGTCGACCACCGATGCCGATGCCCATGATGGAGCTTCTCAAATCCGCATACCGGCAGTTCATCTGCATATCGTGGGAGGAGGCTCCGAGTACGATGCCATGGTATCCCTGGCTCACGAACTGGGAATCGATGATCTCGTGACATTCTATGGTCCTGTACCATTCCAAGAGTCACTGGAATACTATAATCTGGCCGATGCCTGTGTACTTACGCTCGATGGATCGACTCATATCGGAGATACCCTTCCGGGCAAGCTCCAGACATATATGGCAGCGGGCAAACCGATACTCGCCGCGGCGAATGGTGCTACGGCTGAGATAATCGCTGAGTCCGGTTGTGGAGCGTGTGTCCCGGCCGGCGACCATGAAGCCTACGGGCGCATCCTGTCAGACTTCGTGGCAGCCAGGACTGCTGCATCATCACAAATGATTGCAGATCCCTCTGATTACGGAGCTAAAGCCCGCCAATACTTCCGCGAGCATTTCATGGAGGAGCAGCACTTCACCGAGCTTGAGCGTGTCCTTGCCCGGATGATATCAGAACATGGAATTTGACCTTTATAAATGAGGGTGGTAATATACTTCGATACTTATTAAATAATCAAATTTGACCATTAATGGTGATAGTGGTATTATAACTATAGGTGCTGCCGATAGACGGTTAGCCCGAAATAGTCAGTTATTTAGAAATAACCGCTATCCCGTGCCAGGGGCGGTTATTTCTTTTTGCCTATCTGATAAAACAGAGCGGCAATCGCGGTAATTGCGATTAATATCTGGATCAAATCCGTCAATGTCACGTTCACACGCATCGCCTCCTCATACGTATTCCCTTGCGGGTTTCTATATGAACGAGGCTTGTACTCCTCGGAAGGAGCTAACCGCCTACCGTGTATGGCAGCACCCAA
>CAMONC010000203.1 GCA_946620235.1 uncultured Lachnospiraceae bacterium | reverse complement strand
TCAGCATCTCCAGATATGTATGATATGTGGTGGGCTGGCCATAGATTATATCCAGATTCTCAGCTATGTTCCTGAGGGCGAACTCGTAATACTTCTCATCCTTAATATACATGGTGAGCTCATTTACGGCATATGCCACCCAGTGATCTCTGTGCACGGTATAGTTCGCGGCTATAAAATGGTCTACCGAACGACGTGCCGCCTCGAGCCAGAGCGTTGAACCGGTCAGGCTGTGCAGCCTGCACAGGGCGAAGGTTGCCTCTCCATCATAGTATACCGTACGATATTCATCTTTGAGAACTCGCGTATCGGCATAAAGGACATGCACAAATTTACCGTCCGGCTGCATCATACGCAGGATTCCCCGGCCGAGCTGTTCGCAGAGCTGCTTATACTCGTCGGTCTCATATATTTTCATATACTGCGTGAGAGTGATTATTGCGACGCCGTTTCCGCCGAGTTTGATCTCATTCGCACCACGCTCTACCAGATAAGCGGTTCCGTCATCATAGTACTCGATCTGACTGAGCATATATCTGATAGCGGCTTGAAGCGTCTTGTACGTCTCGGGATTCCTCTCGATCTCAGCTGAGCATACGAGACTCCATATGGTCGATGCATGACGCAGGATATTATATCCGGGGATAAGCTTATTAGGAATCGGATGGAATCCGTAGTTGAAGCTCCCATCGGAATGAAGCTGTGCGGACAGGAATCTCATACCCGTACCTACGATCTTCTTTACCACATCCGGAGTGATCTCATCAAGAACTCTTCTGCCCACAGGCAGTCCGCGGTTATACAGTGTATATGTATGGTCGTGATCGTCTATGAACCATCCGTCACAATCGAAGATTATAAGCATAGACGGTGTCTTGAGGATGACATCATCATCCCTCTTCATCGTATATTCATTGAAGGTACGCAGATCCAGCACCTTTCCCTTATAGTTCAGGAGGCGGTTGCCATTGATCTCGCCCTCCGTATAAGCGTATTTATATTGATCATCCAGTGAGATGCCTCTGCGAAAAAACTCATTATATGAGCCAAACATCCCATCCACGGCACGCTGAGGTTCCATTTCCTCGGACGCGGTCACAATCTCCAATTTGACCCATTTCGGTTCCAGATCGAATTTCTTAACGCCGGCTTCTGCACTGATCCGGGCTGCATCCAGAGCTTCGGACAGAGTAGATGCGGAGGCATGGAAAATACGTGCACGCTCTTTGGTGTCGCACACTGCTATAAATACTGCATATACTTTATCCTGTCCGATGAGGTTCGGCGCGATCTCGCCCTGGAATTCTTCGACCGTGCGGTCGGAAAAAGCATGATCAACCAGTTTGGTAAACTTGGCTGACAATTCCTTATCATAACCCTTCCCCATATATTTCCCCCTGCGTGTCAGCTAAAACACGTTTATAGTTTATCAAATCAGACCTGTAAAGACAACTATAGTAAAAATCCCCTGCCCGGAGGCAGGGGATAAGAGGGAAAAGAGTGAAACACTTCGTAATAAGCCATTTATATTCCAAGACTTTATTCGGGACTGTCACCTAGTGTAACTTCAACATCTTTGGTAGCATATCCGTCATCGGCACGATATTCTACCGTAACAGTTACCGTCTCGCCTTTTTTATATTTGGAAAGATAATCCGTCAGTTCCTCACCGGTTGTAACATTCTTTCCATTAACAGCCGTTATTATATTTTCTTTTTCCAGGCCGGCCTTATCTGCTCCCGAACCGGGTGCCACGTTGGCAATATATACTCCCTGAGGCAGACCGTAAGTCTCGCTGATTTCTTTCGTTACATCCACGATGTTGACACCGAGGTATCCGCGCTCATCAGCATCCACCGTATCGCGCGCTTCCTGGTTCATCATGTCTTCCACTTCTCCGGTGACCTCGGAGATAGGGATGGCCAGTCCCATATTCTCGGCTATAGCACTATTCATCATGGCGGTATTGATACCTACCAGCTCACCCTTCATATTGAAAAGTGCACCGCCGGAGTTACCGAGATTGATAGCGGCATCTGTCTGGATATACGCATTGTCGTCCTGATCATTCTGATCGGCGATCTTACGATTGAGTGCGGATACTATACCGGTAGTTACCGACTGACCGTAACCCAAAGCATTACCTATCGCCACAACCTGCTCGCCCAGTCTCAGATCATCCGAATTGCCCACGGTAGCTACGCTTATTTTGGAAAGAATTTCCTCAGACAGGCTACTGACCGGTACGGATATGACTGCGATATCACGGTCTGAATCAAAATCGTTGACATTAGCATAGATCACGTCATCCTTATCTATGTCCTCAGCATCCTCTTCCCAGCTGAATACCACTGACAGCGACTGATTATCCTCTATGACATGATAGTTGGTGAGTATCAGAAGTTCCTTATCGGTCTGGCCGATGATGACTCCGCTACCGGCCCCGCTGTTGTCCTGCTCGTATATGCGTCCCGTCCAGAAATCACGAAACTCTGTAACATTATGATTCGTGATCGCTACAACGCTGGGCATGCACTTCTCAACGATCGTAGCCACATCCATCTGTCCCGATGAAGACGTTGTAGGAAGATCGTTTTTAAACAGCTTATCCTTCTCCTCATCGGACTTGGTCAGTTCAACGTGTTCTTTTTCCTCGGCCTGAGAGGCATCGGTCACCTCCTCGGTGAACTTATCGATCACACGTCCTATAGGGCCACGGGCATTCAGATATGCATACGTCACACCTGTTCCCACCAGCAATCCCACCAGAGTGAGTGCAACACAGGCAGTTACGATCTTGCCTGTATTCTTATGCGGCTTGGACGGAGTATTAACCATATCTGGGCCTGCACCATATCCTCTGTATTCTCCATATCCTGATGTCGGCGGAACTACATACGGATTCTGCTCCTGATTCACATTTCCATATTCATTCTCAT
>CAMONC010000202.1 GCA_946620235.1 uncultured Lachnospiraceae bacterium | reverse complement strand
CGAAAGTACTTCATAGAATCTCTGCTGAGTGATATCTATGCCTTCATAATATGTCTCTTCCCCTATGATGACCGGCATAGGGATCACAAAAACGCCTTCATATGTCTCTGCTTCCGATGGTAATACACCGCTGTTGGAATCAGTGACAATCGCGATCTTGCTCATATATATCCTCATTAAGTAACGAATAAAGTATCTAGATAATTGTATATGAAATGTGAACCTAAATCAATCAAATCTTACCGGACATATCGTATCCGGATACAGGCTTATATTCCCACATCTTCCTTGGCCCACATGATAAGCTCGCTGTCCTGATATATATCGCCTATATTGAAGATCACATCTCCGCTCTGCCTGATCCCGAATATGTCCCCGGGACCGCGCAGGCGCACATCCTCAGCGGCTATCTCGAACCCGTCATTTGAATTGACCAGTATATTCAGACGTTCTTTGGCTCTGTCCGAAGAATTGTTCATCATAAATATGCAATAGCTCTGAACATCGGACCTGCCGACACGGCCACGAAGCTGATGAAGCTGGGCAAGTCCGAATCTCTCAGCATTTTCAACATACATAACCGTTGCATTAGGTACATTAACTCCGACCTCCACAACCGTAGTGGATACAAGAACATCTATATTTCCTGCGGCAAACTCATTCATGACTTTATCTTTCATGGCCGCAGACATCTGACCGTGCAAAACGCCTATACGTATTTCTTCGGGCAGAGATGTCTCGAGTTCTTTGCTGTAATCAGTGACATTCTCGACTCCTATCAGTTCTCCGGAATCTATTTGAGGACAGATTATGTAAACCTGATGTCCGGCTTTTACCTGTTCGGTAATAAACTTATAAGCCGTAGGCCTGTATGAGGTATCAACGACACAGTTGCGTATCGGAAGTCTGCCGACAGGCATCGTATGTATGGTACTGACTTCAAGGTCTCCGTACAGGATCATGGCGAGGGTTCTGGGAATCGGTGTTGCCGACATGATCAGCACCGCAGGTTCTCCGCCTTTTCCGGCTAAAGCTTCTCTTTGCAGAACTCCGAATCTGTGCTGTTCATCCGTGACAACCAAAGCAAGTTTGGAGTATTCGACCTTTTCCTGGAAAAGAGCGTGCGTGCCGATGATCAGATTAGCTTCACCTTCGCGTATATCATCAAGTATCCGAGTCCTGGCCTTGCCTTTGACCTGTCCTGTCAGAAGCACCGGCTTGAATGGCAGTCCGTATTCATCGCTCAGCTTGCGAATAGTGTCAAAATGCTGTGATGCCAGCACCTCGGTAGGTGCCATGAATGCACCCTGGTAACCGTTGCATACACACATCAGCAGACTCAATACAGCCACGATCGTCTTTCCGGAGCCTACATCACCCTGCATCAGCCGGACCATCCTTTTTTCAGACATCAGATCATCACGTATGCTCTCCCATACATGCAGCTGATCGGGAGTCAGAATATAGGGCAAAGAATCCTTGAGGCGACCCGTTTCGGCTACTTCTATCATGGGATATGAATTCGGCCGGCTGTAGGTCCCAAGACGCGCCATGCGGAGAATATATTCATAAAACTCCTGATAAGCAAGCCTTTCTCTGGCTTTGATCAGATGCTCATCATCCATCGGCATGTGAATATTTGATATGGCTTCGTAATACGGCATCAGTCCGCGCTTATCTATGATCTCCTGGGGCAGAGAATCATACAGGGGCGATCCCGGAGTTTTTACACCTATCGTGATCTCGGATTCATAAGCCCGTCTGACTGCCTTCTGTATTGCCGACGAACTGAGTCCCTTGGTCGTATGGTATATGGGTTGCTTGGTTCCCGACAGTTTCTCGTATTCTTCGATCTTGTATTTACGGGGATTATTAAATGAAAACCTGTTGCCGCGCATCATAACACGGCCTCGAAAAACACATTCTTCGCCCTTCTTAATGGAATTACGCAGATAAGGGGCATTGAAATACACGATATTCATCTCTCCGTGTCCGTCACTTACATTAAATGACAGTATGGAAAGCCTGCGTATCCGCCTGATCACAGGCGCACTGATCACGTAAACCCTGATAGCAGCCAGACATCCGCTTTTCAGAGTATCTATAGTAGACACCGGTTCAAAAAGATCGTATTCCATAGGGAAAAACTTCAACAGATCGCCGGTATCAAATATATCCAGTTTTTCAAAAAGGGCAGCAGTTTTATCACCGATGCCCTTAATTGACGTAATATTCATATTCCGGATTTCAGATCATTCAACCGAGATGATGTAGGAATATACAGGCTGCCCGCCGAATTGAATCTCAACATCCTGTCCGCTGAATCTGGATGTAAGTTCTTCAGCGAGCTTATTAGCTGCATCTTCATCTACATCCTCGCCATAGTAAACACTTATCAGCTCGGATGTGTCATCGATCATAGCCTCTACCATATCGATAGTAACCTGTGTCTTATCGGTACCCACAGCCAGAATACCGGCATCACCGATTCCCATGAAGTCGTTCTCTTTGATCTCTTTATCATCGATCACAGTATCGCGTACGGCATAAGTCACCTGACCGGTCTTAACAGCTTCCATCTGATCGGTCATGATCTTCGCATTTTCCTCTGCGGAAGTATCGGGCATAAATGATACCATGGCAGCGATCCCCTGAGGTACAGACTTTGTAGGGATCACTATGATATCCTTATCTTCCGTCATATGAGCGGCCTGCTGTGCTGCCAGCACGATATTCTTGTTATTGGGAAGTATAAAGATATGATCGGCGTTGATCTTATCAATGGCATTGAGCATATCCTCTGTGGAAGGATTCATGGTCTGCCCTCCGGCAATGATCATATCCACACCGAGGCTCGAGAAGATCTCATTGATACCTTCACCGACGGATACAGCTATAAATCCTATATCCTTACGGGGTTCGGGTTCTGCAAGAGGAACCTGA
>CAMONC010000201.1 GCA_946620235.1 uncultured Lachnospiraceae bacterium | reverse complement strand
TGGGTGGGGATTTTGTACTTCTGGAAAGCAGTAATGGTGCGGTGATAAGGCAGGAGATTGATTACCTGATTGAATCATTTAATGATGATGGATGGGATTATGTTGAAGCCATATTTGAACACAACGAAATAACAATAAAACATACAGGTGGAGTTGCGTCTAGGATCTCTGATTTTGATAGCATGAAAGATAAAATAATAGTCAGAATGCTAAACTATGAGCGCAATAAGACTGAACTGGAGGGTAAAGTTTATAAAAGAATAGGGGATTTTGTGATAGCATTATATGTTTTAGCGTTTGCCGATGGTAAAGAAATGTATTCTTTTAAGGTTCATGAAGATAACATAGATGCATGGGGAATTACAGAAGAAGAAGCAATTGAATTGGGATTAAGTAATTCCAGTAGTTTATTTCCCCCCAGGGTGTATGATGTCAATCATCTCTTCGGGAAACCGGAGAAAGAGGCTGGAATATATATGGGCAAAGGAAAAGACAGTCCCAATATCAAGCTTGGGGAATTCGGAGAGGACACTTTTACCGCCTATGGAACCCCTAATGGGGCGGTGAGCTTCTTTTACTCCGGCGTAAAAGAAAGAATAGCTGAAATGCTTGACGGGGAGGACTATTATGTGGTCTTTTCTTCAATCGGGGAATTCCACGTACATAAATGTTTCTCTGCTCGTGAAAATAGCTTAAAAATGGTTCTTGATGATTTGAATGCAAGTTTTCCACCGGAAGAAATGGTAACTGAGAGTATATATAAGTACAGCGTAAATAGCGGAGAATTGACCAAAGTGACATAAAAACCGGTGATGTTCGAGTTTTTGTTTTTGTATGCGCGTTATGCTAATATAAATAGCACAACGCGCATTTTGTTATGCTTGTTTATTAATTCGGTCTATAAGACATACGTGGTATGTGTGGCACGGAAAACAGGCGGTATACGAAACGGGTTTACGATACTATGTCACGGGCGGATGAGTATGAGTAGATTATCCATAATAATTCCTGTATATAATGCGGCGGACTATCTGGATGTGTGTATGTACAGACTGATAGATCAGGTAAGGAGACTGCGCCGGGATGAGTATGGCTATGTGACAGATAATCCGGACTCACTTAGGGCAGGGATTGCAAGGGATAGCGTGGAGATCATCGCAGTGGATGATGGCTCCACCGATCGGTCGCTTATCATACTCAAGGAGTATGCGGACAGGTATGACTTCGTGAAACTAATCCACCAGGATAATGCCGGGCCGGCAGCTGCGAGAAATGCGGGACTTCGGGTAGCGAGCGGTGACTGGGTCTGGTTTATCGATCCGGATGACTATGCGGATGAGGATGCGCTGGAGGTGATATTTGAGGCAGTGAGCAGGGCCACTGATAGTCAGGCTCGGGATGGAATCCCGGATGTTATCATCTTCGATGCGTATGAGCATATCCACAGGCACAGATCCGGCCGGCATAGAAGACACCATGATAACGGAACGGATAACGAAGACATAGTCAGTGTGTGGGAGCACTTCGGAGAGTCATGTGTTTTTACGACGGAGGAAAATATACGGGTACTGCAGAGAGCAGTGCTGTATCCGAGAGAGATCAGGGCGCTGAGAGGGCGCCCGATATCAGTTCGGCTTCCAAGGAGAATAGTTCCGCTGGCTGCGCCGTGGGATAAGGTGTACCGACGTGACTTCCTGACAGAGAATCTACTTATATATAGTGAAGAACTGCGTGTGCTGGATGATATGTTCTTCAATATGGAGGTATTCGGACTGGCAAAGCGTGTGGAATACGTAAAGAGCCCGATATACCACTACGTGCGTAACGACGGATCGATCACCTCATCATATACGGCAGACCGTGTCAGCCGCGATCTGGTGGTGTGGGATGCGATAGACAGGTATATAGAGGCGAACAGCGCGGTTGACATAACTTGGGATAAACTGCTCCAGGCATGCTACAAGCGCATCATCAGATCATACGCCATATGCTGTAAGCGCAGCATTTTCCACCCGGATAATCCGATGAGCAGATCCAATCAAGTAAAATATGCTGCTAAGGTCATGGGAATGCCTGAGTACGCCGAGGCCTTCAGTGGAGTCAGGCTGTCGAGGCTTGAGTGGAAGCTTAAGCCTGTTGCGATACTCGGGCGACTCAAATGTGGCGGAGGCATGTGGGTCTTAAGCAGGATGGAGCGAGCACGTGCGTGACATAAGCGTTATCAATGATCTAAGTGAACTGAATAATAAATCAGTGCTGTTCATCACAACGAAGAATCTGGACTATATCAGGAATACACAGGAGATATCTCTGATAAAGGATGCCACATCCCGATTGACTGTGATCGGATCAGGTGCAAAGAGATATCCTATCCGTCTGCTCAAAGTATGGTCGAGCCTTCTCTTTATGTCCTTCAGAAGATATGATGCGGTTTTTGTCGGGTTTGCACCGCAGCTTATTCTTCCCATATGGGGGCGTCGGATGCGTCGTGCGGGATGTGAGATATGGGAGGATTTCTTTATCTCATTGTATGACACATTCTGTTATGACAGACGTCGGTTTAAGCCTGATTCAGTGGTCGGAAGGGCTTTGAAACGATTGGACAGACATACTGTTGACTATGGCAGTCAGGTGATTTGTGATACAAGAGCGGATGCCGAGTACTTTCATCGGGAGTTCGAGGATGATGCTTCGGATCCGGGTTGTGGGACGAAGGATGCGCCTGGGAGATTCACGGTTCTGTATCTGCAGGCCGACACATCGGTATATTATCCCAGATATGCTGACAGGGGAGAGGTGCTGGAACGGCTGTTTCCCGAGGAGTTTACCGAATTTAAAAAGAATGACTGCCATGGTCAAGACTCCGGCATTGCCGGGAAGATAACCGGAGATATCCGTATCATCCTGTATTTCGGAACAGTGCTCCCATTGCAGGGGGCGGATATAGTATATGAGGCTATGCAGAAGCTGGCAACG
>CAMONC010000200.1 GCA_946620235.1 uncultured Lachnospiraceae bacterium | reverse complement strand
GAAACGAGGAAACCGAGAAGGGAGCCGGAACCGAAGCATCCGATGCCGGTGCAAGGAGCTCTTCCGCGAACCGAATGGACGACGTCAGCGCTTTTCTGGCCGATTACGGCGGCAGACATCTGGCCAAGAACTCCGATCTGCTCACGCAATACGACCGCACAGGCCATATCGTCAACGTGGATCCCTCGGACCGCAGGCGTATCCTTCAGGGCGAAAGACATGTGCGCAGATATTGATATATCCGACCTGCTAATTATTCAATAATAGAAAGGAACAACATTATGAACTACCGGGAAGCGTATGAGAAACTTGATAAGATAGGACAGACTCAGATCCTGCGATACTACGACACCCTGAGTGCCGAGGAACAGCAGGCACTGCTCACACAGATAGATGAGACCGATTTCAGTGTCATCGATTATATCAGTCAGGGCGAGCACGGAGCAGAGAAAGGCGTGATCAGTCCGCTCGAATGCATGGAGCTGCCCGAGATCGAGGCACATAAGGATGAATTCACAGCCATAGGTCTGGATGCGATAGCACACAGCCGTGTCGGCGCCGTTCTTCTGGCCGGCGGTATGGGCACGAGACTCGGATCGGATAATCCGAAGGGAATGTACAATATCGGCCTGACGCATGAGGTGTTCATTTTCCAGCGTCTGATCGAGAACACGATGGACGTTATCCGCGCAGCCAATGCCGCAGCCGGACGTGACGATATCTGGATCCCCTTCTATATCATGACCAGTGAGAAAAATAACGACGCTACGATAGCCTTTTTCGAGGAGAAGGATTACTTCGGATATAATAAGGACTTCGTACACTTCTTCAAGCAGGACATGGCTCCCGCTACAGACAGAAACGGCAAGGTATATCTGGAGAGCAAGAGCCGTATCGCCACATCGCCCAACGGAAATGCCGGCTGGTTTAAGTCCCTTGTGAATGCGGGATTGCTTGACGGCGTACATGAGCAGGGCATCGAGTATCTGAATATATTTGCAGTGGATAATGTGCTTCAGCGCATTGCCGACCCTGCATTTGTGGGAGCGTGCATCGAGCGCGATGTGGAAGTCGGTGCCAAAGTGGTCGCCAAGGCCGCACCTGATGAAGCCATCGGCGTAATGTGCCTCGAGGACGGCAGACCGTCGATCGTAGAGTACTATGAGATGACCGATGAGATCATGCATGCGAAGAACGATAAGGGCGAGCCGGCATACCGTTTCGGCGTGATCCTCAATTATCTGTTCAAGGTATCGGCTCTGGAGGATATCCTCTCGAAGTCGCTGCCCATGCATGTGGTTGAGAAGAAGATCCCGTGTCTGGATGAGAACGGTGAGCTGATCAAGCCCGATAAGCCGAACGGGTACAAGTTTGAGCAGCTGGTTCTCGATATGATACATCAGCTGGCATCGTGCCTGCCTTATGAGGTGGTTCGTGAGAAAGAGTTTGCTCCGATCAAGAACAAGACCGGCATCGATTCGGTGGAGAGCGCGCGAGAGCTGTGCAAGCTAAACGGCATCGAGCTGTAGGATGCAGACAGCAGACGCAGCCGTCAAACTATAGGATAAGCGTGAACGACAGTGTTCAGATTGTGGGCCAAAGAATTCAGGGATAATCATATGCTACGCGATACCGTGGTTGAAATTGACAGCACGGATACGCGTACACATAAGGTTTTTGATGCATTGGGGGAGGCCTGCATCAGATTCGATCTTGCAAAACCGATATGGCTGGATTCGAATATAGCCGAGTTTAAGAGTGTAGCCAAGACGAGATTCGGCAGTGACAGCTTCGTGGAAGACATAGATTTCGATTTCCTGGAGATCCAGGTCATCGAAGAAGATTAGAGTGTGTAACGGCACAACAACGGGGGGTATTGCATAATGGATGGGGGTAACGACAACAACAGAGATTGGGATGTTGACTCTTATGAGGCTCTGAAGCTCAGATACAGCGCCGCACTTAAAATGATCATGACGCGCCTCGAGATACTCAATGACGAGCTGCAGGAGGTACACAGATACAACCCGATCGAGCATATCAAGGGCAGGATCAAAACGCCCGAGAGCATAGTCAAGAAGCTCCGCCGTCATGGTGTGGAATCCACTCTCGACAACATGATCGAGTATTGTAATGACATAGCCGGAGTCAGGATCATATGCTCTTTTACATCGGATATATACAGGATAGCCGAGATGATCAGCGCACAGGACGACATCACGGTACTGTCGGTCAAGGACTATATCGTTAATCCGAAACCCAGCGGATACAAGAGCTATCATCTGATCGTGACGGTGCCTGTATATCTGTCCAGCAGATGCGACCAGGTCAAGGTAGAGATCCAGATACGTACTGTAGCGATGGACTTCTGGGCCAGCCTGGAGCACAAGATCAATTATAAGTTCGAGGGCAATGCGCCGGATCGTATCAGTCTGGAACTGGTAGAGTGTGCAAAGATGGTCAGCGAGCTGGATGAGAAGATGCTGGAGCTGAATAATGAGATCCAGGAGATATCCGAGCAGTCGGGATACAGAAAATAGCCCCATAAATGAGGAGTGCCCAGGCACCTCTCGGCGCCCGGGCTATTATGAAAAAATTCATCTGCTTGAAGTCTTCTTTGTATAAGAATACGATACGTTCTAAATATGAATAAAATATGAACGTGTTGTAACTAATCGGTAAAATAACCAAACACATAGAAAATTCAACTTCGGATTTGTGCAATATATACAAAGAGTTGCGAATGAAGGGTGTATTTGATATACTTTCAATGCTTTTATCTGTTAAGAGTTTTCGTATGAACTATATGGGGAGAAGATAATGGACGGATTCAGCGACAAATTATCACAGCATTTTGCATCATCACACGACATGATCAATGCAAATTCACAGGCTGAGGCGACCGAGATAGAGAAACTGCAGAATGACGTACGCAGACTTGTGGCCAGCCTGGAGGATATGAAGGATAAATTCGGTGAGGTAGGAGCAGCGGCTCCCGCC
>CAMONC010000199.1 GCA_946620235.1 uncultured Lachnospiraceae bacterium | reverse complement strand
CGAACTACAGGGGAGTCGCAAGCCACGTACCTTTAGGTGCGTGGTAGTTGACAAAATAAAGTTTATCACGTGTGGCTATTAAACGTAAAATCTGATACAATTTATGCTGTGTTTTTAGCATTTCGTGTCTGAAAATATCAGACTCGGATGTCGACATATGATCAGTTAAGACTGATCGAAGAGGACAGAAGATGCTCAGATTAAGACCTTATAAGAATACGGATGCTTCCGAAGTGGTCTCTTGGATCGACTCAGAGAAAATGTTTAACGAATGGTCTTTGGGCGAACTGGGTGATTATCCTTTAGATGTAGATACTTTTAATGATTTTTCCGGGAAAGCTTTTGACGATAAGACGATATTTCAGCTGATCGCAGCAGATGACGATAAGTCGGTCGGCTATATTACACTCCGCTATCCGACTAAAGATCTGAATAAACTCAGGATGGGATTCTTTCTTCTGGATCCGGCATGCTACGGTCACGGATACGGATTCGGAATGGTCTCGCTTGTACTTAAATATGCTTTTGACATGTTGAAGGCTACCGGGGTGACGATCCTTTTGTCTGCCGAGAATGACTTTTCGCTGAAATCATTTAAGGGGATGGGATTTGCGGAGACCGGATTCGCTGATAAGCTGAAAGTGTCCGGAGGGGAACTTAAGGTAGTTGAGCTTGAAATGGTTCCCGAGATGCTGGCAGAATCCGAACCGGAGGATATGGCGGTAGCAGGGGATGACATGATCATGGGGATCATAGCCGGCAATCAGTTCAGCTATGCATTACAGCCTATAGTGGATGCCGCATCCGGTGAGATAGCGGGCTATGAGGCGCTGATGAGGGCCGATACCGGAGTCAATGTTTCTCCCATGGCTGTTTTGGACTGTGCCACTCGCAAGAATATGCTCTACACCATAGAGAAGCAGACCATGTTCAATGTCATGGATATGTATGTTCAGAGATTGTCGGCATTCGGCGACAGGATGATATTCATCAACAGCATTCCGGGATCACAGTTAAATGAGAAGGATTATAACGAATTACTGGATAAATACAGTAAATATTTGTCCAATGTGGTGATCGAGATCACCGAGAATACGGAGTTTAAGGATCAGGAACTTTCGGTTCTGCTTGAGAGAAGCGCCAGAGACGGATATGGGCTTGCCATAGATGATTTCGGTACAGGTTATTCCAATACATCGAGCCTGCTCAGTTACCTGCCCAATTATCTCAAGATCGACCGGCTGCTCATAACGAATATCCATGAAGAGCCTAAAAAGCAGCATTTTGTTAAGAGTATAATAGAATTTGCCAAGACAAACGGAGTCAAGACGCTGGCAGAGGGCGTTGAGACCGGTGCGGAACTCAAGGCCGTGATAGAACTGGGTGTGGATTATATTCAGGGATACTATACGGCCAGACCTTCGTTTGAAGTTGCAGAGTCGATCGATGCCGATATCAGATCGGAGATCATAGCTTCCTCCGTCAAGGGTACCAACCTGGAAGTCAGACGCATATATACTGTGAACGGAGAAAGCGAACTCCCGATCATGAGGCTGGCCCTGGAGAAATACACGGGCATCCTGATCGAACAGGAAGAGTTCACTCTGGTAGGTAATACAGGTTATTCGGCCGAGATGTCCATTAAGATAAAGGACGGTACGAAATGCCGGTTGACCATCAGAGATGTATTTATTGAGAGTACCCAGCAGCTTCCTTGTATTGAGATCGGTGCCGGCAGTGAGTTGACGCTTGTGCTTGAGGGAGAGAGCCGTATGAAAAAATACGGCATACAGGTGCCCGACAGCAGTAAACTGATCATAGAAGGCACAGGTAATTTACAGATCAGATCTCAGGGAGTATCCAGCTTTGCCATAGGTAACGCCTGGAACGCAGAGGTGGGCGATATCATCTGGCGAGGTACCGGAGCACTGGATATCCTCGTGGAAGCAGACGAGGGTATAGGTATCGGAGGCGGATGCTTCGGCAGAAACTGCGGCGTGCATATCCTTTCGGGTATGGTCAGGATAGAGCCTGCCAGCGGAAAAGCAGTAGCATTAGGCTCCGTGAGCGGAAGGCCCCTGATAGAGATCATGGATTGTAAGATCCAGCTGGATGTCAAGATAGAGAAGGGTGTCGGCATAGGCAGCATGGAGGGCGATCAGCATACCTTTATCAGAAATGTAAATATGAACATACTCTGTGCCGGTTCCCATATCGCTGCCATAGGCGGTGTGGGTAAGAGCAGTGGCAATATAGAGATATCCGACAGCGAAGTATCCGTACTTGCCAACGGTCAGGAGCTCTATCTGATAGGAGCCACCGAAGGAGATGTGGCTATCAGGTTTACCGAATCCGTGATCAATCTGCGTGGCGAAGGGAATAATGTCCTCGCTCTCGGTACCAAGGATATGAATGCCACCATAAAGTCAAAGACTTCAATATGTAACATCAAGCTTGCTTCCGGAACACCGGTTTTATACGGTGCCAAGGCTGAAAATACATCATTTTCCGGCGGACTCCAGAGCATCAGCGTGAATGAATAATAGTACCTAAAAAAGGAGGATGGGTATGAGCCTGGTAAAAACTAACGATAACTGTATCGGATGTAATCGTTGTATCAAAGCATGTAGCAGTTTTGGTGCCAATGTAGCCGTTGAGAGAGACCGAGGAAATGTGATCGACGTGGATCCCGACAGGTGTATAGCCTGCGGCGCATGTCTCGATGCCTGCGAGCATAAGGCAAGAGAGTTCGAAGATGATGTGGAGAGCTTCTTTGAGGATCTGAAGAAGGGTGTAAAGATTTCCGTACTCATAGCACCTGCATTTCTTGCCAATTATCCCCGTGACTATGAGAAATATCTGGGTATGCTCAAGAAACTCGGTGTAAACCGTTTCATCAGCGTTTCCTTTGGTGCCGACATTACTACATGGGGATACATCAAGTACATCACAGAGAACAGTTTCTATGGCGGCATTTCACAGCCGTGTCCTGCCGTAGTGGGA
>CAMONC010000198.1 GCA_946620235.1 uncultured Lachnospiraceae bacterium | reverse complement strand
TATTCCCATGAAGATGGCATCGACGGGTTCCGCACTCACTGAAAAGGATGCTGCGGAATTATACCGGCTTTTGTACCTGTTTTTGGAAGGTTAGTTACATGGAAAAAGAATTTGATATACAGGAATATATGACAAAAGGTGTGGAAAGGGTTGTTTCCGATGCAATGAAAGCCATGCTCAAGAATCCAAGGGAAAGTGCTTTTATGCTCGGATTCGCCAAGGCCAGTATCGCGGCTTCGAAGAAACGTCAAAAGGCAGAGAAGACCGGAGAACACATTCCGCCTTTTTTGATCGCCAGCATCACCAGTAAATGCAATCTTCACTGCGCGGGGTGCTATTCAAGATGCAATCACGCGACAGTCGATACTGAGCCGGTAACTCAGCTCACCGACGAAGAGTGGTACAGGATATTCGATGAGGCGGATGATCTGGGGATCAGTTTTATACTGCTTGCCGGAGGCGAGCCTATGCTCAGGCGTGATGTCATAGAAGCAGCCGGTAAGAAGAAAAACATTCTGTTCCCGATCTTTACGAACGGAACATATATCGATGAGAGATATTTTGAACTGTTTGACAGAAGTCGTAATCTCATCCCGATCATGAGCATTGAGGGAAAGAAAGAGGTTACGGATGCAAGAAGGGGGACCGGGATCTATGACTGCCTTATAAAGAACATGGATGAACTGCATGAGCGTGGTCTGATATTCGGGGCTTCCGTCACGGTTACAACAGAGAATTTAAAGGAGGTTACATCCGAAAGCTTCCTGAATGAGCTGGCGGACAGAGGCTGCAAAGCAGTGATCTATGTGGAGTTCGTTCCGGTTACGGATGAGAGTAAGGAACTTGCTCCCGGCGATGCCGAGAGAGAGTATCTGAAGCAGGAAATCGACAGATTACGGAAAGAAAGACCTGAAATGGTATATATCTCGTTTCCCGGAGATGAAAAGGGTTCCGGCGGATGTGTGGCGGCCGGCAGAGGTTTCTTCCATATCAATTCACACGGAGGTGCCGAACCGTGTCCGTTCTCGCCATATTCGGATGTAAACATCAAGAATTCATCACTCAGGGAAGCAATTCATTCACCTCTGTTTATGGCGCTTCAGAGCGGAGATATCCTGCTGGATGACCATGACGGCGGTTGTGTATTGTATGAGAAGAGAGAACTTGTAGAACAGCTGATGAAGGATGGTATTGGAGCATAAGATTTATCGGAGATCTGATCCGGGTGTGAGATTATGATGAAACGAGACAATATCGGAAAAAGAATAGCCATGTCCCTGTTTGGCGTGATCATATGTGCTGTCAGCGTGGGCATATTTAAGATCGCGGCATTGGGTGTGGATCCTTTTCAGTCATTTATGGCCGGTCTTGATGCGGTGGTTCCGATCAAATTCGGGACGCTGTATGTGATAACCAATGCAGTATTGCTGTTGTTTGCACTTGTATTTGACAGGCATTACATCGGGATCGCGACATTCATTAATCTGTTCCTTCTGGGTTATATCACGCAGTTTACTTATGAGTTTCTGCAGACCGTTATAGTTAACCCATCTATTGTGGTCCGGATCATATGTCTGATAGTGGGTGTAGTCATCATCTGTTTCGGCTCGGCATTTTATATGACAGCTGATCTGGGCGTATCGACATATGATGCTATAGCGTTGATCATATGCAACACCTGGAAGAAGGGCAAATTCCAATACGTGAGGATAAGCACTGATGTCGTATGCGTAATACTTGGATGTGTGCTGTTCCTCATTGCGGGTGGGACGGTTTCGAAGATTCCGACCATAGCCGGGATCGGTACTATCATCACGGCATTTTTCATGGGCCCGCTTATTGAGTTCTTTAATGTACATATAGCCAGACCGGTATTGAACGTAAAAGGTCAGAAATAAACCGGATGCTACGGTAAAGGTAATGGTATGATAGTAATATCAGATACAAGAAAACGGATAAGTTATATATTGAAACTGATAGTGATCATAAGCGCTGTTGCGGGCACGCTTATAAGTGCGTTTGCCGGCAGGAGTGCTTTTATGGGTGGCAAGACTGTGTTCATGTATTTTACGATCCAGTCAAATATCCTCATAGCGGCGATCTGCGCATGGGGGCTATTCCTGCTTTCGCGTGACAGAGCTGTCAGCGTTACCTGGTATACGATGAAGCTGGTCGGTACCGTTTCCATTACTCTGACGGGAGTGGTATTTGCTTTTCTGCTTGCTCCGGTACTGGGAGCTGAGGCATGGAATCTGCAGAATACTCTCACGCATGCTGTTGTTCCGATAGTTTCAGTAGCGGATTATTTTGTAGTGGTATCCTCCGTACTTTTTCCTGAACTGGGGAAGTCCCGCCGGAGCATTTGGATTTACCGAGGAGCTTCCGTATATGGGCACCGCCTGGTGGATACTTCTGTTACTTGTCTTCCTGATTGTGGTAGGATATTGTTATACGTTCCTGGCCGACAGGATCGGAAGACTATGTGAGAAGCGAAAGGATACCGGTGGTGAAGACGGATAAGATAGCGATCATATTTCCGGGTATGGGTTATCACAGCGATAAACCGCTTTTGTATTATGCTAAGAGACTGGCCAGAGAGCATGGATATGAGCTCCTGGAAGTCTCTTATGTTTTTAATAAGAGAGCCCGTGACGTCATGAATGATGACGATGCAAAGAGGGAGGCTTTTAAGTTTGCTGTCGATGAGACTGCGAGGCAGCTTGATCAGGTGGAGTTTGCGGATTATAAGGACGTACTTTTTATAGGGAAAAGCATAGGAACAGCGGTCGCGGCATATTACGATAAGAAACTTGGAATAAATGCCCGGCATATCGCGTTCACACCGGTTCCGGAGACTTTTGCACACCTGCGGAACGGAAGCGGGATAGTGTTCCACGGCCTGTCAGATCCGTGGTGTGAAAACGAACTTTGTGAAGACAGATGTGAAAAACTGGGTCTTCCATTATATGAGCTTGCCGACGCAAATCACTCTCTGGAGACGGGTAATGCGCTGACTGACATAGAGCGCATGCCTGAAATCCTCAGCCATATAACGGAGT
>CAMONC010000197.1 GCA_946620235.1 uncultured Lachnospiraceae bacterium | reverse complement strand
CTACTATTTTAGGATTAGGTTCCCCAGACTGGGGTACATACATACCCATTGCTTCTTTTATTAGTGTCTGCCTCTGTTCTTCAGTTTTCTCGGCCCATGCTTTTTCTCCATAGTGTAATGAAACCAATTTCTGCTTACAGAACTCACAGGTGGGATTGGTTTGATCGGATTTGGATATTTGATCACACCATTTACAGTAATACATTGTATAGTTATCCAAAAGAACGTCCTCATTTTGAATATTCTCGGATTCTATCGTGGGTTCATGGATTATGTTTTTATCGTCATCGACATCAAAGAAAGATGTTTTGCTTGTTTTGGGAACCATCTTAGGTGATTCTCCACGATTTATGTCAATACTATTAACAAGTGTATTATCTGGTGCTAATATTTTCTTACTGACTCTATCCTTCAATTCTTGCCGTTGTAGGGAATCCAATGCATTATATTCATCATCTGTGATGTTCATATCCAGAGTGGGTACGGAGCATTGGCTGCATTTTACTTTTTTATTGTTACCATTTGCTTTATAGATTTTCTTGCAGTTTGGACAGATATATAAGTTCATAATATGATTTTCCCACCTTTATAATCGTCTAAATACTCTTCCAGATCGCTTTCCTTTACAAGAAGCTTGCTTCCGATACGGATAATTGGGAAGTCAGGGCGGTGGAAGAGCTTATAGGTACTTTTTTTGCTAATCTTAAGGCGTTCTGCAACCTCGTCTACAGTTAATAATTCTAGCATGAGTCTATTATATCATAGAAGAGGGGATTAGAAAATTGGTCTGTGGTGTTTATCTCATGAGTATGTTACTGTAAAACAACGGAAAAATGATGAAAAGAATAATAATGATAGAGTTGACGCATAATGTGTGATAGAATATACATATCATGGCAAAAGAATCATATTGCCGATCACGACGGTGATATGAACGTCATATTTTCAGCCAAATAAAACATCTTTACAGATCAATAAACAAAGCGGAGGGTTACACATGAAGAAGAAACGCGTCGGATTGCTGGGTATCAGGAATAAGATATTTGCCTGCTTTATCATACCGGTGGTTTTTATGGCAGTGGTTGGGTATATATCATACCGTCAGTCCGCAAAGGGTCTTAATGACAGATTTATAGAATCGACAACACAGACTATAGATATGGCTGTGGATTATCTGGATATGAGCAATACCTTCATTCAGTCGGAAGCCATGAGATATATGCTGGATGCGGGTATAGAGAGTTATGTTATCGGTATGCCCGGGAAGAAGCCTGCCGAGAAGGGAAAATACTACTCGGATGAGAGAGTTGTGCTCATGTCCTCACAGTCAACCAATCCTTTCATTAAAGATATCCATATAGTTACGAAGAATGCGTATGATATGCTCAGTACCGCAGTTCAGGATAAGCTTCCGGGTGTTTATGACGAGTATCTTGAAGAGCTGAAAAAGACCAACGATCCGTCCCAGCTTCCGCGCTGGGTATCCTCTCATGATATCATTGATGATGCTCTTTCTCTTGATAAGAACGGATATCTGTACAGCTTCCAGATACAGGATGGATCAAAGCTTGCATATATCATAGTTGATGTGGACAAGGAGACCATATTCAATATCCTTAATGGTATGGATTTCGGAAAGGGAAGCACAGTAGGGCTTGTGCTGCCCGACGGTTCCGAATTTGCGATCGATCCGGATTCGGAAACAGTCCTTACGGATATGGTTTTTACAAATCAGAGTTTCTATGATCCCGAGATGGAAGCGGGATATAAGAATGTAACATACAACGGCAGTGACTATATCTATATGTATAAAAAGAGTGAGTTCAATAACATGGCTGTATGTGCGCTCATTCCCATGGCAACAGTTACCGGACAGGCGGAATCGATCAAGACAATGACGGTCATAATGGTGGCGGTCGCAGCCGTCTTGGCTGCTCTTATCGGAACGATAATAGCTTCCGGCATTCAGAATAACATGAAACGTATTTCAAAGAAGCTTGACGAAGTAGCAAACGGTGATCTTACAGTAGATGTAAAGGCAAAGGGAAGGGACGAATTCCAGTTCCTTGCAAATTCCGCTTCTAATATGATCGTGAACAATAAGAAGCTGATCTATAAACTGTCGGATACGGCATATAACCTTGAAGGATCGGCCCGTGATGTAAATGAAGCATCCACGGCCATTTCGGATTATTCGGGCCAGATAGGCGCGGCGATAGATGAGATCAATGCCGGAATAGTAAGGCAGGAGGAGCATGCATCAGAGTGTATCAGTGTAACCAATAATCTTTCGGAACGCATCAAGGAGATAAATGCCGATGTTGATGAGATCGAGAGAGCGATACAGGATACGGAGCAGATGATAAATGAAGGTACCGACATGGTCAACAATCTGGCCGTCAGAGCAGCCGAGACATCAGAGCTCTCAGCCAGGGTTGGTGAGAATATCCTTAAGCTTCAGAAGGATGCCCTGAGTATCACCGAGTTTGTCGAGACGATAAATGCGATCTCAAACAAGACGAATCTCCTTTCTTTGAACGCATCTATAGAGGCGGCTCGGGCGGGAGAAGCAGGAAGGGGTTTTGCCGTGGTTGCCGATGAGATAAGACAGCTTGCCGACCAGTCATCTTCGGCCACGGTCGAGATCGACGATAAGATAGGTAAGATAGACGGGCATTCGAGGATCAGTGTCGAGAGCGCACAGCACGCTGAAGAGGTTGTAAGGCAGCAACAGGGTGATGTCGAGAGTGTTATAGAAGTATTTGATAAGATACGTGAAAGGATGCAGGTTCTTATCGAGGCAGTAAGGAAGATAACCGACTCAGCCATGCTCGCTGACAGTGAACGCAAGGAGGCGGTATCTGCGGTAAGGCAGATATCCGAGATCATAAACAGTACGTCAGACAGTTCATCCAAGGTCAGCAGCATAGCAGATTCGCTTCTTGACAGCGTTGACAGGCTGGGCAGAACCGCCGACGTATTGGACAGCGACATGAACGGTCTTAAGAATGAGATATCGGCATTCAGGGTTGGAAATAACTAAGAACGTTTTTAATCTGATTTTAATAAAGGATAAAAGACAGATTAATAAACCGGTGGTATATTGTGGATAGTG
>CAMONC010000196.1 GCA_946620235.1 uncultured Lachnospiraceae bacterium | reverse complement strand
CGCAAATACGGTCCTGCACTGAAGGAAAACGGTCGTCCGATCAGAGCCGTATTCCCGGGCAGATGTTTCAGAAATGAAGCTGTGGATGCATCTCATGATAATACTTTCTTCCAGATGGAAGGAATGATGGTTGATAAGGATATCTCGATATCCAACCTGATCTACTTCATGAAGACCATGCTCTCCGAAGTGTTCGGAAGAGAGGTGACGGTTCGTCTGCGTCCCGGTTTCTTCCCCTTCGTGGAACCCGGCTTCGAACTTGATATCAAGTGTCTGAACTGTGGCGGAACGGGTTGCCCTTCCTGCGGCAATTCCGGCTGGCTGGAGTTGTGCCCCTGTGGCATGATCCATCCCAATGTACTTAAACTGGGAGGCATCAATACCGATGAGGATCCTTTTGAATATACCGGATTCGCTTTCGGCCTCGGTCTTACCAGACTTGCCATGATGAAGTACGGAGTGAAGGATATCAGGACATTCAATGACGGAGACTTAAGTGCCCTGTCACAGTTTGTCAGCAGATAAGATTGGATTAGAACCCTAAAGGAGAAGATATATGTACGTATCAATGAACTGGATCAAGGATTTCGTTGATCTTGAAGGTGAGGATTTAGAGCAGCTGATCCACCGATTCACACTGTCGACAGCTGAGGTAGAAGGCATAGAGTATAAGGGCCGTGACATTAAAGATGTAGTTGTCGGTGAGATCACCTCCTGTGCGGATCATCCTGACTCGGATCATCTGCATGTGCTCAAGGTGGATGCGGGTGATCAGGTATATGATGTCGTATGCGGTGCACCCAATGCGAGAGTCGGCATCAAGACAGCTTTTGTAAAGGTTGGCGGTCAGGTCGGAGATATGAAGATAGGACCTGCCAAGCTGCGCGGCATAGAGTCGTTCGGTATGTGCTGTTCGGGAAAGGAACTGGGAATCTCCGATGATCACAGCGGGATTATGGAGCTCGATTCGTCTCTCAAGAACGGTACGGATCTGAAAGAGATTTTCCCTATCGAGGATGTGATCTTCGAAGTGGACAACAAGTCACTGACCAACAGACCCGATCTGTGGGGACATTATGGCATGGCGAGAGAGTTTGCCGCTCTCACCGGACAGAAGCTCCGTGAGCTGCCTGTTAAGGACAGTGATTATGTCGGAGATGCCGAGGTGCCGGTAGAGATCAGGAACCGCGATCTGGTATTCAGATACAGTTCCGTGCGCATCGAAAACATCACAGCCAACGTCAGCCCGATGGAGATGCAGATCAGGCTGTATTATTGCGGCATGAGAGCAATCAATCTGCTTGCCGATATCACCAACTACATCATGCTGGAACTCGGACAGCCCATGCATGCATTTAACGGTGACAAGATGAACAGGATAGTGGTAGACACTCCCGACTCCGATATGAAGTTTACTACTCTGGACGGACAGGAGAGAGACATCACTACCGATACCCTGATGATCTGGGACGGAGAGGTTCCTACCGGTATCGCCGGTATCATGGGAGGTCTCGATTCCGAGATCGTGGATGATACTCATTCGGTGATGCTCGAGTCTGCGAACTTTGACGGTGTATCTATCCGTAAGAGCGCATCACGCATGGCTCTCAGAACGGATGCATCCGCGAGATATGAGAAGACTCTCGATCCGGAGATGACTATTGTGGCTGTAAAACGCTTTATAAAGCTGCTCTATGATTCGGACCCCGGAATGATGTGCACCACCAATATCACGGATGTTTATGTTAAGAAATATCCCGAGATCACAGTATCATTCGACAAGAAGTTCATAGACAGATATACAGGCATCGATATCAGCTCGGAGCAGATCAAAACTACTCTCGAACTCCTCGGTTTTGAGACCACACAGAAGGGTGACGAGTTCACTTCCAAAGTTCCCTCCTGGAGAGCGACCAAAGATGTATCCATGAAGGCCGACATTGTGGAGGAGATCACACGTATATACGGCTATGACAATTTTGAGATCAAGACAACCTTAAGTCCGATCATTCCTGCCAAGACCACGAGACGCCGTGCAGAGGAGAATGCGGTTAAAGACCTGCTCGTGAAGACATATGCATGTCATGAGATCCATACCCGAGTATGGTGCGATCCCGATGCCATGAGAGATCTGGGTCTTTCTCCCGAGGACAATGTGAAGCTTGTACAGTCGTCCGAGGAGAAGGGCACCGGTATCCTGCGTACATCCATGATGGAATGCATTCTTCCCGCTGTCAGACAGAACAGGGACTTCGCGACAGAGTATAAGATATTTGAGATCGGCCGTGTATTTGAGGGAACAAAACCCGACGGATGTGCCGATGAGCACAGGCATCTGGCTGTATGTCTCTATAGCAAGGACAGGACAGAGAAGAACCTGTACGTGGAAGCTGTTGAGATGATAAATACTATCGTGGATGAACTCAAGCATAAGAAGGCATCCTACAGCAAGACCGAAACAGCACATGCATGGGAGCATCCGAAGAATACGGCAGCGATCATGGTAGATGGTCACAAAATAGGTAAACTCAATACATTGTATCCGAGCATCCGAAGCAGGATCGCAAAGAATGCCTATGTCGTATGCATTGAGATAGATATGGATGATCTGCTTGCGATCGAACCGGCTGAGTTTGCCTATACACAGCCGTCGTCATTCCCGGCAGTTGATTATGACCTGAGTCTCGTGATCCCCGAAGGAGTCAGATTCGAGACCATTGAGAAATGCTGGAATGATCTGCATATTGCCGAGCTGCGCAAGACCCGTGTCATTGACATCTATGATGCCGGCGATATAAAGAGCATCGCAGTCAGATTCTCGTTTGTAGCCGATGACAGGACTCTGACCGGTGAGGAAGTACAGGCAAACATTGATAAGGTCATTGAAAACCTCAAGAAGATAAACGTAAACCTGAAGGCTTAAATAAAACGAATGGAGCGATTATGGAAAGAAAAAACGCATGGGAGTCATATGACAAGAAAACTTTGAAACAGGTTGATAAGCTTGCGGTCGAGTATATCGACTTCATAAGCGAATGCAAGACCGAGCGCGAGTGTGTCGATAATATCGTCAATACGATCGAAGCCGCGGGATATCGTGAACTTAAGGAACTCATACGCACCAAGGCCAACCTGAAGGCCGGAGATAAGATCTACAGCGCACAGAGGAACAAG
>CAMONC010000195.1 GCA_946620235.1 uncultured Lachnospiraceae bacterium | reverse complement strand
TATTACGGTCATACGTGGAGACAGTGCTACAGGTAAGACTACCCTGGTTGAAATGATCAGATCCTATAACGAAGAGGATGACACGGGGATCACTGTCAGATGCGATGTGCCTGTGGAAACCGTGTATGGACGGGACTGGAGCAGGCAGTTGGATTCAATAGCCAATTCCATCATATTCATTGATGAACAGAGCAGATTTATTAAGTCGAAGGAATTCGCTGAAGCTTAAGGAACTGATCGGAGAGATGGTAGGAAAGCGAAAACGGATCAGGGCAGCCGGTGGTTCAGAGTTTGAAAAGGAGGAGACGGATCGGTTTGAAGAAAAACTCCGGGAGTATGTGGATGAGGGAATCAAAGCATATGAGGCAGACGGAAACAGGTACTACCACAACGATGAGAAGAATGCGATAGCCAAGCTTGAGGAATATAAGGAGAACTACTTCGGATGGATATATGATTTTGAGCTCCCGACAACAAACAACGAAAGCGAACGGAGTCTGAGAATGACGAAGAGCAAGCAAAAGATATCCGGCCAGTTCGGGGATGTAAAAAATGCAGAGGACTTTGCAGCAGTACGGACATACATAGAGACGTGTCGAAGAAAAGGTAAGGATCCTTATGAGGCGTTATATCGACTTATGGACGGAGATCCCTATACGGTAGATGAACTATTGAAATCTGCATAAAGGCAGTATATTTGCTGTGCCCAAAATGTTATAATCCGATCAAGAGAACTGTTCTTGATCGGATTTTACTATGCAGCAGAGCGACTGTAAAGACTGCACCCCCCAAAAAAGGTGTGAACAGTAACGAACAGTAACATTGTATTTTTGGAAAGGGGTTCATTATTTGGCATAATAAGCCGAAATACTGATATAGGGAGATTATCTTTACTATGAACATAGCGCTGATCATAGCCGGCGGAGCCGGTGAAAGAATGGGACAGGACATTCCCAAACAATTTCTGACTGTAAATGAAAAACCGGTGATCGTATATACTCTGGAAGCCTTTCAGAGACATCCCCGGATTGATGAGATTGCGGTTGTGTGTATAGAAGGCTGGGAAAAGACGTTACAGGCATATGCCGCCCAGTTTAACATATCTAAACTCAAATACATATTCCCCGGTGGTAATAACGGACAAAGTTCTATCCGGAGCGGTGTTCAGGGCTTGGCAGAGCATTATGATGGAGATGATATAGTACTGATCCACGATGCAATCCGACCCATGGTATCCGAAGAGATCATATCAGACTGTCTGGTTCAGACAGAGAAGAACGGATGCGCAATAACGGTTATCCCTTGTGCCGAAGCGATGCTGGAGACGTCTGATGGAGCCAGCTCAAAGAGCAGTTATCCCAGAGATAATCTTAAACGTACCCAGACTCCCCAAGGTTTCAGACTGGATACACTTACCAAGATCCACAAGGAAGCGCTTGAGAAAGGTATAACAAATTCCATTGCCAGCTGTACTCTTATGGTCGAATTAGGCTATCCGGTTTATTTCTCCATGGGATCAGAGAAGAATATCAAGCTCACTACTGTTGAAGATATAGATATATTTAAGGCTTTGCTTACAACGAAAAGATCGGATTGGCTGAAATGAGCGGAGAATTACATATACTAACGGATTATGAATTACATATCCTTCAGAAGATTGAGCTGGAGATGCTCATAGAGATAGACAGGATATGTCGCAAGAATGATATAAGATACTCTATCGACGGAGGTACCCTGCTGGGAGCCGTGCGTCACAAGGGATTCATTCCCTGGGATGATGATGCAGATGTGATATTTCTCCGGTCCGAGTATGAGAAATTCAGAGAAGCATGCAAGTGCGATCTTGATTCGGAGAGATTCTTTCTCCAGGACTATATCACCGATCCCGAATATAGATGGGGCTATGCAAAAATGAGACGTAATGACACGTCCTATATAAGAGCTGGTCAGGAAGATCAGAAGTTTCATGATGGGATCTTTCTGGATATTTTTGTGGTGGATAATGTGCCGGATGGATGGTTTGCGCGCAGGATCCACCATTTTGCATGTTTTCTTATCCGAAAGGGATTATATTCTGAGGTTGGTAAGAAGAATGAGAAAAATCCCGTTATAAGGTGTATCTATACGCTCATGAGCAGGATATCCAAGGATACCTATTTCAGATGGAGAAATAAACTGGCCGCATCGGTCGCAGGAAAGAAAACCGAACTGATAAGCCATTATATGTATCAATATCCTAAGCGCTGCAAATATGGTCTTCCCGGAGAGTGTTTCGGGGAGATGATAGATATGGAATTTGACGGATACACTCTTCGAGGATTTAAGAAATATGATCTATACCTTAGCCGGTTATACGGAGACTATATGAAGATGCCACCCGAGAGTGACAGGGTTCCCAAAATGGAGATTACTTCCATAAGCGTGGTTGATCCGATCCTCCCCTGAATGAAAATGAACTATACGGATTATTACAAAAGCGAAATATACAGAGACAGCGTCAAATCCACAGCCGGATCTGTTGTTAACGGAACAGCATTAACAGGGAAATCTGTGCTGCTAACAGGTGCGAGCGGATTGGTGGGTTCATATTTGGCGGATGTTTTGACAGAGCTTGGATGTGATCTGTTTACGGCTGGGCGCAATACTCAGAAGCTTACAGACCGTTTTCCTCAATCACATCCCCTTAAGTATGATCTTACAGATGAGCTCGGTTTTTCTGAGCGGTTCGATTATATCATTCATGGAGCCGGATATGGACATCCGGGAGCATTCGCGGAAGATCCCAAAGGGATACTGATGAACAGCCTTCTCAGTACGGAGAGATTGCTTGAGTATGCTATTAAGAGTGATGCAGAAGGATTTCTGTATATATCGTCGGGAGAGGTATATGGCAATGTGGAGAGCATGAATCCCAGAGCGTGCTATCCGTTGGGGAAGCAGGCCGGTGAAAATCTGTGTGCCATATATCATGACCGGTATGATCTGAATACTGTTGTAACCAGATTATGTCATACTTTTGGCCCCGGGATATCTGAGAAAGATAATCGTGCAACTGCTCAGTTCTTCAGATCCGCATTGAAACATGAAGATATCATCATGAAGAGCAGGGGAGAACAACTAAGATCATATCTCTATGTAGCTGACAGCGCTTCAGCGATCCTGTCAGTGCTGACATCCGGTGAATCAGGCAGGGCATATGACATATCAT
>CAMONC010000194.1 GCA_946620235.1 uncultured Lachnospiraceae bacterium | reverse complement strand
TGATAATACAGGGAGCCGTCCGCCGGTATCTTGTATCCGTTCTGCAGGTCGAATGCGACCACGTCGGAGATCTCGGTCAGTCCGGTCAGTACGCCTTTTCCCGCCGAGTCACGCAGTCCGCGCTTAACGTCATATTCCAGATAGAGGTTCTGGTCTATACCGACAGTCTTCATGAGTTCCTTCTCCAGGAACTCTATGTCCTTGCGGACCTCCCCCATATCCTCTATACCGGGTAATTCTATCTCCATACTTTCTTCATCAAACATCTGATCATGCTCCCTGTCTTCTGCGGAACGGCTGTGTTCCTTCGCCTCGAGCATCAGCCGACATCCGAAGATACATTGTATCACTTTTTCAGATAATCTTCCACTTCATCTATCCTGCGGCCTGCTGCCACCCTGCCCAGGAGATAAACCCTCTCCAGTTCGGCGGGATTACGCTCTGCGGCGCCTATGTTAAGCGGTTCGGACGGTCTGATGACCAGTGCCTCGCCCTCCTTCTCGCGATCCCGGATATACGCTTTCTCATCGTTATACATGATGTACCTGTCCTGCATGGCGCGTACCATGCCCGGGTAACGGATCAGCGCGGCTTTCACGAGATGCATATTGCGCTGGGGTTTCTTCACGTAGTCGACGGGCTGCGTCTCTATGACCACATTTCTGTCATAGCCGCGATCCTCCATGAACTTAAGCGGGATCGAATCAGACATCCCACCATCCAGGTACCTGTTTCCTCTGATCTCCACAGGTCTGGATACGATCGGGATCGATGCCGATGCCCTGATCCATTCTATATCCTCAGCGGGAGAGTGATCACATCGGTGATATACCGGCATGCCGGTTCTGACATCCGTCACCACACAATAGAACTCCATGGGGTCCGCATAGAATGTCGCGGTGTCCCATACATCGAGTTCAAAGGGCAATGTATGATAGCAGAAATCGACATTGTACAGGTCGCCGGTGGTGATTAACGACTTCATGCTGGCATAACGCTTGTCATTGCAGTATTTCTTGTTGTATCTGACAGGTCTGCCGATCTGGTGGGATTTATAGTTGATGCCGAAAGCCGCTCCGGCCGATACACCCACCGCTCCGTCAAACACGATCCCGTGCTCCATGAACACATCCATGACTCCGCATGTAAACATGCCGCGCATGGCTCCGCCTTCCAGAATAAGTCCTTTTTTCATATTTCAGTCTCCGTGCAAGCAATCAATGTTTCCAACAACAGATTCTATCAGAAAACCCCGGATATGTATAATCCGGGGTTTAAGGAGGAATTTTCCTTCGGTTATGAACTCTTCATCTATTTCTGTCCGTGATGACAGGTTCCGCATAAGCTGCAATGGGCACAGTTACCGCCGCACGAAGAGATACCGTGCTTCCTGTCACGGATCAGCTTACGTATGATACAGGCAACTACGATCACCAGCATCGCAGTTATTATGATATTTGCGATATTAGCCGTTAACCATTCCGTCATTCTACTCATCTCCCATCACTTATATGCGGCCGGCACAAAAACATGAGTGTGGTTAGTCTTAGCTAACCGTATTTCATTATAGACAGGCCGTTCTGACTTGTCAAGCTTACTGCGGTTGCGATCGTCTGTGCACCGCTTCAGGACTGCGGCTGTAATCTCCGTATACGGTCAAGCGCCTTCATAAGAGGTGTAAACAGTACCGCCGCACCGATGAAATTCGTAACTCCGTGGAGGATGTCAAAAGGGATGCCGGCTACCCACCATGCAAGTGCTGTGGCATAACCGCCCATAAAGAAATACGGAATGGAACACATGGCTCCGAAGAAAAGGCCGAACATGGACGCCAGGATCACAAACGGCCACTGTGAGGATCTGTGCTTTCTGAGCAGACATGTGATCAGGACAAGTATGGGCCACACATAGACATACATGATAGTCCACAATCCCAGTCCGTAGACAGCACATTCCATACCCACAAAGCCCCAAACCGCTATAAGCGATTTGGGACCCAGGTATAACGTAAACACGATGATAAGAAGCGTAACGAGCTCAACATTGGGTATAGCCTGGAGAGCGACCTTGACTACCTCGAGTAACGCCGCCATCACTCCTATCGTGGCTATATCCATAACGCTGAATACTTTTTTATGCTCTTTTGTGTCTGACACGGTATTACTGTGCATAAACCTCATACACGAACTTGAAATCGTCTCCGTCGGCTACAGGCTGTGAGTCGGCACCGAACATACCGTACTCGTCGTTCACCAGTATGGACCAGTATGCGCCGTCGGCATCATAATCTGCGGTCACGCCATTGATAGCAGTGATGTAGAGACCGTAATCACCGTCTGTGCCCTCATACGAGAAATCACCTTCAGCGGTGAGCTCGTCCATAACCTGGCTGAGGAACTCAGCATCGGTCTTGATGGTATAAGGCTTGGTGGTGCCCTTATCATCAACCACTTCTACCGTAACGCTCTTTGATCCCTGCTGTGCCTTGGGTGCGAGTGCGAAATACACACCTGCCAGAATGGCGATCACCGCAAGTACGGCAACGACGGGAATGATGATCTTTGTTTGTTTTTTCATAACTACTCCTCTCATAATAAATCTATCCCAGTGCCACGTCCAATGCCATCATCAGGCTGAATCCGATGGCGAAAGCGATGACTCCCAGATGGGAATGCTCGCCTTCGGACATCTCCGGCACCAGTTCCTCTACTACAACATACATCATCGCACCGGCCGCAAACGACAGAAGATAAGGCATCGCCGGTACTACCAGAGCGGCCAGGATGACTGTCAGTCCGCCGAAAACAGGTTCCACCACACCCGATAAGACACCGAGTATAAAAGACTTCGGCTTGCTGCGCCCCTCGGCATACAGCGGCATGGAGATGATGGCTCCCTCGGGAAAGTTCTGTATCGCGATCCCGAGAGCAAGTGCCAATGCTCCGCCTGCAGTGATGGTGGATGATCCGCTCACCAGACCGGCATATACCACGCCGACAGCCATGCCCTCCGGGATATTATGGAGCGTAACAGCAAGGACCAGCATGGCGGTACGTGTCAGGTTGCTGTGCGGTCCCTCCGCCTTATCCTCGTTTACGTGCAGATGAGGTATGACATGATCCAGCAGAAGCAGAAACAGTATACCTATCCAGAATCCTATAAACGCCGGGAGAAAAGCCAGGCTCCCCATATCCGATGACTGGTCGATAGCGGGAACTATCAGGCTCCATATGGATGCCGCAACCA
>CAMONC010000193.1 GCA_946620235.1 uncultured Lachnospiraceae bacterium | reverse complement strand
AGTGTTATCGCCCACCATCTTCCGGCGATATCCTCCGGTCGTTCTCTATGGTTATAGTAGTATCTCAGATCCTCTGCGAATTCCACTATCTGGTCAAGGATCCGTTCTCTGGACGATTTCTGCTGATACCACTCATCTGCCAAAAGTTCCTTTACGATACTCTCGCACCATTCTATATACGACATAATTTCCCTCCCAAATACTGATATTACGTGCTTTTTCGTGGATTCTACGGATTACCCCAGCCCCGGTCGAGGCCGGTTCCATATATCCTATGATTCAATCTTAAGGGATATTGTGTCCGATAGAACGGACTCAAAAAGGCTCCTCTGAATCGGTGTGTCAGAGAAGCCTTGCTATATCGTGCCCGCAGGGGATGAGATCTGGCTGGAAGATTAGTACCAAATGCTCATGTATAATATGGCACGTCGTACCTATAATCTAACATGTGCATATCATATAAGCCATTAAAAAACTATGAAGAATTGTTAACATTTAAGGAACTATGCCTACCTGCCAGATACCTGTCACCTGTACGGATACAGCCCCACTTTCGTGAGGCTGCATCACTCAAAAAGTGCCTATACATTACGTTATTAATTTACGCTACTATCTTTGCATATCTCTCGGAGTACACCACGTCCATCATGAACGCATATGGATCAAGCGTATCCTTAGACAGCATCGAGAAGATCTGAGGAGAGCATCCGGATACCAGTGCCACACCCTGTTCGTTTGCTGTCACAGGCTGCTGAACATTCCTGCTCGCCACGTTCCAGAATACGATCTGAGGCAGCTTATAACCGAATCTTGCATACTCTGCCTTGGCATACTCGAAATTACTCATCTGAGCATTACCTGCACAGGAGTCAAACTCCATATCGGATATGATATACAGTTTCTCCGGCATATCCTGCTGCTTAACCTTATTCTGAACAGCAGTCTTCAGGATCAGGTCGAAGGTCTTAGCTATATCGGTGTTTGCACACTCGTTATAGCTCATGCAGTACTTCACTTTCTCAACTATGTCCCTGCCCTTTACTTCAACGAGCTGTGGATTGGATGAAAAAGTGATGAAGTGTCCCTTAAACGCACCCTTATTATGCTCTGCAAAATAGATGCCCAGAGACTGGGCTACCGCCGCGGGCAGATAGGCAGAAAATCCCCAGTACATGGAACCGGAACCGTCCACTACGGCCAAAGCATTCTCTGCACCGGCGTAGTCCTCCAGGGACTTCCATGTCACATCCATGGAATGACGCTCTGATTCGGTGATGCCATTCGCAGATCTGCCCTTGCTTATTACGGAAGCTACCACATCATAAGGAGTGAGCGTACCGGTATGCATTATGGAAGTATCCTTTTCCGCCTTAGTCAAAAAGGCATTGTATCTGTCGGCATCATTCTTAAGAAAAGCCGCTCTGTACTTATACAGTGCCTTGGAAGGCTGCTTCTCATAATCAAAAGAGTAATCCTTCTCACGGAGGTTATTCTCTATGATCTTGATCTGAGCACGAAGTGCAGTCAGGGTCTTTCTGTACTGAGCATCGCTCATACCCATAGCCTTAGCGATCTTCTTCGCATTCTTCACAGTATCGGCATTGCTTGCGTTAACGGAAGGAAGCCACTTAGCCAGAAGCGATACATTCCCACCTGCCTCCAGGGCATGCACATCCTTATCAAGCTGTTCCATAACATAGGTCATCATGTCAGCCTCACAGGGAGTACCGATAAGTGCGAGCAGATCATCGAATCTGCCGTACTCAGCGATATATGCCATGTTTCTGCGCACAGACTCAGGCTCATTCACCGCCAGATAAGCAAGGATGGTCTTAAACACCCTTCTCTCACCCAGGCCGCCTCTGATATCACGTGCAAAGAACATTGTCTTCATAGCGATATCAGCATCTTCAGCATATGCCTTGATGAACCGGGATACGATATCAGACTCGTCCGCATTACGCAGGGCTCCTATCGTTGCAAAGAGATCCAGGCAGTCAGACAGAGTGCTTCTGTATGTTACCGCACCGTTCTCCGTATAAGTTGTGTTAGCCTCTTTCTTTAAATTATTCAAAAACATCTCTTCTCTTCTCTCCTCTTCGAAACAACCACAAGACGGATGATCAGCCATACAAGACACAACCGGAACGGGATTCGGACCCGCGTACTCGTGACCTGGAGTCACGCGCTTATCCACTAAGCCATCCATTAATTGCTGTCAGTGTCTTTAGACTATACAAAGCACATATACTATTTGGATTAACAGTCCAGTGTATGGTTTGCTGTTTGTGCTTTTGTGGTTTTATGGTATAACAGAATTGGGGAGATAAAAAGAAGCGAAATCGGTTTGTGTTGTAACCCCATTTTTTTACCAAGAATTTGCATATTTATGTTGATTATTATCAATCTGTAACCCCATTATAGGGTTTATGAGGAACGCCATGACAGAAAAATACAAGATCTACATACCTGAAGAAATGAGATCGCGCCTTATGAACGACGCAGAACTCTTTGATTTCACCAAGAATGACGGATCGGTCAATCTGAACGCATTCCTGAAAGAACTCCTGGTCAACTACTTCGACCGGTACCGGGAGGAAAAGAAACATCTGCTGGATACCATACTCTCCGATCTCAGCGAGTATTCATCCATCACCGATCAGGATGCAAATGCCATAGCAGACAAGATCATCAACACATATATGAAATCCGGCGAATACCGTTCCGGGCGAAATGCCACTATCACTCTGACCGTCAGCGGGAGGTCTTTGGATGTGATGCGCTCCATAGAGAACAACATGCTCGCGAAGGTATCACTTTCTCAATATATCAACGACATGCTGAGCTCGTATCTGTCCATCTCCAGAAGCAACCGTGAGATGATCATCTTCCGCGATACATTCGATGACCTGAACAAAGCCATTAAGAGCAACCGTATCATCACGTTCTCCTCGACCAGTTCACCCGACCTGGTATTCACCATCAGGCCTTATATGATCGCGGCATCAAAAGAAGAACAGTGCAACTATCTGCTGTGTACCGATGATCGTTTCGGGCAGCCCAGAACATTCAGGGTTTCAAGATTAAGGGCGGTTTATGTGACAAGTGACACATTTGAGATTGATGAGAATATCCTGACAGAATTAAATGAGGTAGCAAGACGTAACCCTCAGTCTGCTTCCAGAAATATTGAAGCAAAAGTGGTCATGAACGACCGCGGCATCCACAGGTTCCATATGATCACAAAGAACAGACCGGATGTAGAGCGCAGAGAAGGTAACACATTCTATTTCAACTGGCCAAGGCGCCAGCTCGAAGACTATTTCGGTAGATTCGGCAAGGATGCTGTCATCGTTTCTCCTCCGGAATGCAT
>CAMONC010000192.1 GCA_946620235.1 uncultured Lachnospiraceae bacterium | reverse complement strand
AGAAATTCGATATCAAGCCCATGTATCCCGAAGATGCATGCGTACAGATGGAACTTCTCGGACACAGCTTCTATGTATTCATGAACGCCGATACCGACCAGGTTAACGTGGTATATAAGAGAAAGAACAATTCATACGGACTGATAGAACCTGAAGAATGATAGCATTGATCCATTGCATATCTTTTCTGGTGATAGCACTCACGGCAGGATATCTGCTTAAGGTTACCCTAAGCGATATGCTGCCGTTTGTATGGTGCGGGCTCATTCTCGTACTGTATGTGCTGGCATACGGAAGAGCACTGAATTTCATAGATGTACTTATGCCGCTTGCGGCGATCGCATTTACGGCTGTTGTGTGGCGGAGAGATGGCGCTGCCGGGTTCATTGTTTATGCCCGGGAGAATCTTCTTTCTGCCGGTTTCATTACTTATCTCATTCTTTGTATCGCGATACCGCTTACGCAGAGCGCACGCATCGTCACCTGGTGGGATGATATCAATTACTGGGCGTGCGACTTGAAGAGCCTGTACTATCTGCACGGTTTCGCCGCAAAGTATGCAAATGTATCCGCCGCGTACGGGGATTATCCTCCGGCGGTTCAGCTTGCCAAATGGTATCTCGTACATATGGACAGGCATGTGTTCAGGGAGAGCCTGGCATTTACGGGATATTATCTGTTTAATCTCTCGTTCATCATGCCCTGCTTTAAGAAAATAGAAGGCAGGAAGGCATGGATAAGTCCGTTGCTGGCTCTGGCTGCATGGGGCTTTGCCGGAATTGGAGATATATTTGGGTACGGCGGATTCTGTGCTGATCTGTCGATGGCCTTTCTTTTCGGCAGTGTGCTGATAAGTGCTGTGGATGAGGAAGCCGGACAGTTGCGTACCTCCGTTCTTCTGGCTGTTCTTGTGATAGCGAAATCGACCGGCATGATATGGGCATTATTCGGGGTTGTGATATGGTTTGTATTTAAATTATTAAATATGACAGATGTCACAAAAACGAAAGTTCTGCGCATGTTTTCAATGCTCATTCTGCCGGCTGTGACCGGGGCGAGCTGGATGCTTTTCTGCCTGATAAACAGACGCGTGACTCAGAGTACCACCACCATGGTCACCTATATAACCACGGACAGATATGGCCTGTCACCTTACAAGAATGAATTCGGTGCTGCTTTCATCAGGGCATTTCTGAGTGAACCCGTACATGTCAGCCATACCTGGTTCGATCTCTCACCGGCGATGATGCTGGGACTGATAACGATCCTACTCTTGCTTATGAGGGTATTCGGTATCCTTCGCGGAAAAGGAGGAACGTTTGTATGTGTTGCTCTGCCGGTTATCGGAGTGATCTATTATGTACTCATCTATATAGCACATCTGACTATTTTCGCACTGGAGACTCAGTATCTGGATGCGGAGGGAATGATAGCTTCGATCGAGAGATACGGGGCACCGTTCATCATAGGGTGCATGCTGTTCATCACGTGGCTGTGGATGATGAAGGATATCGAGTTTCTGGCTGTGAAGGTCTTTCTCCTCACTGTTCTGGTGCTGACCAATATTCCGGAGGCTTACAGAGGCCTGATGGGATACAGGCAGGAGCTGAAAAATGAACTGAAGACCAGGAATGAGTTCATAGAAGATGAATCCGACAGATTCCTCAACGTGATCTGGGATGAGGAGAACGGTATCATGTCTCAGGACAAGCCCACAGGCTCGCAGGTTCCGGATCTGAAGAGGGGACTCAGGATATGCAGAGTCAGAGACGGTGCGTATTATTATGTTCAGGATGCCTATGTGGCTTATGAAGCATCACCCGTATCGGTCATATGCCCGTCGCTGGATATTCAGGATACGACCGAGGATGTGTTTATCAACGCAGTGTCGCAGACACATGCGGATTATCTATATGTGGACCGTCAGGTGTATACGGACACATATCTGGATGACATGTGCGGATCCGGAAAATTTGAATATGAGAAGCTGTACCGTATCGATTATGCGGACGGGCAGATGAGACTGGTGACATGCGACTGATCGTCTGAGGATCGGACGTACTTTTTTCGTGAGTTCTGTTTCGGCTTTTTTAGCGTGAGTTCTTGCTTTTTCCCCTTTCTTATTATATAATAAAGCTTACTGTGTGACAAAAATTTAACAAACATCTCATACACATCTAACAATCTATTTTATGGAGGACTTAACATGTCAAAAAAAGTAGTTATTGCCAGTGCTTGTCGTACCGCGATCGGTACCATGGGCGGATCACTCTCCACCACTCCCGCAGCTGAACTCGGAGCTATCGTTATCAAGGAGGCCATCAAGCGTGCAGGTATCAAACCTGAGGACGTAGAGCATGTATACATGGGCTGCGTTATTCAGGCAGGTCTGGGCCAGAACGTTGCAAGACAGGCATCCATCAAAGCCGGACTTCCTATCGAAGTACCCGCTGTTACTACCAACGTAGTCTGCGGTTCAGGTCTTAACTGTGTTAACCAGGCAGCTCAGATGATCATGGCAGGTGATGCCGATGTAGTAGTAGCAGGAGGTATGGAGAACATGTCCATGGCTCCTTTTGCACTTCCTCAGGGCAGATACGGATATCGTATGACATGGCCCAGCCAGAGCCAGGGTGCTCTCGTGGATACCATGGTTAAGGATGCTCTGTGGGATGCATTCAATGATTATCATATGATCACTACCGCCGACAACGTAGCCAAGCAGTGGAATCTGACCAGAGAGGAACTCGACGAGTTCGCACTCCGCAGCCAGACCAAAGCATGTGCGGCTATCGAGAACGGCGCGTTCAAGGATGAGATCGTTCCCGTAGAAGTTAAGAAAAAGAAAGAAGTCGTTGTATTCGATACCGATGAGGGACCGAGACCGGGTTCTACCATCGAAGGCCTTGCAAAGCTTAAGCCCCTTAATCCCGACGGTGTTGTTACCGCAGGTAACGCATCCGGTATCAACGACGGTGCTGCAGCTCTCGTTATCATGAGCGAGGATAAGGCGAAGGAACTTGGCGTAACACCTATGGCTACATTTGTGGCAGGTGCTCTTGCAGGCGTTGATCCTACTATCATGGGTATCGGACCTGTTGCAGCTACCCGCAAGGTCATGGCTAAGGCCGGCTACAAGATCGAAGACTTCGATATCATCGAGGCTAACGAGGCATTTGCGGCTCAGTCCGTAGCAGTAGGCAAGGACCTCGGCATAGACGTGGACAAGCAGCTGAATCCCAACGGTGGTGCTATCGCACTCGGACATCCCGTAGGAGCATCCGGAGCACGTATCCTGGTTACTCTGCTTCACGAGATGAAGAAGGCAGGCGCAAAGAAGGGTCTGGCTACACTGTGTATCGGTGGTGGCATGGGCTGCGC
>CAMONC010000191.1 GCA_946620235.1 uncultured Lachnospiraceae bacterium | reverse complement strand
CCATTCCGGAGAAAAAGAAGACCGCCGTAGGTGTACGCGGTATGAAACTGGCTCCCGGTGACAAGGTCGAGAACGTGTATTATACACAGATCGGGCAGGAAGACCTGACCATCGAGTATAACGGCAAGACCGTAGAACTCATGAAACTCAAGCTTGGAACCCGCGACTCTAAAGGAACGAAAATACGTATATAGATATAGGTATACATTATGAGAGTGATAGCCGGTAGTGCACGCAGCATGCCCCTCAAAGCTCCGAAGGGCATGGATACGCGCCCGACAACCGATCGAATAAAGGAAACCCTGTTTAATATGCTCCAGGCCTACATCCCCAGTGGCATTTTTATCGATGTGTGCAGCGGAACGGGCGGTATAGGTATCGAAGCTTTGAGCCGTGGTGCGGCACATGCATATTTTATCGATCATGATCCCGCATGCATTCAATGCATCAAGGATAATCTGCATTTTACAAAGCTTGAAGACAAAGCAACCGTGCTTAAACAGGACGCATATTCCGCTCTTAATCTGATCCATGAGAAGAGTGCGGATGTTGTATTTGCGGATCCGCCCTATGAGGCAGGCTTGGAACCCGGACTTTTGGCTGTTTTATCACGCATGCCTTATGTGAATGATGATACCGTTATCGTTGTGGAGGCTCTTCTTGATACCGATTTTTCTTTTGCCTCCGATTGCGGTTTTGATATACTGAAAGAGAAGTGCTACAAGACTAACAAACACGTATGGCTAAGGAGACAATCATGAAATCGGCAATCTATCCCGGCAGCTTTGACCCTGTTACTTACGGACATCTGGACATCATTCATCGAGCAGCTGATATCTTCGATGAACTCTATGTCAGCGTGCTTGTCAATTCGGCAAAGAGTTCGTTGTTTTCTGTTGATGAACGTGTTAATATGTTAAAGGAAGTGACGTCCGATATTTCCAATGTTCATATTGAAACTTTCAGCGGACTCACTCTTCAGTATGCTCTCGATAAGGATATACATGTCCTGATCAGAGGCCTGAGAGCGGTAACCGATTTTGAATATGAGCTTCAGATCGCTCAGACTAATCGCAAGTTCTCCAACGACATAGTAGATACGATGTTTTTGACCACCAGCCTGCAGTATGCATATCTCAGCAGTTCTGTGGTTAAGGAGATTGCGAGTTACGGCGGTGATATCAGTCTGAGTGTACCTCCGCAGGTTGCCAGGAGAGTATACGAAAAATACGGGATCGAATATAGGAGCCATTAACCAATGAGCAGTAAGATCGAACAGTTGATAGAAGAGATCGAGGACTATATTGACGGTTGCAAGTATCAGCCTTTATCCAAGATCAATATTATTGTAAATAAAGAGGAGATCGACGAACTCCTTCGTGAGCTTCGTAACAAGACCCCCGATGAGATCAAGCAGTATCAGAAGGTCATTTCTCAGAGAGAGGAGATCCTCAATAAGGCTCGTGAGAGAGCTGATAAGCTTATAGAAGATGCAACCGCACAGACCAATCAGCTGATCAATGAGCATGAGATCATGCAACAGGCTTATGCACAGGCACATGAAGTCGTTACTCTGGCATCTGAACAGGCACAGCAGATCCTTGATAATGCCGCTATAGAGGCTAATAATGTAAAGGATGCTGCTATGCAGTATCTGGATGATATGCTTGAGCATCTTGATTCGCTCATGACGGCTACTATGAATACTACCACTGCACATTATGATCAATTCATCAAATCGATGGCTACACTTCATGATGTGGTTACATCCAATAAAGCGGAGCTGCATCCTGATGCCGATATCATGCAGGATGTGTCGAATGTGAATGCAAGTATACCTTCCGGGAGGAATTCGATACCGGATGACGAAGATATTTAATTCGAGTATTAACCGGCTCCTAAAAGGAGCCGGGTTTTTTTATACAGGGATAAATGCGGGCATTATAATATGTATTGTAATGGTAGCATCATTATGTAAACCAACCATTGCTTCTGCTGCTTCACTTGAAACTGCCGAACCCATCAAAATAGTCATAGATCCGGGGCATGGCGGTGAAAACCTGGGGGCTGATCATAACGGATATCTGGAAAAAGATATGACCATGATAGTTGCGGAGTCCATGCGCGATGAACTTGAGAAATACGAAGGCATCGAGGTTTATATGACACGGACTTCGGATGTGGATATGTCACTCGAGGAGCGTATAGATTACGCAGATGAGGTAGGAGCGGATTTCTTTTTCTGTCTTCATTTCAATATGTCGGCAGAACATGATATGTACGGAGCGGAATGCTGGGTCAGTGCATTTGGCGAGTGTTATGCCCGCGGCATGGATTTTGCAAAGATCGAGATGAGGCAGCTGACCGATCTTGGCCTCTATGACAGGGGCATTAAGACGAGACTCGGCAGCAAGGGACAGAACTATTACGGAGTCCTGCGAATGGGCGATCTCGCCGGTATCCCCGCAGTTATAATAGAACACTGCCATCTGGATAATTACAATGATGAACCTTTCTATGATGCATATGACTGGCCGGTCAGGTACGGTAAACTTGATGCGACTGCTGTTGCCATGTATTACAGGCTTAAATCCGATGAACTCGGAGTGGATTACTCGGATGTTGAATATGATCCCACGCCTGTACCGGTTCATGTAGTACGTCCCGATGATTCGCCTCCCGATAAGACGTCCGTTGTTTACGGTGAACCTTATCAGACTGAAGGCGGAAACTGGGTTGATGTTGAACTTACGGCTTCCGATCCCGACAGCAGGATGTTGTATTACAGTTATTCGATCGATGGAGGAGCCACATGGTCGGAGCGATATCGCTGGCAGGATGATCAGGGTCAGCTGATAGGTGATTCCATACTGACCGATACGATACATACAGCTGTTCCCGTGAGTACGGACAGGGATATGTATATCATCTTCAAGGTCTATAACCTGTATAACCTGGATACGGTTTCGGATGTATATTATCTGCCGAAAGTTGTCCCGGACGGTGACATATACAGTGAGGGCTCATCGGCTCCACATACGTCCGTGGGATCCGGTGATACCGGTGACATGGAATATACTGAGATCGATCGCGGAGAAGCGGATTCGGAACCGGTCGTTTACGATTCTGTGGGAAATATGTCGGGTCTTATGCTGTTCGGATTGATCGCAATCCTTTCGCTTGCCATAGTATTGGTACTGGGGATTCTCATATATGTGATCAAATACAACAGACGTAGAGATAACAGGCGATCATAGGTGCGTTAATAATTGACAAACAACCGCAATGCGGATAAAGTTTTGAGTTAGCGGGTATTTACCCCAAAGGAGAAGATTATGGAAATATTCGAAGAATTACGTGAGCGCGGTTTACTTGCTCAGCTTAC
>CAMONC010000190.1 GCA_946620235.1 uncultured Lachnospiraceae bacterium | reverse complement strand
CTTTCATATCGATCAGCATCCGGAATGCATTAAGCACCATGCGCTCCTTGTTGCACTCACGGGGATTCTTGCCGATCTCCCTGATCAGGTTATACTTATCCATCTGAAATACGTACAGATCCGTAAGGCTGTATCCGCTTACCTTTACCGAGTCCTTAAGGCTGTGGTTGCCTATGTAGTATTCAAGCTCATCATAAACCTGTGTATCGGTTACAATATCGCCCCAGAGCGCGTCTGCCCACTCACGGTCATAGCCGCAATAATCGCACAGTTCATAGAAGCGCTCACACACCTTGATCTTTGAAGTTGCGATGATAATATTCTGATTCATTTTCAACCGGCTTACTTTTCCGCCTGCTCACTTACTTCCTCTTTGCGCATTATACGCTCATCGATCTCTACCCGCAGGTCCTTAATAAATGCATCAAGATCCTTGGAACCCTCATCTCCGAGGTAACGGCTCCTTACAGCAATATTGCCCGCCTCTTCTTCCTTCTGTCCGAGGATGAGCATATAAGGTACTCTCTGAAGTCTGGCTTCTCTGATCTTGTAACCGATCTTTTCAGATCTGGTGTCGATCTCGGCACGGATGCCCGCACTCTTTAACTTCTCAAGAACCTTTTCCGAGTAATCGAAATACTTATCTGAAATAGGCAGTACCTTAACCTGTATCGGAGACAGCCATGTGGGGAACTTGCCCGCGCAGTTTTCGGTAAGGACACCGATAAATCTTTCCACGGAACCGAATACAACTCTGTGAATCATAACCGGCATATGCTCTGCACCATCCGAACCCGTATATTTAAGGTCAAAGTTCTGCGGCAGCTGGAAGTCAAGCTGGATAGTTCCGCACTGCCACTCTCTTCCGAGGCAGTCTTCAACATGGAAGTCGATCTTCGGGCCGTAGAATGCTCCGTCACCTTCGTTGATCTCGTAGGGAAGTCCCATATTCTCAAGTGCAGACTTCAGGCCGTTCGTTGCCTTCTCCCAGTCCTCAAGCGAACCCATATGATCTTCGGGCATTGTTGAAAGCTCGATCGTATATTTGAACTCAAGCTTTTCATATACTTCATTTATCAGTTTAACGATATGCTCAACTTCCTCACCGATCTGATCCATCGCTATGAACTCATGAGCATCATCCTGATGGAATGCCCTTACTCTCATAAGGCCGTGTAAAGCTCCCGATTTTTCATGTCTGTGAACAAGGCCTACCTCCGCATATCTGATAGGAAGCTCACGATACGATCTCGGCTGATTTTTGTACACGAGGATTGAGCCCGGGCAGTTCATGGGCTTGATGCAGAACATCTCATCATCAATCATGGATGTGTACATATTTTCACTGTAATGATCCCAGTGTCCGGAAGTGATCCACAGTGACTGGTTCAGCATTACAGGTGTCTCTATTTCCTGATAACCGTTGCGGTAATGAACCTCTCTCCAGTATTTCATAAGCTCATTACGAAGTATCATGCCGTTAGGCAAGAAGAACGGAAATCCCGGGCCCTCATCAGCCATCATAAAGAGCCCCATCTCTTTGCCGATCTTTCTGTGGTCACGCTTCTTGGCCTCTTCCAGCTTTGTAAGATAATCTTCAAGATCCGATGCCTTTGTGTAGGACGTACCGTAGATTCTGGTCAGCATCTTGTTCTTCTCGTTGCCTCTCCAGTATGCGCCGGCAACTTTCATAAGCTTGACAGCCTTGACGTTTTTCGTGGACATAAGGTGCGGTCCGGCACACAGGTCCGTAAAATCACCCTGCTTGTAGAAGCTGATAACGGCATCTTCCGGAAGATCCCGAATCAGTTCTACCTTATAGGGTTCCTTGGCGTCTTCCATCATCTTGATGGCATCGGCTCTCGGAAGTTCGAACCTCTCAAGCTTCAGGTCCTCTTTGGCGATCTTCTTCATCTCGGCTTCTATAGCCGGAAAATCATCTTCAGTGATGGGACGCTCGCTGTCTATATCGTAATAGAATCCGTCATCAATTGAAGGACCTATGGCAAGCTTTACATCGGGCCACAGCCTCTTAATGGCCTGCGCCATAATGTGTGATGTAGTATGACGGAACGCATCCCTTCCGCCCTTATCGTCAAAGGTAAGGATGCTTAACGTACAATCCTTATCGACAACATGCCTCAGATCTACTCTTTCTCCGTCAATCTCACCGGCACATGCTACTCTTGCAAGTCCTTCGGAAATATCCTTCGCAATGTCTATAACGGACATCGAAGAAGCGTATTCTTTCGAAGAACCGTCTTTTAATGTGATTTTCATAATATATCTCCTATCTGCCTTAAACAAGGTGCGTCGCCCATTTGGATTCTGCTTCGCAGAAAGGGCTCCGCGTGCAGACAGGGTCCCACCGCAAAGCGGGTCCCCCTATCTGCCAGCACCACAACACTTCTTATACTTTTTGCCGCTGCCGCAAGGGCAGGGATCGTTTCTGCCGATCTTCGGTCCTTCGTGGCGGACTGTCTGACTCCTCTTCTGCTCTTTGTACAGCTCTTTCTGCTTCTCCTCGTCGAAAATGTCATTCCACTCGGTAAGGCCGTAGAGCCAGTCAGCTCCGGCAGCAACCATGTTCTTGTACAGAAGTTCTTTGTCAAATCCGAGACTTACTTCTGTATCCTCAGTCATTTCTTCAATGGGATTAGGCTTAACAAGACTGTCGTTGATACCATCCAGAAATCCGGTCATTGTCATGATGTCTGTCCCGTATTTTTCGGAAAGCTCAGCAACCGTTCCTGTGACTACCGTATCCGGATCGGCCAGAAGCTTTTGGTAAATGCCCTTTTCAACCTCAAAATAATCAGCCCACAGTTTCTGGAGTTTATTTTTATCCTCTGTCTCGTTGTAGGCCATTTTACGCCATTTTTCAAGTAATGCCATTATGTTGTCCGCCTTTCCTAATTTATCCGCTGATCATATATGATCGTGAAAACCTGAATAAAAATACTAACTTTCAAACGTATATCGGGACATATTATATCATAGTAATGTTACACGTTCAATTACAGCCATCCTATGATTTTCTACCGTTAGTACTGGCTAATCTTGTCATCGGCATCATCCGTTGACTTGTCAATATCGTTTATTATTACATCATACGATACATCATCGTTAACGTGCACAGTAACCCTTTCTCCTATCTTATGACCCATAAGAGCCTTCCCCATAGGGGATTCTATGCTTATATATCCGATGAGGGAATTGCTCCTGATCGTGGTCACTATCTTGTACTGCTCTATCTCTCCGTCATCAACGATTTCTACAGTAACCGTATTGTTGATCCCCACTTCATCATCAGCCGATGAATCCTCAATGATATTGGCAGTCCTGACCATCCTGTCAAGATACCTGATCCTGGACTCGTTCATGTTCTTCTCACGCTTTGCGGCGTAATAC
>CAMONC010000189.1 GCA_946620235.1 uncultured Lachnospiraceae bacterium | reverse complement strand
GATCGTTTACTATCTGATCGTAATCATGGATCACTTTTGATTCATACGGATCTCAGGGAAAATCACGCAGATCGAGAATATACTTCACCTCTATCGAGGTTCCGATCTTACGCTCTATGTCCTTTTTATTGGTTTCAATTACTTCGACTACTCCGCTTCCGACGGTTCCGTATCCGAGTACTGCTACGTTAATCATGTCTGAATCCTCTTATTAAAATGTGTTCGATCACTCAAAAGAAAAATATATCATATTACTCAAAGAATGTCACGCATGTACCGGCACTCTCTTTGCTCTTATATGTGCTGTGGTCGGCGCGGGTATAAAGCTCATCGAAACTGATCGGGGTGTCACTGCAATAGAACGATACGCCTGCACTGATCCGGATTTCTCTGCCTTCGAGCTCCGGAATATCGATCGCAGACAGATTGGACAGTAATCTGTCCACTATATAACCGGCTGCTTCCCTGTCGACGACGCCTCTGGCAAATGCGGCAAATTCATCACCGCCCAGTCTCATAACCACATCCGTACTGCGGAAAGCATTCTTGAGTGCCTGTGCCACGGCTATTATCACCAGGTCACCGACGTTATGTCCGAAGCTGTCGTTTATGCTCTTGAACTTATCTATATCTATGAGCATGAACATACCGGACTGTCCCTGAGTCACGTAATCCTTGATCTTACGCTCTCCGCTGCCTCTGTTGCTGATACCGGTCATTGCATCCGTTTCGGACAGATATAGCAGTTTATCCCTGTTACGTTTCTCTGCATCTATCTGCTCAAACAGGAGCAGTACATCAGTGATCCTGCCGTCCTCATCTTTCTCGGATAATATAAATCTGGCACGACACCATTCATTCTTATGGTTGAGATATTCGGTTGTAATGGTGTTGCTTTCCGACATACGCTCATCGAGAGTACTCAGATTTACAAAGTCATGCATCATGGGTTGGGACATCTCATCGGTCAGCAGATCCATGGCTGAATACAGGTGTTCCTGAGCCATACCCTGAACCTCTTTTCGTGCCTTCACGGGATTCGGCAGATAATCATTCTCCTTATCGTCTATTTTTATGGCATAAACCGTGTCATTCACTATATCTATATCATGAACGGACATATAGATATCCGCAGCCGACGACAATCGTTGATTCAGTGCGTCGTTATCGGCTTTTCCCTGAGTAAGATTGATGAAAAGAAGCGCGCATATGAACAGAGTTATGATGACCACAATAGCTGTGATCGCAAACAATATATGCAGTATACGGAAGCTGTCACCTGCTTCGGTCACTGAGATACAATACCAGTAGCCGGCCAATTTCTCGGTATATACCATATACTGTTCTCCGGCGAACAAAGCCTCAAAATAACCGGTCTTCCCATGGGTTACAAGGCCTATGATGAAGCCCTCCAGTGACTGCTGGTTATCCAAATAATTAAATCCGATCACGCCTTTGTCCGGGTGTGCTATCACTGTACCCGAACTGTCCACCAGCATAAGTACCTGTCCATCGCTTACATCAGAATGGCTCTCGGTTATCTCCTGAATATCTGTCAGGCTCATATCAAGAGCGACAACATCCGAACTTCCGCCCAGAGTCTTGACCAGTGTCATCATGATCGTACCTGTCTGTGCATCCAGATAAGGATCCACGAAAGTCAGTCTTCCCCGGTTGACCATCGCGGATCGGTACCACGGCCGTTCAGTCGGATCATAATCATCATCGGGGATCCATCCGGATCCGTCCAGATACTCACCTCTGATATATCCGTACAGGCCGGTAGAGTCCTCGTCATATTTTTCCATCACGATCCCGGTGGCAGCTGTCATATGTGTGAGCAATACTTCCCGATCGACACCTCTTTTGACCATTGAATAAATCTGATCGCTCTCAAAGTCCACCAGATCCATACCCTTGGCCAGATAGCGCTCATACAGAGCTATGGACTCCTTGGCCATGAGCATATCCCGGTCCATTATATTTTCTTTGATGGAAGCATTAAGAAATACATAGAAAACAATGCTCAGTGACACAAAAAACAAAGCCATGAGCAATGCACCGATGAGATTACCCGTCCCCATTTTACGGATCTTGTCGGAAATATTATGATGACCCTTCTTCATTCTCGATCCGCGCCCCTTTCATGCCGTCAAACGTCATGTCCAGATAAATCTTGTGTGCAGCAGTGATCATAATATTCTGTGCCAAAGTCCCGATAAGTGCCTCACCCGAAAGTGCATCTATGGTCTTTGACTCAAACACAGCCTCAAGGATCTCCATGAATTTCTCACGGAAATATCCGTAGGCGGTCTCAACATCTGTATAGTTACGCTGGAGTTCGATCATGGTCGTGATATCCTCCAGAGAAAGAACCGTCTTTGCGATAGCTATGAATATAAGGTATGCGATCTGCTCTCTGCCGTACTGCTTCTTGACAGGGTTGGCTATTATACCTTTTTTAACATAATTGCTGATCATGGATCCTGTAAGTTCAGGTTCTCCGAGAGGTATAAGATATTCATTGATATACTTGGAAACCTGCTCGAGAAAAAGGCCGACACCGGGTATCTCCGAATATGCCGGAAGCACGAATTCCACGGTTTTGTATTCTGTTCTGATCTGCATATCTTATCCTTCCTCTGAGAAAAAGCGAGAGATATTAAAATCATAACACCGAAACACAGGCAACACAACAACAATCTTTTAACAGGGTTTTCAAAAACTCTTGACATCGTTTTCAAAGACGTTATAATGATTCTTGTAAAGAGTTTTTCAAAAACCGATAACGTGATATACGGAGGTTTGACATATGGTAAGCACAACCGCATCATCAGCTAACATAATCAATTTCGCGGGGGAAAACCTGAATGTTCTTAACGGAAGCAACCACTTCCGTGCCAAGGACCCCGTGAGTGCCCTCACTCACTTCATTGGCTGCATCGCAGCAATTCTCTTCACTCCCGTCCTTCTGATACATGCAACCGGATCCGGAGCAAAAGCCGGTGATCTGATCGCACTGTCGGTATTCATGCTGAGCATGATCGCTCTTTACGGAGCCAGTGCTTCATATCATTGTTTTGATCTGGCCGGCGAAGCGGGAATGCGTCTGAAAAGACTCGATCATATGATGATCTTTATTTTGATAGCAGGCACATATACTCCCATCTGCGTGTGTGCCATGGACAACGAAGGCACGATCCTGCTCTCCGTGGTATGGGGGATCGCCTTTGCGGGTATGATGTTTAAACTAATATGGGTAACCTGCCCGAAATGGGTATCATCCGCCATTTATATATCGATGGGATGGGTAGTGATATTTGCCATGCCTCATCTTATCGGCCATGTATCTACTTCCACTCTCGTATGGCTGTATACCGGAGGTGTGATCTACACTATAGGCGGTGTAATTTATGCTCTCAAACTGATACGCTTCAATAA
>CAMONC010000188.1 GCA_946620235.1 uncultured Lachnospiraceae bacterium | reverse complement strand
ACATACTGATCGCCTTTCTCCTGCAGCTTGCTTTCTCCACATTGTTTGCTCTTGAAACGAAATATATGGAGCAGCTCCTGGAGAAAGAGAATGTGAAGCTCGGCATAGAGGCGAGCTATGATCCGCTGACCAGGCTCCTGAATCGCAGAAGCATGACCAGGTTTATGAGTGATGAGTTGGAACTGAGTAATGATACTCCGCAGAAATGCTGTCTCGTTATGCTGGACATCGATGATTTCAAGCATATCAACGATACATACGGACATGATATCGGAGACAAGGTTCTGATCACGCTTGCCGATCTGCTCACACAGGAGGTCAGAGGCGGCGATTATACCTGCAGATGGGGCGGAGAGGAGTTCCTGCTCCTGATCCATGGAGATAAGCAGGAGACATATTTCGTAGCGGACAGGATCCGCAGGAAGCTGGAGGAGACCGTGATGAAGAACAAATATGACGGTTCGTTCAGTGTGACCGCTACTTTCGGTGTTGCGGAGTATAAGGATTTCATGCCTCTGCGTACCATTATCGATGAGGCCGATGAAAAACTATACTATGGCAAAAACCATGGTAAAAATCAGGTGGTTATGTAGCTATGAGCAATATGCTGGGAATCATTGATGTAGGTGGAGGTACCCGCGGGATATACGGCGCGGGAGTGTTGGATTATCTCCTGGATCAGCATATTATGGCTGACTGTTTTATAGGAGTTTCCGCAGGCACTGCCAATGGTGCCTCATATCTGGCAGGACAGCGAGGCCGCAATTACAGATTCTATACCGAGTACATATTTCGCAAGGACTATATGAGCCTGCGTAATATGATGAAAACCGGTTCATATATCAATCTCGAATACATATACGGAACATTGTCGAGCGAAGAGGGAGAGAATCCTTTTGCGTTTGACCAGTTTATGGATAACCCGGCCAAGTTTATCATAGTGACGACCGATGCTTTCACCGGAGAGCCCGTGTACTTCGACAAGGATGACATGAGCAGGGATCATTATGAGACATTGATGACTTCGAGCTGTGTTCCGGGGGTAAACCGCCCGTATGTTTTCCGCGGAAAACCGTATTTTGACGGTGGGATCAGCGATCCCATACCGATAAAAAAGGCGTTTGAGCTCGGATGCGATAAACTGATCGTAATACTGACCAGACCGAAGAAAGCGTTCCGCAAGCCCAGGACAGACCTGCATGTATCGAAGCTGGTTTCTTTGAGATTTCCGTATGCGGCAGATGCCATTAAAGTCAGATGTGATGTGTATAATGAGCAGCTTAAATATGCGCTGAAGCTTGAGGAAGAGGGTAAGCTCATCATAGTCGCTCCCGACGATATCAGTAATCTGAAAACACTGAGCAAGGACGTGACGGTTTTGAACCGTATGTATCGAAAAGGTTATACCGATGCATTGCGTGTAAAAGAGTATCTCAAAAACGCCTGATCCGGGCTGATAACAGATGTTTTGGATTGACTGAAAATCAGGCCTATGCTAATGTGAATTCGTGAGTTTATTGTGAGGTAAATTACATGAAAAAGATTGAAGAATACGTAAGAACCATACCGGATTTTCCCGAGCCGGGTATCATGTTCAGAGACATTACCACAGTTCTGCAGGATGCGGATGGTTTTCACCTCGCCATTGATGAATTGAATCAGCTCCTGACCGGACTTGAGTTTGATGTGATAGTCGGAGCGGAGTCACGTGGATTTATACTCGGAGCACCTTTGGCATACGAGAGACATAAACCTTTTATACTGGTACGCAAGAAGGGTAAGCTCCCGTGTGAGACCGTATCTCAGGATTATGATCTTGAGTATGGTAAGGCAACCATAGAGATGCATAAGGATGCAATAGCACCCGGACAGAAAGTAGTGATCGTTGATGATCTGATCGCTACGGGAGGTACTCTTGAAGCCAGTGCGAAGCTGGTTGAAAGACTGGGCGGAGAAGTGGTGAAGATCATCTGCCTTATGGAACTTGCAGGTCTCAAGGGACGTGATAAGCTCGCCGGGTATGATGTGGAATCCGTCATCACCTACGAAGGTAAATAACGCATAAGCATGCGTTCATTAATCATCCAAATCTAAGGAGGAAGAGATGGAAAACTTTTTTAAACTTAAAGACAATGGCACAGACGTCAAAACAGAAGTCATAGCCGGTCTGACCACGTTCATGACGATGGCTTATATCCTCGCCGTGAATCCCTCGATACTGGCTGCATCGGGTATGGATCCGACAGCTATACTCATGGCTACTGCATTGGCCTCATTCATCGGTACCGTATGCATGGCTCTCCTGGCTAACTATCCTTTCGCACTTGCGCCGGGACTTGGACTGAACGCATACTTCGCATATACCGTATGCGGTGCAATGGGATACTCATGGCAGTTTGCTCTTTTTGCAGTATTCGTTGAAGGTATCATTTTCGTGATCCTCTCAGTCACCAATGTACGTGAGGCTATATTCAACGCTATCCCCCTGACTCTGAAGAAGGGCGTATCAGTAGGTATCGGTCTTTTCGTAGCATTCATCGGTCTACAGAACGGTTCCATCGTTGTTAATAACGATGCAACTCTTGTAGGACTTGTAAGCTTTAAGGAAGACTTCACCAACGTAGGTATCTGTGCTTTGCTTGCTATCATCGGTACATTTGTTATCGCCATCCTTCACTATAAGAAGGTTAAGGGTTCGATCCTGATCGGCGTGCTCATCACATGGGTACTCGGTATCATCTGTGAACTTACCGGTCTTTACACCGGCATGTCGGTTCTTCCTCATTGGAGCAACTTCAATCTGGCTGCTCTGGGACTTACTTTCGGACAGTGCTTCTCAGGTGCTGCATTTGAGAACTTCCGCATACTTGATTTCATCATTATCATGTTCTCATTCCTGTTCGTTGACGTATTCGATACTATCGGTACTCTGATCGGATGTGCGAACAAGGCAGGCATGCTGGATGAATCAGGTAAGCTTCCCCGTATTAAGCAGGCACTGCTTGCTGATGCCATAGCTACCAGTGCAGGTGCTGTTCTCGGTACCTCCACGACTACTACATTCGTAGAGAGCTCCGCTGGTGTATCCGAAGGCGGACGTACAGGTCTGTCGGCTATCGTTACAGGTCTTATGTTCCTGATAGCTATTTTCCTGTCACCCATATTCATCGCGATCCCCGGATTCGCAACGGCCCCCGCACTTATCTTTGTAGGATTCCTGATGATTTCGGCTGTTGTTGACATCGACTTCAACGACCTGACAGAAGCTATTCCCGCATATCTGGCACTTGTTGCCATGCCTATCCTTTACAGCATCTCCGATGGTATCGCAGTAGGAGTTATCTCTTATGTGGTTATCAACGCATGCTGCGGTAAGGCAAAGAAGATCAGCCCGCTGATGTATGTACTGGCTGTACTGTTCGTACTTAAGTACGTATTCCTGTAAA
>CAMONC010000187.1 GCA_946620235.1 uncultured Lachnospiraceae bacterium | reverse complement strand
GTCATCACGTATCTCATATAGTCTTCGGGGATTGATATACACCCGCCTGTAAAAGGCCTCGCCGGCCCGAAGCAGTGAAGAAATATTGCCGAGCCCAATCCCGGAGTCCCTTCCTCGTTGTAGCTGATATTCAGGCAATACTGATATTGATAGACATAATCGATGATATGCTCCGAGTCCCCACTCTCCACGTCCAGTCCCGGGACATCCTTGAGACTCACCAGTTCGTTATAGTGGTATCCCTCACGCGGATCGCCCGACCAGTATGTATCCTGATCCACCTGCACATAAGGAATAGCACAACCGGGATCCGGCGCTATTCCGAATGCCCGGTTAAAACGGTACACTCCGACCGGCGTCAGAGAGTCACCCTCACGTGTTTTGCCGATGCCCTTTCTGCCCAGGAATCCGGGAGTGGTCATGACCATATGCCAGGAGCCGTCAGACTGCTTCTCATGCAGGGAGACCCATGCGTCGTTCGCGTCCTCACTGAAAGCTGCGACTATCAGCATCCGATCCGTGTCGCCGGCTGCACTAAGCTGCCTTACCCAATCGGGCGAAGCGACATCGATCCCCTGATAGACGTCCGGGATGCTGGCTGCGTCCGCTCCCGCGTCGGCGTTGTCCGGGGTGCTCTGGGTTGCGCTCGTTCCCTCGCTTCCGCCTGCTGCCAACGACTCACAATACTCCACAAACTCCGTCTGCCTCCCGTAGGATTCAAACGTAAACTGCTGTATCTTCCCCTTATCACCGGTCCAGTACAGATAAAGCCACGGTCCCGTATCGCCGGATTCGGCAGAGTCACTTCTGGCCTTAACCGTACCTCCGCTGACCAGATCCGTGAACTGCGCCCACTGCTCATCCGTCAGCTCCATGGTGCCGGTCAGCGTGGTGTCCTCTTCGGTGCAGGGACCATAATCGTCCGGTCGCTCCCTGGTCTCATGGAAAAAAATATGCTTCCCTTCTTCAATATAAAACCGGTATCTCTGGTAATATGCATCATAGTTGATGTTCTCAACCGTATAGTAGAAGTCGGTGATATCCTCAACTGCGATATCCTTTCCGACCGTCTTCCCGCTGTTGAACAAAGACATATCTGCAGGTTCCTCCTGTGCACCGCATCCGGCCATTACGACAGCCAGCATGATTGCAATTATGATCATCCTCAACTTCTTCATATGTTCCCGCCACTTATCCAACTTCTTCATATGTTCCCGCCTTGCACACTCCTCCGCTGTTTCGCCGGTTACCGCAGAACCACCGGCACTGGCTTCCCATCAGCCGCCGGCATCAGCATCCTTTCCTGCCGCTCTTATGATCTTCGATTGAGCAGACGCCCGGAGTCCCGTACTCGATCAGCCCGGCATCCGCAGGATCTATGGATATTCTTCCATCTTCAAAAACAAACGCCGGGATCCCGACATCCCCGATTTCCTTACAGTGCTCAAAAACCGGACTCTGATCACGCAACCTCGTAAACGCGCTCATGTTGCGGATATTCTCACCTATATTAATGTACTCAAACTCATCCTCACGTCCTTTTATCTGCTCATGAACATAATCGCAATAAGGACAAGTTGGCATCCCGTATATCTTTATCATGGTATCCTTCCTCCTATACTTCCGGGCATCCCTTTCGGCGGTTTCGCCGGTTTCCCCTACGAAAATGACACTCTGACTCCGTCCCCGTGTGTCATACCAGATTCGCGGTTGTGCATCCGGTTACGGATATAAGATCCGACGGGGCCAACTCTATCTGGCAACCCACTCTGCCGGCGCTGACACAGACTGTATCGTACGCAGTCGCAGTCTCATGCAGAAATGTAGGAAACTGCTTTTTCATCCCGATCGGCGAGCATCCGCCATGCACATATCCCGTAAGCGGCAAAAGCTCCTTCTGCTTGATCATACTGACTGCCTTCTCGCCTGACGCAGTGGCGGCCTTCTTCAGGTTCAGTTCTTCATTAACCGGTACGACAAAAACATAATAAGCTCCACTCTTACCCTGAGTTACGAGTGTTTTAAAGACTTTCCCGGCATCCTCGCCAAGTATGTGCGCGATCTCTTCTCCGCTCATGGTGGCATCCGGTTCATACGAGTGTTTATCATAGGCGATCTTTCTGCCATCCAGAACACGCATCACATTTGTCTTATCCTCTTTCTTCGCCATAGACTTCTCCGATTCAACTGATATTCTTCGTGTAGCGGCAGGCAGGGAATGAAGCGCATCCCCAAAACCAGCCGAACTTTCCCTTCCTCTTCACAAGTTCTTTTCCGCATTTTGGACACACGTTGAGTTCTGTGGGATGCTCTGTCAGGCGCTTCCCCAGGAACTCGTATACCTGCTGATTCATGCGGCAATCATTAAGCGCTCTGTGTGCTCCCTCAGTCGCTATGCCATAGTATGCAGCCAGGTCCGTGAGTTTGTGATTCTTCAGCTCCGGCAGACAGGCACAGGATAAGGACAGTGTATCCACATAATCATTTCCGGGAGCTTCGCCAAAAAATTTCTCACAGTCCCGATAAATGAAAAGCATATCAAACTTGTGTATGTTATGCCCGACCAGCGGCAGATCACCTATAAACCGGAGAAAGTCACCCAAAACCTGCTCAAATGCAGGTGCATCTGCGACCATGTCATCCGTAATCCCGTTGACCTGAGTGGCATAGTACGGTATGGGACATCCCGGATTCACCAGTGATGTGAATTCCTCTACCACCTGATGATCCTTAACCTTGATCGCCGATATCTCAACAACCTGATCGGTGTGACATGATACCCCCGTAGTCTCCAGGTCGAAAACCACATAATCCGCCAGATATGATAAAAGTTTTTCCCCTCTGTTAGCCATCCGACACTCCTGTACGAGTATAATCCGTTTTGCTCTGTCTATTATACAACACCTGACAGCTTCCGTCGGATTATATCAGCAAAGATAACTGTTCCGTATTAAAAAGGCTCCTCTGAACCGTGCCAGAGAAGCCTTGATCGGCCTTATGCCTTATGCTGTTGTCTTATGCTGTTGCCTTATTCTGCTGCATTATGCTGTTGCCTTTTTACCGCCAAAGATCGCGATCAGAGCCACTATGATTGCTCCTATCACTATAGCCGGTGCGAATACATATACAGCTCCTGCAATTATCCCCAGCACGATGATCGGAATGATCGTAACGAAGAGTACGACCTTCGTAACAGTCCATGCAATCCTGAATCCGAATACGGATATCCTGAATAATCCGCACAATAACAACATACACAGTAAAAATGTAAACATAAGCGACTCCTTTCTCAGCCGTATCGGCTGTATTGTCTCTTTTATGATTACATCATACTATGCTCACCATGTGATATAAATGCTCACTTCCGCGAAATATCCCTGTCTATTTCGCCATCTGTAACTATGGCCGGGGACTTACTCCGTCCGGTGACTATCTCTGTCCGGGGTTTTCTCGGTCCGAGCAGTCCTCACACGG
>CAMONC010000186.1 GCA_946620235.1 uncultured Lachnospiraceae bacterium | reverse complement strand
GGGTTCACCCTCAAACTCCGAATCAATATAGGCTTCGATATCACAGAATTCGGCTATTTTCACCAGGTTAGTTTTAGTTCTGATTCGTGCAGCCCCGGCTTCCCGGTACTTATCATTCATTTTGTGAGCATACTCAAGCAAATGCGCTCTGTCGTACCAGGACAGCCCGTTGAAAATGTCCATAAGCTCACGTTCATCGGTTCCCGCGGGGATGACCATATAATCCATGTTCTTTCCACGTTCACTATCCTCAGTTACTCCGGACAGCAGGTATTCCGGACTGACTCCCAATGCCGAACATATAAGCATTATCTTATCGGACCCGGGATTTGTGTTCTTTTTTCTCCAGTCACTGATAGTTGTGGTGGCTATTCCTGTCTTATCAGAGAATTCCTTTTGTGACATATGCTTTTCATCCAAAAGATGAAATATCCTCTCACCAACAGTCATATCGATACCTCTTCGCCAAAATCGTTAATTACGGATTTTTGAATATCATACTACCTGTGAACTGATCTTTCAAGCGGATATTAACACATATAATGGAAATATAAGGGCGATCTCGCAAAAGTCTGCTATCTTCGCTCGTATGAGGGGATGGTCTTGAGTTTATGCATGTTGAGCCTGTGCATGCGGTCGATGCGCTCGCGTGTAGCTTCATCCTCGCAGATGCCCTCTGTGATATACCTGTCGAGAACTGCGTATGTGAATCCGATCTTATCCTCATCGGACAGACCGGACAGACCGTCGGAAGGAGTCTTATGTACGAGTTCCGCGGGAAGGCCGAGCGCTTCACCGATCTTAAGCACCTCTGTGACCGTATAGGCTGCGAGTATTCCGAAATCTCCGGCCGCATCTCCGTATTTGGTCGAATATCCTATATAGTCCTCGGACTTATTGCATGTATTTGCCACCCGTCCGCCGTTCGGCAGGCTCTGAGCGACTGCGTAGAGCGTGGTCATTCGTATTCTGGGCGGTATATTGATCCCGGTATCACGGCTTAATTCGAACTGTTCTGAAAGTGCAGCCCTGAGGGCTTTCGTAGTATCACCTATGTTTATCACCAGAGGCTTAAGCCCCAGATGCCCGACCAGCTTATATGAATCCGATATGTCTGCCTGCTCTCCGTCCGGCATGAGTACAGGAACCACACGTTCGGGACCAAGTGCTCGTACGAGCAGTGCAGCGCATACGCTCGAATCCTTGCCGCCGGATATCCCTATCACGGCCGAGGCTGTCGGTCCGTTCTCCGCAAACCAGTTACGGATCCATGAGGTCAGGTTATCTATCTCTTTATTCGCGTCAAATATCATGTGTTATCCTCTTTTTCTACTCTCCCACTACCTGGAACCAGATATCGTTATACTGTTGATATCCGTTGATCGACAGGTGACCGTCAGGATATACATCCTCTTCTGTCATCCAGAAAGTGGGACTTAATTCGGGCTCGCCGTCCGGGGACGTAATCTCTATCAGGCAGTGTGCCCCGGTCAGCCCGGCATTCAGGTCGGAAGCGGGTACATCCAGTTTGATTATCGAATTGTCCTCCATCTGCGCCGAGTCGATGGTCCATGATGTCAGAAGCTTATCATCGTCTGCATACAGACTGATCTCCACGGTCGCCGTGTTATCGCGCATATATGTGGCACCGTACAGCCACACCTGCTTAATGGTGTCCGCATTGCTGATGAAGTCCTGCGTAACGGTTACCCCACTCGTGATCTGTCCGACAGGATAATCTATGTCAAAATCGATCTGTGCCATCTCGTCGATGAGCAGGATCCCGTCGACGCCGGAATCGGATCTGCATGCAGTAAGCGCCAGTGCTGACGCCAGGATGCAGCTCAGCGCGATAATCAAATGTTTATTATTTTTTGAAAAGAAATACTTGGTTGACATAAATTCGTTCCAGACGGACGTGAGTGTGGTTTACATAACATATAAATGGTTATACGTTCAGGTTGACTTTCAAATCCCAACGTGTATAATTCTACCATACTGTTCATGATCTGTTTCAATTAAAATACTTGTCCGGAGAGACCATAGGTGAGTTATGCGCAGACCGCTGGCGACCATAGGTCTCTTCTTTATACTCTTTTTGCTGATATTACAGCTCGTTTTTCCCTCAGAACCCGGCGACTACAGCGGATTCGACGGGGACACCGTGTCCGTGACCGGCACCCTCTCCCGTATCGAATACAAGAAAAAGGACGATCAGCTCCGCGCCGTGTGGTATCTGTCGGATGTGGACTTCGATCCGAAACCGACTGCAGCCCCGGATACAGAGCATATGCTTTCTGTCCCGGATAAAGACATGCTGCTGTGCTATCCGGATGCCGAGGCATCAGATACTGTTCATGAACTCGGCTCTATCCTCACGGTCCGCGGCCGTATACGCACTTTCTCATCAGCGACGAATCCCGGACAGTTCGATATGCTCAGATACTATGACATGAGTCATATCGCGTTCTCTCTGACCGGAGCCAAAGTGATATCCGCCGATTCATCGCATCTGACTCCGATCTGGCTCCTCCGCGACAGACTGTCTCATATACGGACCAATATCGGTCTGCTCTGCGACATGTGCATGGATGAGGATGATTCGTCCGTGATCAGGGCAATGCTTCTCGGCGATAAGTCCGCCATGAACCCCGATACGAAATCTCTCTACTCAAGAAACGGGATCGCTCACATTCTGGCCATATCGGGGCTGCACATATCCATGCTCGGGATGGCGCTGGTCACCGTGATGAAGAAGATCCGGATACCCGCCGCCCTGTCCGCAGGTACTGCGATAGCCCTCATGATCATGTACGGGATGATGACAGGGATGGCAGCATCCGCGGCCCGAGCTGTCATCATGTTCTCACTCAGGATGCTCGCGGATATCGTACACCGGACTTATGACATGGCTACTTCTCTGGTCATAGCTGCGGTTCTCCTGCTCATTGAACAGCCGGCGTACCTGTTCTATTCGGGTTTTCAGTTCTCATTCGGGGCAATAACAGCTGTAATTATGATTTTGCCCCTGCTGGAAGATGTCTTCCCGAAGCTGCTGTCCGGCTGCATATCGATCAATGTCATCACTCTGCCGGTCTATCTGTGGAATTACTATTATTTCCCGCTTATATCCGTAGTTCTCAATCTCTATATCATCCCGCTCATGAGCATATTGCTCGGATGCGCGATACTCGCTGTCGGCGGATGCGCTCTCTATATCCCTCTGGGAAAGCTTCTCTCTCTGCCGGTTCATCTCATTCTCTCCATATATGAGTGGTCGTGCAGAATATCCGATCTGATGCCTGTCAACAGATATGTGAGCGGAAAGCCGAGTGTGGTTAACATAATTTTATATATCGCAGTGGTATCTCTTGTACTCCTCTTCCGCAGGTACCAGACGAGATTGCAGGTCATGATGCATCTTGTCTTTGCTTGTATTATGTTAACCTTGCGTTTGCGGATTGGAGTTGACATAACTCTGATAGATGTCGGGCAGGGAGACGGTATCCATATCACCGATA
>CAMONC010000185.1 GCA_946620235.1 uncultured Lachnospiraceae bacterium | reverse complement strand
GTGCTGCGAGCCTGGGTACTGCGAACCGAATTCTAACGGGGCAGATATGAACCGGATTATGATCAGTCAAAACTCAAACTGCCGCAACGATGTTCGGATTATTGATGATCGCATCTCTGAGTTCCTGCAGAGGCATGGGCTTCGCAAAGAAGTATCCCTGCAGTCTGCCGCATCCGGCCTTAGTCAGGAAATCAGCTATCTCGGCAGTCTCCACTCCCTCCGTCAACGACATCATCTTAAGTTTGTCGGCAAGCTTGATTATAGTATCAAGTATGACGGGAGCATCATTATCCATATTGAATCCATCGAGGAACTTCATGTCGATCTTCATCATATCAAACTGATAATCTTTCAAGACATTAAGCGATGAATATCCCGATCCGAAGTCGTCCAGCCATACCGAGTAACCAAACTCATGTAATTTATCAATAGCATCCGCTACCAGACCGTCATCTCCGGCCAGAGCACTCTCCGTTATCTCCACATGGATATACTCTCTGGAGATACCGTATTCATGTGTGATCTCCTCGAGTTTAGCGGGAACATCCATCAGTTCGAAATCCAGTCTGGAGAAGTTGATCGACACAGGAGCAATCGGTAACCCCTTATTGAGACCTTCCCGGAAATCCTTACACACACACTTCAAAATATACTCATCCAGTTTATGGATCTGTCTGTTGTCTTCGAGTACGGGAATGAATTCCGCAGGCGAAAGGAAACCGTATGTGGGATCTATCCATCTGGCTAGAGCCTCGGATCCGCAGAACTGACGGCTATCAGCCCATACGACAGGCTGATAATACGGTCTGATATATCCGTTAGAGATCGCATTATCGATGTTGTTGACGATGTATTGACGCTCATGGAACTTCTGATCCACTTCGGCGTCATATTCCTTGTAATTGAGATTGAACTTATTCTTGGTCAGGCCGCATGCATAACGTGCGTAATCTATGGCGATCCTGGGATCGAGGTCTCTGTCAACCGGTCTGTATGCACCGACTTTCAGCTCCATATATACTCCCGATGCAGTCTGGTGTATCACATCCCGTATGATCTCGGTCTTGCTCTCTGCCACACTGGCATCGGTCAGAACTACGAAATGGTCATCCGACAGTCTCGCTACAGTATCGCCTTCAAACGTATCCTGGATCAGATGTGCAAGCTTCTTCAGATATTCGTTTCCGGCCTGGTATCCTATCTGATCGTTATATGTCTTGAAGTTCTCGATATTCAGGAATAAGAAAAGCTTCTCATTAACCGAATTGCTGTCCTTCAATACATACGAAGCTTCCTGATTGAAATGGAATATATTATGGATGCCCGTCATCTCATCCTCGATGGCTATACGACTCAGATTATCGTTGGCCGTGATATAGCCTTCGTCCTTCTCCGCCTCCTGCCTGCGCTGATGATACAGGCTGGTGCTTACCATAACGAGCGCTATCCAGCATATGAAGTAGTTTATCCTGTCTGCATTGATCAGGCTGCCGTCTCCGGGGTCGATCATATGCAGATGTTTACTCCACAAAGCATAGAAATACAGGAATGCCACGCCGAGAACCAGAGTGGAAACGTAAGGCTTCCAGATAAGCATGCATGCCACGAACAACAGCATCGTAACGAAGCAGAGAATCTGCCGATCCTTACCGGCGTCATAGATGGATGTCAGTATTCCGAAGCCTACACAGATGAAACAGTATACAGTGAGCAGAACCTGACCATATCGGTCTTCCCTGTATTTCTCCAGTTTGGAAAAAGACCATCTGAGCATATACAGGACTGCCAGTATCATCAGACAGATATGATACTTCGCCCCCAGTAACAAAGTCAAAAAGCCGGTATTTGAATAATTGACCATGAAATACCGTGCGGTCATGATCACATCCAACACTATAACCGCGACCGAAATGATCCGTCCCAGGGTATATGTTTCGTATTCGCGGGTGTATTCAAATGAAAATGACGCTATGATCAGCGAGGCGAGAAAGAGGATAAGATAATTCGTCTCTCCGTCAAAATACTCAAGAAAAGTGTGGCCCGGGCGCTGTTGGACATATCTGATTATCATCCACAGTTCCAATGCCAACACTATAAACGACATATAGAAAGCCGTACGAATGTTGGAGTCATTGATGTAGCGTTTCTGATATTGGGTATTCTCTTCGAACCCCGTTTGTCTCTTGATCCAATCCGGAAAATTCATAGGCACCGGCTATTCAATAGCTTCCTTCACATCATCCTGACCATATATCGACCAGGTATCTTTACCACGATTCTTGGAGGCATACAGTGCAGTATCTGCCTTATGATATAACTCCTCGAATCCCTCCGGTGCACCGTCCCACAGTGCCGCACCCATACTGGATGTAACTGCCGGCAATGACTGTCTGGCTGAATTGGCCTTGCGGTGAAGCGCATCCACAAATCTGCGACATACTTCATTGACATGCTCAGTCAGCATAGCACGGTCTTCTTCGGTCATCTTCATGAGAACGCAGAACTCATCGCCACCGAGACGGCCCTTGATATCTGTCTCTCTGAATACGGTATCAATCGTATGTGAAAAACTCTTGAGAACCATATCACCCACGTCATGGCCACATCTGTCATTGACACCCTTGAAATTATCTATATCCATGAATATCAATGCATAGCTGACGTGATCCTCTGGATTGTTCAAAGCGGCATCAACGATTTCCTCAAAAGATCTCTTATTGATCAGTCCGGTAAGCAGGTCGGTCTGTGCCTTGACATCCAGCTTGTCCATGGTCTGATTGACGGAGTTCACGATCTTCTGTGTCATATAGATGACATATCCAAGTGCAAGCAGCGATGCCACTACAGAGAACACGATAACATAACGGTTCGTGGCCTGAAGGGCCGTCAAGATGTCCGCACTGGGGATAACAGCAACCACAAACCAGTCATTTTTCAGTTTCTGAGTAGCAACCACATAGTTATCGCTTATCAGCGTCTCGGATTTTACACGGTCTACACTGCGGCTTATACTCGTCTTCATGTAGCTGCCGGGATTTGTGTCGGCATCGGTAGTCGAGATGATCACCAGCGACTTATCTGCTACATAAATGTTCATGCCCTCTATGAACAGAGAGCCCTTCAGTCTGGTGGTCAGTTCCTCGGAAGGAATAGAACCCACTGCTATGGCTACATCATTAATACGACTCAGATAAATCGCAGCCCCTCTGTTCGGAACGATTTCCGAAGACCAGCCGCCTGTCTTTTTAAGAGTCTTGTCCAAGACTGTATATATCCTGTCAGCACCCATGATCTTTAAGTCATTTGATATATTGCCAAGGGTAGTTCCGTCAGAATAAACGATACCGTAATCCAGATAGTTGGAATAGATCGCATAAGAACTCAGTTTATCTTCGATAATGCTCTCGATCGAAGGATCCTTCTTATCTCCTGATCCGGGTGCATATGACTTTATCTCCTCATCGGAGGTGATCATATGTACATTGCCTTCAACGACTTCAAGATAGTTGTCGGTATTCACCTTGATCTGCATATTCAGATTGGTGATCATATCGGCAGACTGCTTCTTCATTGCATCACCCATGCGC
>CAMONC010000184.1 GCA_946620235.1 uncultured Lachnospiraceae bacterium | reverse complement strand
CCCGCCGTGATCGACTCTATATTATAACCTCTTCTGGAAAAAAGCCCTGCTATACGGCTCAGAACACCTGATGTGTTATCTACAAGAAGCTGAAATACTTTACGTTGCATACTGATTTCCTTTCCGATATGCATAAATCCGACTGATAAGCCTTAGATTCGATTTTAATGTCAGCACCCGCTATTGTCAAGAATCCGCACACTTCGGAAGCGCCAGGGTGCCGGTACGTGCTACTTCGACGATGGAAATGGAGCTCAGCATGCTTATCAATACTCTGGTACGCTCCGGTACATCACATATCTGGATCATCAGCTGCGTCTTGGACATATCCACAATATCAGCCTTCATAATGTCACATATCTCGAGTATCTCGGCACGATTTGACTTGGTATATTTGACTTTCAGGAGCATCAGTTCACGGCTGATGGCTTCGGATTCATCAAATGTACGAACCTTGATCACGTCTATCTTCTTGTTAAGCTGCTTCTCGATCTGCTCCATGGTCCTCTCATCTCCCGAGCTGACCACTGTCATGCACGATACGTCTGCGGAATCCGTCTCACCCACAGCCAGCGAATCTATATTGAAGCATCTCCTCGAAAAGAGTCCGGCTACTTTAAACAGCACACCCGAACGGTTTTCAACCAAAACAGAATAAATACGTTTCATTATGCCTCCGTTCTATTTGACCAGATCCATCGGATCTATGATCAGCTCAAGCAGGACCGACTCATCGGTACTGAGGAAATCTTTTATAACAGCATCACAGTCCTTCATGTTCTCCAGACGCAGATATTTGAATCCGTATGCTTCGGAGATCTTGGACAGATCCGGTGAACCGCTTAAATCCACCACGCTGTAATTATCCTTGTAGGTATAGTGCTGGTACTCTCTGACCATACCCAGATATCCGTTGCTCATCACGACGATCTTGCCCTGTATGCCATGCTGTCTCATCGTAGCGAGCTCCATCATGGACATCTGGAAAGATCCGTCACCGCAGACAGCTACGACCTGCGTATCCGGGCACGCATACTTCACACCCATGGCTGCAGGAATGGAATACCCCATCGTACCCATGCCGCCGCTGGTCAGGAATCTGCCGTCTCTGACTATTGCATACGCACATGACCATATCTGATTCTGTCCCACATCAGCCACGTATACGGCTGTATCTTCCATGCTGTCGGTCAGTCTGCGTATGAATTCTCCGGGATCCACAAAATCGGGATTCGGATGACGAACGACAGCCATGGTATTGCGATACTCCTCCAGGGTATCCACCCAGTCGGAAGTATTGCATGTGATCTCGGACTCGAGCATCTCGGTAAGTATGCTCAGTGCATCTCCTACTATCGGGATCGTAGCCTGAGCATTCTTGCCTATCTCGGCAGGATCGACATCTATATGTATCAGTGTCTTATTGTCAAATATGATATCGGGCTGGCTGATAGCTCTGTCGGCCACCCTGGCTCCTATCATGATCAGCACGTCGGCTTCATTCATTGCACGGTTTGCGTAGGGCTTACCGTTATTGCCCACCATGCCGTAGTTCAGCTTATATTCGGAAGGCAGTGCACCTTTTCCCATCATGGTATGTACAGCAGGGATCGAATAACGCTCACTCAGCTCTCTGAGTGCTCCGCAGGCATCCGCAAGCAGCACTCCGCCGCCGGCACAGATGATAGGTCTTTTTGCATGATTCAGTGCTTTAACGGCTTTCTGGATCTGTACAGCATGACCTTTGACAGTGGGCTTATATGTGCGCATATTGATGCTCTCGGGATATTTGAACTTGGATGTGGGAGCATTCTGTATATCGATAGGCACATCTATCAGTACCGGGCCTTTACGTCCGGTTGATGCCAGATGGAACGCTTCTTTGAATATCCTGGGGATATCATCGGCATCTCTGACGAGGTAGCTGTACTTAACGAAACTCTCAACAGCACCAGTTATATCAGCTTCCTGGAACACATCCGATCCCAGAAGTTCGGAATTCACCTGACCCGTAATGACCACGATCGGAATGGAATCCGCAAAAGCCGTAGCGATACCGGTGATCACGTTAGTTGCACCGGGGCCCGATGTTACGGCACACACACCTACCTTACCCGTTACTCTGGCCAGGCCCGAAGCTGCATGAGCCGCATTCTGCTCAGTCCTGATCAGAACAGTCTCTATATCAGAGTTCAGTATGGCATTGTAAAAGGGACATATCGCAACTCCGGGATAACCGAATACTACATCTACGCCCTCTGCTTCCAGACATTTAACTATTGAATCCGCACCTGTCATATCTAATCCTTTTTTCACAGATATTAATCTGCTTATTTGAACTTGCCGAAGAACCTGGCCATAGGTTCCACCACTGCACCCAGATCGGTTATCGCCTTATTCAGTCCCTCGAAATCTATCGAGTTAAGCTTGGTCATGGACTCTGTAAGTACTGACGAATTGTCCTCGACGAGTCCGTTGATCCCGTCAGCTGCAGTCTTGATCTCACTCGACATCTCATCTATGCCTTCCAGAGTGGTATTGGCATTCTCTACCAGTACTGATGCTTCCTGTGCCAGCGATTCGATCTGCATCATCGTGCTTACGGCCTTGGGTACCAGTATAACACAGGCGATCACAATGGCGACTGCAAGAGCCAGAACCGCCAGTCCTGACAATCTCGTGATCTTAAGCATCTTCTCCTGCTTTTTCAGGAGTTCTTCAAGTCGTGCTTCAGTCGATCCGGCATTGGTATTAATATCCATACTATTATTCCTCCGTAACTTCTGTTTCTCCGGTACCGTCATCCGGTACCACCACCAGATCCTCAGGCATATCACCATGCAGTATTTCTCTGATATATCTGATCCTCAGGTTGGCTCTCTCGTAATACTCGTAAGCACCGGCGGCAACATCCTCATTATACTCCGTATCATCATACAATTGATGATACAACACCACAGATTTGGACATATTGTCAGATGCTTCGATCGCCAGGCTCTCGACCATCTTGAACTGCTCGGGAACCGTATATTGCGCCATGTCCGAAGTGATCATATTCAGCTGATCCAGATATCCCAGCAGCTGTGTCCCATCGATATCGGATTCGGGATCTATGGAATTGATTCCGGCATCTATCTGCGCAACCTGGTCATAGTAGCCTTCCATACTCTCCTTGTACTCCTCAAGAGCAGCATCCTTACCACAACCAGATAGCACCCATGATAACATGAGTGCTACTGTCACTGTCCGATAGACTCTTTTGATTTGTGTATTTCTCATAAACTAACAGTAATTACTTGGTGCCGAATATCCTGTCTCCGGCATCACCGAGGCCGGGGCAGATATATGCATTTTCGTTCAAACATCTGTCGAGGTGGCCAACATAAATCTGGATGTCGGGATGATCCCTATGGAGCTTCTCCAGACCTTCGGGAGCAGCTATGATGCACATGAACTTGATGTGCTTGCCACCGTGCTGCTTGATCTGTGATACCGCATCAGAACCCGAGCCGCCTGTAGCGAGCATCGGATCGACCACTACTATGGTTCTCAGCTCTATAGGAGAAGGAAGCTTGCAATAATACTCTACCGGCTTTTGTGTCT
>CAMONC010000183.1 GCA_946620235.1 uncultured Lachnospiraceae bacterium | reverse complement strand
AAGATCAAAGCTTATGCACTGCAGGAAGAGGGTTACGATACAGTGGATGCCATTGTCAAGCTCGGTTTTGCGCCGGATCTCCGTGAGTACTGGGTAGGCGCGCAGATTTTGAAGGATCTCGGAGCCCGGTCACTGAGGCTTCTCACAAACAATCCTGACAAGATTTACGGGCTTAAAGACTTTGGCCTTGAGATAAATGAACGTGTGCCGATCGAGATACCGGCGCAGAAATACGACAGACATTATTTAAAGACGAAGGTTGTGAAGATGAGGCATATCTTTAATGAGATCGATCTTGATGATGTGAAAAACATAGGATGAAGTTATACGATGTGGGGTGTGCATGCATAAAATGCCATAATATTTAAGAAATATATTCATCACAATCTGAACTTGAACCGGAGACGGTGTAATAAAGATTTATACAGAAATCTGCATATTACGTATATCTGATGCCAAGTACGAATTGGAAACACTTGATGTGTTTCCAATTCTATATGATATAATAAATCGATTCGATAAATTCTTAACAAATGCATGATCTTTTATAACAATACTGTTTTGCGGAAGGAAAGAGTATGTTTTATAACAAAAAAAGCACCGATGAAAGTGATTCATCAAGACATTATATACATATAATCCGTATCATAGAAGTATTTATGGTGGCTATCAGTGCCATACTGATCATAGGATATATATGTGTTAAACCGGATTTTTCTGCCAGTCAGAAAGAAAATGCCCGCCTTATCGGTGTCACTTATATGACTATGAACAATGAGTTCTATGGGATAGTAAATGAACAGATAAATCACAGGGTCGAAGCTCAGGGTGACAATATAGTTCTCAGAGATCCCGCGCTTAGTGTGGAACGGCAGATATCACAGATAGAAGAGATGCTTGATATGGGGATAGATGCACTTGTTGTCACTCCCGTGGATTCGTCAGCTCTTATAGATGTCATAAAAAAAGCAAAGGCCATGGGTGTAAAAATCATTGTAGTTGATACAGAACTGGAGGATCCCGGACTTTCGGACGTGACCATAAAGTCTGATAATTATAATGCTGGAAAGTCTATAGGGCAATACTACTGTTCCGATCATCCGGAAGGCTCAAGGGTTTTAGTGATGACACACAATGAGGCTATGTCGGGTAGACAGCGAGTGCAGGGATTTCTGGATGCTGTCAGTCAAAATAAAAAAACATATCTTGTAGGTGAGATACCTTGTGAAGGGCAGTATGAAATAGCGCTTCCGGGGCTTGAGAAATTTATACAGTCCGGTAAAGAATTTGATGTTGTGTTCTGTCTGAATGATTTTGCGGCACTTGGGGCAGCAAGTGCTCTCGAAAAATATGGTATGCTTGACCGGGTTGAGCTTTATGGTGTCGATGCTTCACCTGATGCCAAGGCTCTCATCAATGAAGGCAAGATGCAGGCCTCAGCAGCCCAGTTTCCAACTCGCATAGGTATGGAGGCAGCTGACTCGCTGTATGCACTTCTTAATGGTGAAACCGTCCCGAAAGAGGTTGTAGTTCCGGTCCAGGTGGTCACCAGAACAAATGTAGGTTCATTTACCATAGACAGGTGGCAGTAAGATGGAAGAAAAATCAACAAATAAAAATCAATATGAGATCACGGGGGTAACGGCACAGCTTTTTTATTTGATGCAGCTGTTTAACTGCCTTGTGATAATGTTCTTCACTCTGGTAACAGCTCATGCGATGCACGGGTTTATCCTGGAGGGAAATGCATTCCATCTTATCACAAAGTGTCACGCAACCATAGTTTACTGGAAAATACCTGTTGTTGCTGGGATTCTTTACATAAGTCTGCTATTCCTGCTGTCTATAGAGTGTACCAATCATATCGAACTTATAGTGAAGCTATGGCTGGAGATAATGATCGGGGCAGGTATTTTTTACTACACGGGGCTTTCCTATACGGTTATGGTACTTTTGATCCTGGCAGATATCGTCAGAAACAGAATTGACTGGGGTAAAAAGATCGTGTATATCGTTCTGCTTTCCTGTGTTGATCTGGTTCTCAACGGAAATGTTCTTTCCAGATATATCAGTCCTGTTTCCGTAAATCAGATATGGACCTACTATCGGTCAGATGTTGCAGCGGTTTTCTCCGGTGCTGTCAATATCATGTTTCTCATAGATGTATTCATCTTCATCTTATATATGGTGTTCCTCATCCTGGAACAGATGAGTGAGAAAGAAAGGATCGCGGCGCTTTACAGAGAGTTATCTATCGCCAACAAAAAGCTTGCTGAAGCAAACAAACAGTTGGAGGAGTATACCGAAGAACTGGTGAGTGCTGCCGAAACACGGGAAAGAAACCGTTTTGCACAGGAAATACACGATACTCTGGGACATGCCCTGACGGGAATAGTAACAGGTATAGAAGCCTGTATAATGCTTATGGATATCGCACCGGATGCTACAAAGGATCAGCTTAAGGCCATAGAAGAAGTTGCGAGACAGGGAATCACAGATGTCAGACAATCGGTGAAGGCATTAAGACCTGATGCACTTGAGAGGCTAAAGCTGGAGGATGCACTTCTTAAGATAATAGATGAGACCATGAGATCTACAGGTATAACGATAAATTACAACTGTACCACACCACTTCTCGATTTCAGCCAGTATGAGGAGGATGCTATTTACAGGATAGTACAGGAAAGTGTGACAAATGCGATCCGTCACGGCAAGGCTGACGTGATAGACATTGACATCGGTCGGAAAGATGGTTTTCTCAATATAAAAATAAAGGATAACGGAATAGGTTGCGGCAAAGTGTATAAGGGGTTTGGCCTCCATCATATGCAGGAAAGGCTGAGTCTCTTGAACGGAAGCCTTAAGTATGATGGTTCACATGGATTTACTATCGAGGCTTCGATCCCGATAAGATGGGGCAATAGTGTTGAAGAAAAAGAGGATTAAGCAGATATGATTAAGATTTTGATTGCTGATGATCAGGAGTTACTGAGACAGAGTCTCATAATCATACTTAAAAATACACCGGATTTTCAGGTTACGGACGCTGTCAGTGATGGAAGAGAGGTTATACGTTCGGTCAGAAATGAAAAACCGGACATCATTCTTATGGATATCAGAATGCCGGGTATGGACGGAGTAGTCTGTACGCAGATCATCAAGGAACAGTATCCTGACATTAAGATCATCATACTTACAACATTTGATGATGATAAATATGTATTCGATGCACTTAAGTACGGAGCCAGCGGTTATCTTCTGAAGGGTATCTCTGTTACGGAACTATCGGATGCCATTAGGAAGGTGTATAACGGTACAGCCATAATCAATGAAGCAGTGACTTCCAAAGTTGTAAATCTCTTTTCAAAGATGGCGAAATCCAACATTGCCAGCGAAGTCGATGATGAACTGGTGAAGGATCTGCGTGATAATGAATGGAAAATAGTTGTACTTGTGGGAAGAGGTCTGTCCAATAAGGAAATTGCAGCAAAGCTCGATCTCTCTGAGGGAACGGTAAGGAATACTCTCAGTACTGTACTCAGCAAGTTGAATCTAAGAGACAGAACTCAGCTTGCCATATGGGCGGTTCAGACAGGGGTTGTAGGAATGGAGGACTAACAG
>CAMONC010000182.1 GCA_946620235.1 uncultured Lachnospiraceae bacterium | reverse complement strand
CCGGTATTGTTTGCTGCCATATACTCTGCCAGAGTTGCGGCGTTGGTGTTTGAATCATCACCGCCGATGATAACGATGGCAGTGAGGCCGTTCTTCTTTGCATTCTCTGCTACTATGGCGAACTGCTCCTGAGTCTCGAGCTTGGTCCTGCCGGAACCGATGATATCGAAACCGCCGGTATTTCTGTATGCATCGATGAAAGCATCATCGAACTCTACATAATCATCCTTCAGAAGTCCGTCCGGGCCACCTTTAAATCCCAGCAGTTTGTTGTCAGGATCGGTAGCCTTCAGTGCATCGTACAGACCACTGATGACATTGTGTCCGCCGGGTGCCTGTCCGCCTGACAGGATCACACCTACTACCTGCTTCTTTGCAGCGGATGTATTGGTGCCCTTCTGGAATGTGATCTCAGGCTTGCCGTATGTGTTGGGGAAGAGGGCTTTGATCTTATCCTGATCCGCTACACTCTCAGTAGCTGCTCCGTCCTTAACGCATATCTCAGCGATCCCGCCTCTGAGCATTCCGGGAAGCTTGGGCTTGTACTCGTATCTGGTTTTCTGAAGTGGTGATAGATTCATTTTCTTTCTCCTTCTATGTGAAATTTATTTTTTTCAAAAAAAAAGAAACAACTGCGGTTGGCGGGACTTGAACCCGCACGCCAAAGGCACAGGAACCTAAATCCTGCATGTCTGCCAATTCCATCACAACCGCCCGCAGTCAGGATATCTCAGCGATATACCCGCGTATAGCCTCAAAAACCACATCAACATGTGCCTTAAGGTTGTCATGATTGGCACGAACAAAGTCGATATCGTCCGCCTTGGACTTCTGCTCGAGTGCAAATGCATCTTCTCCAAGTGCTGCCGCTCCTATAAGTCTGGAACCGGACTTGACGGCGTGTACAAGCGTAGCATATTCCGGCATGTTCCCACTGGTCAGATATTCATCCATCTGCTTGATCTGGTCCGTAGTCTCCTCCATATATGTCTCCAGGATCTCCTTGTAGAAATCCACGTTATCCATGGAGTATTCAAGACCTTCCTGTACGTTCAGTTCATCTGTGTTATATGCCATATCTTATCTCCGATCATCAGGACTTACGCAGCAGATTGCTCTTGAGCTGCGCGTCACGTTTGTTAAAGAACTCGTCTATATACTGTCTGACCGCATAGGGTTTCATCGTCTTGAGCAGATATCCGTCAGGCTTCAGGTCCAGGACATCCATGATGCTCTCCTTATCCTGACGTCCGGTAAGAAAGATAACGGGGATGTCGGCAAAATCCCTCTCCGACCTGATCATCGCAAGCACCTGTCTGCCATCCACAACCGGCATCTCGTAATCGAGGATGATCAGATCAGGTCTGGTGATCGTAATGCTCTTCACAGCCATCATACCCGAATCGGCCAGTAGCACCTGATACTTATCACCCAGCCAGTTCTTGATGGAATTGAGCATTACGCCCGAATCATCCACAGCGAGTATGATCTTGCGTTCGATCCCCACATGCTCGAGCAGATACTTGTGTATCTCGTTCACTACATCCTTGATGTTCACAGGACGCTTAAACTCACGTGCTACCAGATCAGAAGAGATCGTATTTCTGATAGACTCAATCTCCATGGGATCGCCCACGACAAACAGAGGAATCCCCTCCTCGGTAGCCTTATCTCTGATATATATCAGCAGCTGGCTGTCCTCCAGAAGCTCTTCCTCCAGATACAGAACATACGCATGTATGCTGTCGGATATCTTGTTGATCATGGCCATAGAACTAAGCTGGGTCACCTGAAATACATCCTTATCAAACTGATCGATCAGGTTTGATAGCAGGTAGCCCTTGCTTTTGCAGACTATGACCACATTGTGCTTTTCTTCGTAATCTGACATGTTTACCTCATTGCCATACACTGTTTTAGTATATCATAGAAGGAACAGCATCAACAAGATGATTTGGTCAGATATCCGAGATGTACGGCAGCACGCAGAATCGCACATACCGTCTTGCCATCGGTGATCGCACCCGAGAGCACATCATCAAGCACCAGCTGCATGGGAACTTTCTCTATATTGAGGAATTCGTCCCGGTCCAGCTTCTGTGAACCCATATGGAGTCCCCTGGCCAGGTAAAGTGTGAGTTTCTCGCTGCAATATGCGGCCGAAGGATGATAGCATCCCAGATTCACCCACTCGTCAGCCGTGATACCGGTCTCCTCGAGCAGTTCTCTCTTCGCGGCATCAAAGGGATCCTCTGATGCCGAGTCGAGCTTGCCCGCGGGTATCTCCGTGATCACGCTGTGGAGCGGATATCTGAACTGATGCTCTATGATCACCTCTCCGTCATCTGTCACGGGCACGATCCCAACTGCTCCGAGATGCATGATATACTCGCGCGTGGCGCGATTGCCGTTCGGCAGCTCTATCTCATCCAGAGCCACATGCAGGATATTGCCGTCGAATATCCTCTTCGATGATATTTGCTTTTCTTCCAGATTATTAAAATTCAGCATGATTCTCTCCTGTATTTATCCCTTTCCACTCTCATCTCATACATCTTATAATCTGCGATCTCGATGAGTTCATCAAAGTTGCGTTTGTCTCCGTCTATCGGTTGAAACACCCATCCGTAGCTGACTCCGATCTCATACGGATTGGAGTGCTCACGGTTATATTCCGCTATCCCCCGGTCGATCTTTGGCCCCATTTCATCAGGCTCTGTGCTGTCCTTATTCAGGGTTGCGAAGAGCAGGAACTCATCCCCGCCGGTCCTGACGATCCTGGTCCCCTGTGGTGCTGATTGCAGCAGTTCTGCCGATACCGCTGCGATAGCTTCATCTCCTGCGGAGTGACCATATGTATCATTCAAATGCTTCAAGCCGTTCAGATCGGCTACGCATACGAATAAGTATTTCCCTGACTTGCCTGCCTCTTCTATCACGAGATCCGAGTAGTAGTTCATCCCCTTGCGGTTATAACACCCGGTCTGCTCATCGATCATGTTTTCCTCAAACAGTTCATCATATTTTTCCTGAAGATTCTTAAGAAGCTTGCGCTCCTCTGCCTCACGCCGCAGTTCACATACCTTTCTCGAATGGATATCTTTGATAAGAAACAGTGCCGCATTACCGGCTGTGCTGTCTTCCTCGGTAGTATTGCAATATGTGATCTCTGACCAGCGATACTGGCGATCGGCATGTCTGATCCTGCACTCCATGGAGATATACACGTGAGTCTTAAGTTTGTCGACATATGTATCCGGCTTCATAAATGCCTCGAAGTCTTCTCTGTCTTCAGGGTGGATATTCCTGTCAAAGCCTCTGACAAAGCTCTCATAATCACACGTCTTCTGTTCGGGAGCAATATCATGATTGATATTCGACAATTCGGAATTATGGTCGATAACGGTGCACTTATATGTATCATCATCAACCATCACGATCATCTGATACATGCTCCTGATGGCATTATCTATAAAGCGGGATTCCATGATGCTGTTCTCCAATCATATACAGGCAAAAAAATACCCTGAAAGCCTATTGTTTATTACAGTACTTTCAGGGTAATGAGCCATCCGGGACTCGAACCCGGGACAACTTGATTAAAAGTCAAGTGCTCTACCACCTGAGCTA
>CAMONC010000181.1 GCA_946620235.1 uncultured Lachnospiraceae bacterium | reverse complement strand
CGTGCTTAAGTTTGGTGGTAAGAATTTTTTCCGCAAGCTCGGCTTCGGTATATTGATACTCATCATAGTGATCCTGTCGCGCCTGAAATGGACATCGGCTGAAAGCTGGAAGCGAGTGCTGATATGCCTGCCGATACTGGTCTATGATTTCGGAACTATGCTGTTACTGTCCGGACATGATGCGAGGTTTTTCTATATCAGTTTCCTCGTGTGTCCGATCGCAATAGCTGTGGGACTGTATGAACCTGCGGTTCGGCAGGAGGATATATGAGTATCATATGAGCGGAGAGATGATCGAAAAAAGATCTCGCATAGGCGAAATAATATATGTCATATACTTCACCGTCATGATGGCAGCGCGTGCCATAGGAATGTATGAAGGTATGAAAGCGTACAGTATCGTGTTTGTGTTTGCGATGCTGTTGTTTGTATGCAAAATGGTCATTACTCCGCATACGCTGCGGGAGTATACAGTTGCGGCTGTGCTTATGGGCGTAGCCGTGATCGTGTATTTCCATACCGGAGAGGCCGGACTGATAGTTTGCTTCGCTACACTGCTGGGTATGAAGAGTGTGGATCATATCAAGGTACTCAGTTGCGGTGCCGTGGCAGCGGCAGTATGTATATTCGGGCGTATAGTTACAGGGGTATTCGGATTGATGCCGGAGAAATACTGGCCGCAGATCAGATCGGGTACCGGGCTGATGTTCCGACACGCACTCGGATATGCTCATCCGAACACCCTGCATATGAACGTGCTGATGTTGAGCATGCTGGTTATATATCTGGTGACGTATAAGCTGAACAGGGGTGCAGGATCAGACTCGGAAAAGCCGGATTTATACAGACTCGCCTATCTGTTTATTGCCTCACTGATCGTATTTCTGTTTAATCTCTATGTTTTTCAGTACTCCGGAAGTCGTACGGGGCTGCTGGCTACGTCCGTTTATCTGATCGTGAATCTGTGGTTCTATATCAGACGTACTCCGGGTTTGTTTGAACGGATCGTATGTTATGCATCATTCCCGTTTGTATGCTTTCTGGCGATCGTGCTTCCGCATTTTATTCCCGATTCACTTTTTGAATTCGTGGATCGTACTTTGTTTACCACTAGATACTCGATAGCGAGATATTTTTGGTCCAATAACCCGCTTTCATTATGGGGGATCAGGCTTGCAAATCCGGAAGAAGGATACAGGACTTACGGACTGGATATGGCACAGCTTTATCTTTTCCTTCAGCTGGGTTTAGTCGCTTTTACCGTGATCAGCGTGATCACGATGGTGTTTATTCACAGAGAGCTGAAGACAGCGCATATGGCGGAACTGGCTGTATTGATGGGAGTACTTTTCGCCGGTATATGGGAGCCGTTCCTGTATAACCTCGGATTCAAGAACTTCGTGTATGTGTTCATGGGAGTGGCGCTGTATGAGATGATGGCTGAATGGCAGACGACCCGAGCGGGTGATACGGCAGGTGATGTTGCTTCGAATCCGCCCGGAACAGATACGTGCGATCTTGTGTATGCTGCAGATGCAGATGTATACGATCCGGCTCATCGGCTTAAATCAGCTATCCTGTCGCTACTGTTGGGTGCGGTAGTCGGCTGTATCGCTTCATCAGCTTATGTGCTGTTTACCGATCCGCCTCATGCATTGTATGCCGACAGAGAGCAGGACGAAGCGGGTGAGTCTTTTGGTATGGAGCCGATGTATCTGACCGCGGATGAAGCAGCTGATCTGAAATCGGCGGGAGAGCTGATAGTCGGATATCAGGATGAGAGTACGCCGATGTATATGTATGATGAAAGCATTGCCATTATGGAATACCATAAGCGCGTTTTGAGTGTGGGTGTGTGGTGTGGTATGATTTTTGAGTGTGGACTATTAATAATCAGTCTGAGGAGGTTCCTGCTGTGTCGGAAATAAGGACTCGTATTCCTACTCTCTATCTCGTGGTTCCGTGCTACAACGAGGAAGAGGTCATAGAGAAATCCGCTGCTGTTATCAAAGATAAGATGATGCGTCTGATCGATGACGGTCGTATCACGCATGAGAGTAAAGCGTTGTTTGTAAATGATGGCAGTACGGATAATACGCTGCGTATGTTACATGACCTGTCGAAACAGGATCCGTTCTACGGAGTATTATCTTTTGCAGGTAATTACGGACACCAGAGCGCGATCCTGGCCGGTATGATGGAAGCCAGACACTATGCTGATGCAGTGGTGACTATCGATGCAGATCTCCAGCAGGATATCGAAGCACTTGATGATTTTCTGGCTGCATATATGTCAGGTTGTGAGGTGGTGTACGGAGTGCGTAATGACCGCAAGACCGATGGATTCATGAAGCGGGCAACCGCTACTATGTACTATAAGCTTATGCATCTGCTGGGAAGCAGTGCTATCACCAACTCTGCAGACTATCGTCTGATGTCTGTGAAGGCTCTGGATGCACTTTCCGAATACGAGGAGAGCAGTCTGTTTCTGCGAGGTCTGATCCCCACTATGGGATTTACATCGGACGTCGTGTATTTTGACGTGAAGGCACGTGAAGCGGGGCAGTCCAAGTATACGGTCAAAAAGATGATGAGGCTGGCCATCGACGGTATCACATCATGCAGCATCAGACCGCTACGGATCATAGGGGCTCTCGGATTTGTGACAGTACTGGCTACGCTGGTCATGATAGTCATATCTCTCATAGACTGGATCAAAGGCAGGAACGTACCCGGATATACTACCATGGTCATCGTGATGCTCGCACTGGGCGGCGTAATCCTTTTAAGCCTCGGCGTGATAGGCGAGTATGTCGGCAAGTCATATATGGAAGCCAAGCATCGTCCGAGATATATAATCGATTCCGTAGTGCTCAGGGAGTGCCGTAAGCGGGAGGAGGATTGATGCTTCCGATAGTGGTCATCCCTCTGCTTTTCTACATGGCATACTGGATATATGACGGTGCGATATGGTGTGCCGACAGCATGAGTTATGTGGTCATGTACGACTCCAGAGAACCGCTGTATCCGACACTTCTCGCTCTGTTCAGGCGTCTGATACCGATTGATGAGAGCATGCCGATGGAGGAGCAGCGATACCTGTTCTGGGTAGTGGGCGTGCAGAGTATTCTGGCAGCAGTGTCCGTGAGTGTCCTGGTTATATATCTGGTACGGCAGCTTAAGCTGAGCAAGTGGATGGGTTATATCCTGATGATGATCCCGCTCGGGGTGTCACTTCTCAACAGGTATGCGGCTAAACGTGGCAGTATGTACTCGAACTGCATACTCACCGAAGGCGTAACGATCAGTATATTTCTCCTGTTCATCAGATTCGTGTATGAATATATGATCACGGGATCGAGACGTTCACTTGTGATGTCCGTGGGTCTGACGATACTCGGAGTGGCGACACGCAAGCAGATGTATGTGCTGCTGGCACTGCTGGTGATATTGGTGGTGTATGTCGGACTGCTGTCCGGGTCGAGAGATGAAACATCCGGCGACTCCGGCGACGTGGCAGACGGTCGAACGAGCGGGCGATCAGGCGGCGTAATTTCCGGTCGAATCGGGAAGACTGCTGTTACTTGTATACTGTGTGTGGCTCTGGCACTCGGCATCCCGGCACTGTACGACTGCACATATAATTACATCCTGCGAGGTGATTTCACGCGTCATA
>CAMONC010000180.1 GCA_946620235.1 uncultured Lachnospiraceae bacterium | reverse complement strand
GACTCGTCTTCAAACGGAAGCTTTACCGCGTCACCCTGCATAAAGGTCGTATTGCTTACACCTTCGGCCCTTGAATTGTTCTCGCACAAAGCCTTGTTAAAGGAAGCATACTCCTTGCCCCATCTGTCTATTCCGGTAAATGTCGCATTGGGATTTCTTTTGGCGCAGGCTATGGTAAGCGCCCCGCTTCCGCAGCCTATATCAAGCCCTTTTCCTCCGTCGGGAATATTCACATATGATGCAACTCCGTCTATGATCTGCTTGGACAGCTTTCTTTTTCCGTCATAGGAAAAAGCTCTGTACATCAGGAACATCCAGACCGTTATGATCAGAAAGAAGATCGTTGCGACACCAAAAATGACTACCGTAACTGTCTTTACGTTTGCGGATATCGGTAAGGCCGCAAATACTATGGTGAGGATCAGGAATACGGCTGCCCCACATCCGAAGCCGGCAACCATTCCCTTAGGCATCCAGTTTTTATAATCTGCTTTCATTTGATCTTACACATCCTTTCCTATCCTAAATCCTTACATTATTGCCATAAAACTGCGAACCGTATAACCTTCCCGTGATATCACTTCGGAGATCTCACTCTCTGTTTCCTCATGCTTTGACAGCAGGTTTACCTGCTTCCCTGCCACGTCGGCAGTTGCCCATCTTCCGTCGGTCTTATTCAAAGCATTTTCAATCCTCCGGGCACAGTTTGAGCAATGCATGCCGTCCACATCCAGGAGATATCTGTACGGATAATTGGCAGTGTTCTTATCTTTGACTTTTATACGTTTTTCGGCCGGAGTCTTAGTTCCGCAGCAGGCAGATCCGTACCTTATCCTTCTGACCGTGCCGTATACCGCAGCTGCGACGATCAGGATCAGTATCGCTGTTATGATTGCATTTCCCATGTCTTATTTCCTCGCCAATACCGTGATCCACGGTTTATTCCTGTGATGATCGGTTTTTATCCTTCCAAACCCGGCCTGTTTAAGTGCGGATTCTATCTCTTCGACAGTATGACATTTCATCCCGTCAATGATATTCTCGAACTTCAGTCCGGCCTTATCAGTGCCGTCAGACTCGTTGACGATCAAAAATACTCCGCCGGGTTTTAAGACTTTGGCCACCTGACTGAAGCACTTCTCCAGCCCCGGCCAGAAATAAATGGTTTCAAATGCCGTTGCCAGGTCATACTTTTCTTCAGGAAGAGTGAGCGCAGATACATCTCCCTGTTGCACCGTGCATCGTCCCTCTTTGATCGCCTCTGCATTTACGTCTGCTGCTATTCTGACAGACACATCGGAATAATCGATCGCCGTCACCTTCGATGAAGGGTATTTCTTCATAAGCGCAGAAGCGTTCCTGCCTCCTCCGCACCCCAGTTCAACGATCTCCTCCGGGACTACCGTTGTCAGATGCGACATACCCCAGTCTGCCAGTTTGGCGTGTCCGCCATTCATTCCGTTGACCATCATCTTTCCAAGGAAGCCTTCCGGTTTCCTGGTCTGGCTCACATAGTTCTTAAACAATCCCATTATTTATCTCCTCCCGTCTTTCACTCCATGTCCTTAAGAGCCTCGTTAAGCGGTATTCTTCTGATACGCAAGTAATCAACGACCGACACCGCAAGATATCCGAATAACAGGTATCCGACAGACAGGATCATAGATGACGTTCTCATATAGTACGAAAAATATCCGTCCATCTTGAGCATGAATACCTTGAACACCACGGTCATGAGAAAATATCCGGCCGCAAACCCCGCTACCGCGCATAACACAACCACGAATGCGGTAGGTATGATATAGAGGGAGCCTATCTCCGTGTTCTTAAATCCGAGGATCTTGACCATGGAGATCGGGCGTTCGTTTCGCTCTATGATGATCTTTGTCAGAAGATATATCAGAGCCGCTGCGAGGACGATCAGTACATATTTAAAAGCATTTACGATCCCTCCGAGAGAATGGTCGAGCTGGGTGGCGACCTTGGAAATATCTTCGGCGGTTATCACCGTGGCAATATCCTGTTCGTCTATATCGGTTATTTCGTTTCGCGAGAAGTATCCGGTAAATTCACCCGGCTTTTTGTCAAACACCTCGAGAAATGTGTCCTGATCCATGAATACCGCTATACCGCCCTCGTAATCTATCGTGCCGTATACCGTGAATTCATATGTCTTATTCTCGTATTCCTCGTGAAGCGTGATCTTATCACCTGCTGTCAGTCCGAATTTCTGCATGAATGCGGATGACAGATATACATTGTTTTCCGGAAGTTTGCCGGGCATGTGCACATATGAGCTGTCAGGTAAGATACCGTATACTGTCACGCTTTCATCCTGGCCGCTTCCCATGCCGGAGCGGAACGATCCGGCCTCCTTGGGGTACAGCAGGGTCTTCGCACTGAAACGCTCGGCACTGCTCTCGGAGGTTTCGATCACATTACCTTCAGAATCCTTATACCCCATCAGCATATACTGATAATCTGCGAATATCATCTCAGGCGCTCTGCTCCCGTAGTGATCGAGAGAATCCGGCAGACCGAACGCAAAGCACATCATAAGTTCTATGAATATCACTCCGAAGATCAGCACGACATAGTTCGGCATATTCTGAAACATGATCCTTAACCGGAATCTTCTGAGGAACGACCATGCCGGTATCCTCCTCGCCTTGGAATGCCTGGTCTTCGTCAGGTTGTGTCTGAGAAACTGAAGCGGAGATAACTGCAGTTTCTTCACAATGACTATGAGATTAATGAAAAACATCAGGACAAGAGGGATGACCGTCGTCTTCACAAGTGCGGTCGGACTCCATACCAGATGACATGTCGGCAGACTGTAGCTTTCATAGTAAAGTGACACGGCCATGCCTCGAAAAGCGGTATAACCGAGCACATTTCCGATCACGGCACCTATCAGCGTAACGACGACAGGCAGAGACATGTAATGAACGGTAAGTTCCTTTTTGCTGTATCCCGAAGCCCGAAGGGTTCCTATCACGGAAGCCTCCTTATCGATGGTGTTGCTTATGGTGATCGCAAAAATAAACGCGATAACAGCGATCAGGATATAGCAGAGGATACTCGTTCCGTTCGTATCTCCCTCGATGTCCGCAGGCGCAAAATTGCTCGCCTGCCTTAAATATTCCGTGAGATAGCTTTTGAGCTCATTATCATGAACGAGAGTCTGAGTGATCAGGGATTTAAGGAGATTCTCCGATGTATCGGCCTGTTCTATCTTATCCGCGGGTTCGGTCTCATACACATATGCGTAGTTATAGTGGATCCTGGCCCGCAGGGAATCAAACGCTTCCGGAGTCACCATTCCGACATCAAATCCGAATGCATCAAACATGAGATCCGTATTGGATTCGTGCAACGTCAGATAGTGGACATAGGACAAAAGTCCGACAACGGTAAATTCCTTACCGCCGACAGTGATCGTGTCTCCCAGACTTATACCCATGTTATCGGCATGCATCCGGTCGATGGCGATCTCCGATTCGTTCCCGGGGGCACGCCCTTCGTTAAAGGAGGCCTGATCGATCGACGTATCACTTCTGAATACCCTTACCGTCGCATCCTGCGTTCCGTCATTGTCGACATCCTCGGATTCGTCTCTGTAGAAATCTTCATAAATGCTTACCCGAACGGCCGAAAAATCCTCATCATCAAGTCCGTATTCTTCCGAGATCTCGTCCCACTCGTCATCAACCGCTTCCCTTACGGCATCATGTGCTTCTTCATATGCCTCATCAGAAGCTTCGGTAAACTCATCGGATTCTCTCGCCTCTTTTATC
>CAMONC010000179.1 GCA_946620235.1 uncultured Lachnospiraceae bacterium | reverse complement strand
GCTACGGTAGTCGGAGTCGATAATATGAACGACTACTATGATGTAGGCCTTAAAGAGTCCCGCCTGGCGATACTTGAGACCTATGAGAGGTTTTCTTTCGTCAGGGGATCCATATCCGACGCGAAGCTGGTAAATAGTGTATTTGAGGACTGGCATCCGGACATTGTCGTGAATCTGGCAGCACAGGCGGGAGTACGATACTCGATAGACAATCCTGCAAGTTATATCGACAGTAATCTGGTGGGATTTTTCAACATACTGGAAGCCTGCAGGCACAGCTATGATGAGCGTGAGGGAGTAAAGCATCTGGTATATGCGTCATCTTCATCGGTGTATGGCAACCAGCACAAGATCCCTTTCTCGGTGAGTGATCCGGTGGATCACCCGATCAGCCTCTATGCTGCGACCAAGAAATCAAACGAACTTATGGGCTATGCATACTCTCATCTGTATGGAATACCGATGACCGGAGTGCGATTTTTCACTGTATACGGCCCGTATGGGCGTCCGGATATGGCCTACTTCAAATTCGCCGATAAGATGCGCCGCGGCGAGCCTATCCAGATATACAACAACGGAGATATGATGCGCGACTTCACATATGTGGATGATATCGTGACCGGACTTGAACGTATGCTGTGCAATCCTCCCATCGCACCTGACAGGACCGGTACGGAAGCAGGCGTTTCTTCCGAGGGTTCATCTGCATCGGATGAGATAGATGCACCCTACAAGGTATATAACATCGGAAACAATACCCCTGAGAAATTGCTTGATTTTATCAATATCCTCGAGGAAAAGCTGGGTATGAAGGCTGTGCGTGAGTACCTGCCGATGCAGCCCGGTGATGTGTATCAGACATATGCCGATGTGGATGATCTGATGCGTGATTTTGACTTCAGACCGGCTACCCCGTTGGCGGTGGGACTGGAACGTTTTGCCGACTGGTATCGGGAGTACTACAGATTGTAGATTGTATTTGGAGATAATGACTTATGAGCAAGACTGACATTGAGAAAGAAATAGAAGCACAGAACGACAATGCGTATGGCGAACCGGAGGACGAAAAAAAAGGTTTCCGCATCAACATCCATGTGATACTCATCGCTGCGATCGTGCTGGTGTTGGGTATATCGGTATTTGAGCTGGTCCGCTGGAACAGAGGAGAAAGGATCACTCTGGATCCGGATGAGGACACTTCAATGTTTGATATAGAGGTGCTGGATGAACTCATACCAATGGCTCCCGACGATTACGCAGGACATGATTTTGATGATGAGACTACGGTCCTCCTGCTGGGTAACGGTGATCTGTCTTTCTCCAGAGTAGAGGACAGAGGCCTCGATCAGATGATAGCTGATGCTGCAGGCGTGACTGTATATAATGCATCTTTTCCCTATCCGACACTGGCTACCAGAAATCTGGCTATGATCGAGAAGAACTACCCCGATGATATCTATTCACTCACATATCTGACGGATGCGATCTGCACGGGCGACTTCTCCGAGATAGACAGAGTGACTGAGAAATACCATGAAGATGGTGTTGTGACCCAGATGGGAGTCAAGACTCTGAAAACCGTCGATTACGACAATCTCGATGTTATCGTGATCATGTACGATGCGTCGGATTATTTCCAGAACAGGGCTATCGAGAACCCCAAGGACGATGAAGAACGATGCACCATAGTCGGGTCGCTGAATTACTCCATTCGCCGGATCAAGCAGGCATATCCGTATGTAAGGATCATCGTTTCCAGCCTGTACTATACAGACGGTGTCGATGCTGAAGGCAATGTCTACGATCCGGATAAACTGGATTCAGGCAATGGTACGCTGTCCAACTACTTCTATAATGAACTGAATACCTGTACGGAACTGTCTGTATCATTCCTGGATAACTTCTACGGTACCATCAACCAGGATAATTATGCACAGTATGTAGATCTGAGTCGTGAGACTGATTATATTAAGCTGACGGACGCCGGTCGTCAGGTCCTGGCGGATCGTATCGCATATGCGATCAATAAGTATCCTCAGGATAAGTAGAAATTATGAAGAAAAGCACAAACAAGCCCTCGAAACTGAGCAGGTTTGAAAAGAGGGTAGAAGAAAGACATAAGAGACAGGAAGCCGAATACGGCCGTGATGAGTTCCTTTTCGGCGCAGCCGAGGATGACGAAGAGGCAGATGTAGAATTCGATGATGAGGCTACGTCTGAGTGGGATGCTACCGATGTTGAGGACGATGTCGTGGATACGCCTGCGTCTGAGAGGGATGCGGCTGAGGTTGAGGCTGATGTTGAGGATGCGGCTACGTCTGGGTGGAATGCGGCTGAGGTAGAGAGTGCTGAGGAATGCACACCACGAGTTGGTGAGAATACCGAGATGATCGCAGCTGAGATCGTGGAAGCCGAGATGGCATCGCTGGCTGCTGAAATGAGTGCAGAGATCACGGATGAGCCCTCGGATCATGAACACGGTGACGATACGGCTGATGATGCCGGCAATACCATGCCCGATGCTGAAGTTGATGCTGATGCAGCCACAAGTGATGAACCTCATGAGATCGGCTCCGAGACGATGAATATATCCGCTGCGATCCTGGCAGAGACAGAACGTGCTCTGGCAGAAGAAAGCGTGATAAACGGTGCCGGCTCGCATGATAGTCATGGAGCAGTTGATGATCGATATGATGATGAGTCTGATGTAGACGATCCTGACATAGAAGATTCATATAAGGCCTACCGTGAGATGGAGTCCTATGAGGATGAGGAGCCTGTAGATGAGGACGAGGATTTCGATTTCTACAGCATGTCCGAGACAGCTGAACTTGAGGCAGCAGCAGTAGCAGAGGAACTGTATCACAGGCAGGACAGATCACGCACGCCTAAACCCAAGGTTCATAAGGAAAGCGCGAAACATGCGCGAAGCTCCAAGGCAGATGCAAAATCAGCTGCCAGGAATGCCAAGAATGCAGCTAAGGATGCCAAGTACGCCAAGGCAAACGCTAAATATGCAAAGTCTGCTGCCAAGTCCGCTAAATCAGCCAGATCATATGAAAAGAAGGCCGATGCCTATGAAAAGAAAGCACGCGCATATGAGAAATCCGCTTCCAATAAGGAGAGAGAACGGGGCAGGGATAGAGACAGAGACCGAGACAGAGACCGCAGACGTCGCGGAGGCTTTTTCGGAGGGATAGCGGACTTTTTCTCCAATATGACTATGAGTGACCGGCTTATAGTGGTCACCGGCGTATGTGTGCTCATAACCGCTATCGTAACCGGTGTAATCTTTGCCAATACCCAGACTATCAGGAAGCAGGTTGCATCTTTTGACACCGTGGGAGCAAGTACCGACGGAATATATGTGATAGGTGAGAGCGGGCTGAATGCCGTGGTGGCTGCTCGTGCGGGTTATTCAGCTGTTCAGGAAGAAGTCGAGGATGTGGTTGAGGAAGTTGAGGAACCCGAGGAGATCGTGATCGAAGATAAGACTGTAACGATCGTTATGAAGGTTTCATCCGTGCAGTCTGACCTGAAGATCAAGTTCGCCAACAAGGCTACAGATAAGCTCATCAGCGGAATCCCTTTTGAAGTGACCGTGACCGCCGATTCCGGAAAGGAATACAACTGGACCGACGAAAATAAAGACGGACTGATGTATCACACTGAAGTCCCGAATGGGACATATAATGTCTCGATGAAGCCGCTGGAAGGGCCTGAATATGAGGATTATGTGATGCCGGATGACGTTAAAGGTGTTAAAGTCACCGATACTATCGCATATAAGAAAATCGATGTCGCTGACGAGGTGAAGACTGAAGCTGAAGTCAACGTGGCACAGGAGGACACCGCGGTCCAGGATACCGCAATCGAGTCGGCTCTCAAAGATACGGTCGAGTGGGTCGAATCCACCAAGACGCTGATAA
>CAMONC010000178.1 GCA_946620235.1 uncultured Lachnospiraceae bacterium | reverse complement strand
CACCCTTTCTCTGAGGTCCGTCAAGAGTCATCTGATCACCTGTGTAAGCGTGGATGGTGCACATGATACCGGACTTGATGGTAGCAAGATCGTTAAGAGCCTTAGCCATAGGAGCAAGGCAGTTGGTTGTACAGGAAGCAGCGGAGATGATCTTGTCATCTGCTGTCAGTGACTGATGGTTAACATTGTATACGATAGTAGGAAGGTCGTTTCCTGCAGGAGCAGAGATGATTACATGCTTAGCGCCTGCATCGATGTGTGCCTGAGCCTTATCCTTGCTGGTGTAGAAACCGGTACATTCAAGAACAACGTCTACATCGAGATCCTTCCAGGGAAGGTCTGCTGCCTTAGCCTCAGCATAGATAGTGATCTTCTTACCATCTACAGTGATGCTGTTCTCATCAAAAGATACCTTGTCTGCAAGTGCGTAACGACCCTGTGTTGAGTCATACTTAAGAAGATGTGCAAGCATCTCGGGAGAAGTCAGATCGTTGATAGCTACGATCTCAAACCCCTCTGCGCCGAACATCTGTCTGAAAGCCAGACGACCGATACGACCGAATCCGTTAATTGCTACTTTTACTGCCATTTGAGATTCCTCCTAGAATTATAATGAATTACGTTACGACGTAAGATACAGAAATAGATTCTTGCGTCAGCGTTCCTATTATAATCAATAAATCTGCGTAATTCAATACGATTTCCATTAAATAACGCTTAAATCGTTAAAAAGCTTATCACAGTTTAACCTGAACGGGGATCCTTGCATCATACACCGTATAATACTCGAATCCGGCTTCTCTTAAAACCTCTTCCGCACGATCAAGTCCGCGACCCAGATCTTCTACCTTATGGGCATCGCTTCCGACCGTGATGATCTCACCTCCGAGCTCCTTATATCTCCTGAGGATATCCGTGCAGGGATTGAGCTCCTTCAAACCGTATTTCATTGCAGCCGTGTTGACCTCGAGTCCCTTTTCCAGATCTATGATGCGGTTCAGGATCTTATCAAGGATATCGCTGTACTTCGCATATGAATAGTCCGCATCCAAAGTCCTGCCCTTGCGAACGACGTAATCAAGATGTCCTACCACGTCGAAATTGCTGTATGAACGCAGGTTCTCATATACTGCCTCGAAGTAGCTGCGATAGGCTTCCTCGTCGCTCCTGCCCTCGAAGTAAGCCGGATCATATACATCGAAACCGTCCACCACATGCACCGATCCGATGATGAAATCGAAGTCATGCTCTTTGGCCACCTTCACATTCTGCTTCACGATATCCGGCTGAAGCCCCAGCTCGAGGCCGAACCTGATATTGATATCGTTGACATACTTGTTCCTGAGAAGCAGCAGATGATACAGATATGAATCCACGTTACATTCGAAGAATCCTTCGGGCGTAGTGTCCGTCACAGGGAAATTTAAATCCATGTGCTCGGTAAAGGCGATATCCTTAAGCCCCATTCCTATCGCCTTTTGGATCATCTCCTCCATATCGGCTTCGGAATCTCCCGAAAAAGATGTGTGTAAATGAAAATCCGCTTTAATGCTCATATTGTCATCTCCTTTTCTGATCCGCACGATCACGGTCCTCTTTCTTAACGGTTAAAACGGTCTGTCGAATACCGATCCGGGGAAGCACGCAGCTTCTTTTCTCTCAAGCTCCGGAAGATCCGCTATCGCATCCTCATCACCGACCCCCAACAGATAAGCTGTAACGGGAGTGATCTCTCCGTATACCTCATCGGGGAATGACGTGTACACTCCGTTCACTTTCGTGAAAGTGCGGAGCATTATATCATCCGGACACTCTTTCGACAGTGTATCATATGTCTCCTTCTCGAAGACCTCCGCGCTGGAATAGTAGTCTTCAGCGCCGAACAGATGCAGCAGCTCATGTGCAAAAACTGTAGGAGTCTCATACTCATACGTCGGGGAGTACATATCCTGAAGATACAAAAGTGTCCCCTCGTTCCAAATATAGTCTCCGTCATCTATGAAATGAATGGATGAATAGGAGCCGCCTTCATGAGGTATCAGATACAGAAAACCTATGGAGGAAGTGTTATACTTCAGGCACAGATCGCGATAACCGATCTCTTCCACCCACTCCAGCTCAAGCTGATCGTAATGGCGTTCTTCCTCTGTGGTGATATATGCCGGTACATCCTCATACAGACGTATGCTCATCGACAGATCGGGGTCCTCGGTCCAGTCATATATGAGTTCCACATCCGTATCATAGTTTTCCTTCATATAATCCGCCACGAATCCATATGCGATATTGCAGTTATTCAGGATCACCTGCTTCTCTTCCTCGGTCCAGAAATCCTCTTCCTCATTCACGAAGATACTCACCAGTACGGTAGGCTCCCATATATAGGATACAGAACCGGTATGACGTTCTTTCCAATCCTTCTCGGTAGGATATCCGGGCAGAAACTCCTCTTCGGCTTCTTTCTCCTCAGCTTCGGCAGGCTCGTCCTCCGGAGCTTCGGCTTCAGCTTCTTCTTTTTCATCACCCGTATAAGGAACCGCTTCCGCCATGTGCATATCTTCTGCCGGTGCGACTTCCTCTTCGACGTCGGCCAGATCGGTATCTATATCCTCATATCCCTCGGGTACGGGCACTTCTTCGGCAGCACAACCGGTGACTGTCCCGAGTGTCGCCAGTATCACTCCGCCTGTTACGATGGTTTGTTTGATCCTGTTCATATATTTTGCTTTTTTCATAGTCATAAGTTGCCTTTTTATGCATATTAAACTATAATCAACGCGCAACTCATATGATAACATATATAACCCAAAAGGAGAAATATATGCCTTTCGAATTCCACTCTAAGCTCCCCTCTCCGTCTGAGATACGCGAGAGATATCCGCTCTCGGATGAGCAGAAAAAACTAAAGGCCGAGCGTGATGCACAGATAGCGGATATCATCACCGGCAAAAGCGACCGTTTCCTACTGATCATAGGTCCCTGCTCAGCCGATAATGAGGACAGCGTATGCGATTATGTATCACGCCTTGCCCGCGTTGCCGAGGAAGTAAGCGACCGCCTGATGGTCGTTCCCCGTATATATACGAACAAACCCCGCACAACAGGTGAAGGCTATAAGGGCCTCTTCAGTCAGCCCGATCCGGAGAAAAAGCCCGACTTTCTGGCGGGGCTGATCGCCATGCGCAAGATGCATATCAGAGCGATCGCGGAATCGGAGCTCACCGCAGCTGACGAGATGCTCTATCCCGAGAACTGGGGGTATGTGGAAGACATACTGTCCTATGTAGCCATAGGAGCGCGAAGCGTCGAGGATCAGCAGCACAGAATGGTCGTAAGCGGATTCGATGTGGCCAGCGGTATGAAGAATCCCACCAGCGGCGACTTCGCCATCATGCTCAACTCCGTATATGCGGCTCAGCATCCACACGCTTTCGTCTATCGCGGCTTCGAGGTACAGACCTCGGGCAATCCTCTCGCGCACACGGTGCTCAGGGGCTCGGTAAACAAGTACGGCAGATCCCTGCCCAACTATCACTACGAAGACCTGAACACTCTTCTGATGCTGTACAATGAGCGCGACATCATCAATCCCGCCTGCATCATCGATGCCAATCACAATAATTCCAACAAGGAATACAAGCAGCAGATACGTATCGTAAAGGAAGTCCTGCACAGCAGGCGTCTCAATCCCGATATACACGACCTGGTAAAAGGTGTAATGGTGGAAAGCTACATCGAGGAGGGATGCCAGAAGATCGGCGAGGGGATCTACGGCAAGTCGATCACGGACCCCTGCCTGGGATGGGAAGATTCAAAGAAGCTTATCTACGATATCGCGGAACTGGTCTGATATAGTCCGCTGTAGGAAATTATAAGAAGAAATAGGGCTCATCCTCTCGGGTGAGCCTTTGCATATACTTCTCTCAAATGATTCTGATTCATATTATAGTT
>CAMONC010000177.1 GCA_946620235.1 uncultured Lachnospiraceae bacterium | reverse complement strand
ACTCTATATCATGTCCATCGATAGTCAGGACGTAGGTTCCTGCCGGAAGATCGAGATCTGAAAGATCCAGCGTCAGCGGATCACGTTCCGTTATGATATCTCCCAGAGCCCCGTCGGCATATGTTGTAACCGAGCCGTCCTGAGCTGTTCCAGTGATCGTATATGAAACATCATCGACAACGTCGGGCAGACCGAGCTTAGTATCTATCTGCAGGATGCCGTTATCATATACTGCAGCCGGTCCGTTTTCATCGGTGGCAGAGGCTGCCGTATTCACGGCCTCAGCCATCGTATCCTCACTTGCGGCTTCGGTCTTGGCTGCATCCGCAGACTCCTGATATGCGGGTTCATCGCTCACTGCAGGCGATTCGGATGTCTCAGCTTCATAGTACTCCGCCGGCGCTTCAGGTTCGGAGGTTTCGGCCGCAGACTCCATATCATAAGCCTCATCGCTCATCCCGGCCTCATAAGCGTCACTGTCTGACGCAGGAGCGGTCGTGGAGCTGTGGCCTCCGGTCCTGATCAATACAGGAAGCGCCACCATGACTGTCAGAAGCACAGCCGCAGCTATGGGCATACCTATGATAAGTCCCCTGTTTACACGGAACCTGTGGACTTTCTTCGCGGCGGCAGGTATGGAATGCAGTTCACAAGCCGCCTCATCTATGTATTTGGGATCGAGCCCCGAAAGGGCATCCATCAGATCATTCCCGTTCACAGTTCATATCCTTCCAGATTCAAGTAGTCCTTAAGCTTCGCTCTCAGTCTGAACAGCAGAGATTTAACCGCCGATTCGGACATGTCCAGCTCATCCGCTATATCAGCCAGAGAATCCACGTAGAAATATCGTCTCACAAAAACAATCCTGTCTTTCGGAGCCATCCCGGCCAGAAAGCCGTTTATGTGTCCGGCCAGTAACGATCTGTCGACCATGTCCTCGGTGGAATCGGATCCGGCTATCTCAAAAAGCTCATCAAGCGCGAGAGCGGTCTGTCCCGCCCCGCGCTTCATTGAGTGTATCTTACGATATAGAGTGAGTGCATGATTTCTGACGATCGCTGCCAGATACGGGGCAAGCAAATCCGGTCTCTCGGCGGGCATACTGTTCCAGGCCGACATATAAGTATCGCTTAAGCATTCCTCCGAATCTTCTTCATTGGATACTATGTTCATCGCGATCTTTCGGCAATAGGCTCCGTATTTGGTACGGGTTTCTGTTATTGCTCCTTCATCTCTTGCCCAGTACAGGTCAACGATCTCGTAATCCTGCATACTTATCTTCGTCTGATCACAGCTGCTCGATCAGCTCTACGAACTCCTCTTTGTATACATCATCCAGATCCAGCTTCGACATCTGCTTCCTTACATCCTTAAGGCTCACATCTCCGATGTAGTCGCTGTCGTTCAGGATCATTCCGCATTCAGCTACATACGCTGCAAAAAGTGTATCACAATTTGGCTTTCCGGTGTAGCATTCAGCGCTTATAGGGAAATATATGAGCTGTGATTCGTCCTCTTCAGGCTCCTTGTAGCGGACCGATACCGTCATCCACTCGTTTGAGGTAAGGCCGGTCTCGGACAGGTCTGCATTCTGATAACGAAGTGACCCGGACTCATTGTCACTTCCTTCATTCATTTTGATCTCATACATCACTGTCATGGCGTGTCCGCTGCCGATCTCACCGCCGTCTTTGGTATCATCGTTGAAATCCTTTGCGCTCATCTGTCTGTTCTCATAGCCTACCAGTCTGTATTCAGAAACATACTTGGGGTTAAACTCAACCTGGAACTTAACATCTTTTGCCACAGTGAAAAGTGTAGAATTGAACTCATCGATCAGAACCTTCTTGGCCTCTGCGAGCGAGTCTATATAGGAATAGTTACCGTTGCCCTTGTCAGCAAGTGTCTCGAGAGTCACCTCATTGTAATTACCGGTTCCGAATCCCATTACAGACAGGAATACACCGCCATCCTTCTTTCTGGTTATAAGCTCCTCAAGTTCGTCCTCTGATGTTACACCGACATTTAAGTCACCGTCAGTAGCCATGATGACACGGTTGTTTCCGCCTTCGATGAAGTACTTCTCTGCAAGCTTGTATGCCGACTTGATACCGTCTCCGCCGTTGGTGGATCCGCCCGCATCCAGATTATTGATGGCCTTCTTGATCTGAGAGTGCTTGTCTCCGGATACACCGGCTAACACTACGTCCGAAGAGGATGCATATGTAACTATCGATACTCTGTCGTCTTCATCGAGATTGTCGACCAGCATTTCAAGTCCCATCTGAAGCAACGGCAGCTTGTCGTAGCTGTCCATGGAGCCCGATACATCTATGAGGAATACGATGTTTGATGCAACATCATCGATGTCTTCCATCTCCTTTGCCTTGATACCGAGATTGACGAGTTTGGTCTCCTTATTCCACGGGCAGTCGATTATGGAAGCGTTTACTGCAAATGTATCGTCTCTGCCAGGATCACGGTAGTCATAGCTGAAGTAGTTCACAAGTTCCTCTGTACGGATGGAACCGGCGGGTATATCGGATAACCGATATCCGTCAGTGATCATCCTGCGCAGGTTCGAGTAGCTGGCTGTATCGATGTCAGCACCGAAAGTTGACAGGGGAGAAGCCGCTACTTCCTTAAATTCGTTCTCCACAATGCTCTTATAATTCTCGCCGTAGTTAACTGCCGGTGCATTGTAGCAGTACTCCGAAAATCCGTAATCGTATATCGGTTCCACATACTCCATATCCGCACTTTCGGTTTTAGCTGAAGCCGCACCATCTACCGGGTATTCGGGGGCTATGTAGGTCGCTGCTGCGTCTTCGGTATACTCCGGTTCGGTCCATACAGGTGCTTCGGTTGTCTCCGTCATCGCTTCGGGGCTCACCTCAGGGCTTACCTCGGGATACTCGGCCTCAACATATGAGGGTGATGTTTCGGTGGCGCAGGATGTATCCGTCATCTGTGTTGCTCCACATCCTGTCATGGATGTAACTGTAACTGTACCGATGAGTAGTGATGTGATCATTTTCTTTTTCATAATTAAACCTCCGTAAATGAATTGCTTCTATTGTGTCCTGAAGGGCTTTTTATGCGCTTCTGACTATATAGACGCAAAACATCTGCGGAGGTTTCGAAAAAAATATAAAAAAAATTTTTTCATCCGTGGACATGGTAAAACCCCGAGCGATATATCATGCTCGGAGTTCGAAGATGTACGATCCTATACATTAAATCTGCCGGTTGTTTCCTGTAATGATGTGATACTGTCCATTACATTCCTCGTCTCAGACGATACATTTTCACTGGATGAGGTGATACTCTGCATATTGTTCGAAATGTCATGTACAGCCGCATCCAGATCATTCTGTGCCGCATCGATGGATGCAAGAACACTGTTGATATCCTCGACTGCTATACGCAGGTTCCTCGCGCCCTCGCCCAATTCCCTGCTCACGTTACCGTAGTAACTTGCATCCTCCAGATAATTACCGGCGAGGGTTTCGAGATTATCATAGTCATGGAGCACGTCATCCGTAAGGAATCCGATGATCTGTTCACTGACCTTGGACAGAGCCTCGATATTGGTCGTAACTTCCTTAGTCAGTCCGTTAACCTTATCAATCTCACTTCCCGTAGTACTTGCAAGGCTGTTGATCTCATCAGCAACCACGGCAAATCCTCTTCCCGCTTCACCGGCACGTGCTGCCTCTATCGAAGCGTTTAACGCAAGCAGATTGGTCTGACTTGCAATATTCTGAATGGCCTCAGCCACATCCATGATCTGTTCGATGACCATGACACCCTTGATCGCGCTTTCGAGCTTTTCGCGGGTTTCATGAGTCACAGTTACGGCATGATTCTTGTGGCTTAATATCTCAGGTACCATAGCCTCGACTCTGCCGATTATCTCGGCGGTCTTTTCATTCATGCTGTTAGTGTCTTCG
>CAMONC010000176.1 GCA_946620235.1 uncultured Lachnospiraceae bacterium | reverse complement strand
ATTGTAGTAGGCAAGGATGCGCCGGAGGTTTGCCCGGTATGCAACCATGCGCAGGCGTATTTCCAACTAAAACCGGAAAACTACTGATTAATCGCCGGACCTCAAAACAAAAAGGAGGACACCATGAAATTTTATAAATGCGAAACATGCGGAAACATCATAACCAAGTTAAACGACTCGGGAGTGCCCGTAGTATGCTGCGGTAAGCCCATGACCGAACTCGTACCCGGTGCTGTAGACGCAGCCCAGGAGAAGCACGTTCCCGCCGTGACTGTAGACGGTGCCGGGGTAAGTGTACAGGTAGGCGAAGTAGAGCATCCAATGCTGGATGAGCACTACATCCAGTTCATCGTACTTGAGACAGCACAGGGATTCCAGAAGAAGACTCTGAAGCCCGGGGAGAAGCCTGTAGCAGAGTTTACAGTGGCAGACGGAGACAAGGCTGTCGCTGTCTATGAGTATTGCAACCTCCACGGATTGTGGGTGAAGGAACTGTAATCAGTAACAATGATCAATGACGAGGACTTTCGCCGGCGCAGTGTGCGCCGGCGGAGGTTCGGTATGGGAGTCAGTATGAGTGAGAAGTTAGCTATACACGGCGGGACGCCCGTCAGAAATGACAAGATATACTATGGACGTCAGTGTATCGGCGAAGATGATATAGCGGCAGTCGGTGAAGTTCTCAGAGGACCGTTTATAACATGCGGCCCCGATGTGGCGGCTGTTGAAAAGATGCTTGCCGAAGTCACCGGTGCTAAATATGCCGTGGTCGTAGCGAACGGTACAGCTGCACTTCACTGTGCGATGCTGGCTGCGGGCATAGGCGAGGGGGATGAAGTGATCACCACTCCGCTCACCTTTGCCGCATCGGCGAACTGTGCGATATATGTGGGAGCTAAGCCTGTATTCGCGGATGTCAATCCGGAGACATACAACATCGATCCCGACAGCATAGAAGCTCATATCACGGACAGGACCAGAGCTGTCGTAGCAGTCGATTTCACCGGTCAGGCAGTGGAGCATGACAGGATCAGAGAGATCTGTGACAGGCACGGACTCACCTATGTGGTTGACGCAGCACATGCGATAGGCACTAAGTATAGCGGCAGGCCGGAAGGTTCCATCGGAGATATGACCTGCTTCTCATTCCATCCCGTGAAGACCATCACATCCGGAGAGGGCGGTGCGATCACGACTAACGATCCCGGGCTTTTCCGCAAGCTGAGACTGGCATCCCAGCACGGTATAGTACGCGATCCGGCTGAATTCGATGAGAAAGACCCGGAGGGGATCTGGTACTACGAGATGCAGACACTCGGTTTTAACTACCGCATGACCGATTTTCAGGCCGCACTCCTGATCTCACAGCTTAAGAAACTGGATGCATTCTCCAAGAGACGTCATGAGATAGTGTCACGCTATAATGAAGCATTTGCGGATATCCCCGAGATAGTCGTACAGCGTGAGATCCCGGAATCCGACACGACGAGACATCTCTATATCATACAGCTTGACCTTGATAAACTAAGCTGCACCAGACGTGAGTTCTTCGATGCGATGAGTGCCGAGAACGTACAGTGTCAGGTGCATTATGTACCCGTATATTACTTCCCGTTCTATAAGGAGCGCGGATATGAGAGGGGGCTGTGCCCCAATGCGGAGCGGATCTATGATCGTATCATGAGCATCCCGCTCTACCCGATGATGACCGATGAAGATGTGGAGAGCGTGATCACCGCAGTCCGTAAGATAGTGGATTGGTACAGAGTTTGAGTATCAGGATAGAGAAAAAATACATATACCGCTGGTTCTGTATGATGATCCTGACAGCTTTTACAGGCGCATCATTCTATTATGTATGGGTCAGATTCGTCAAAGTCCACAACCAGACCGGTAACCTGATGGGACTGGGCAACAGACTGATGGCTGCCGGTATATGCTGCGCTCTGTATCTGTTTTTGGGTAAGGCACTTAAGGCATTTCGCATCGGCATAGACCGCAAAGCAAACCTGCTCGCATCCGAAGTGATGACTCTGTTTTCCCTGGGTGCACTTGAGACACTGATCTCCTGTGCGATCACCGGACAGTTCAGGTTCTTCCCGGATTTCCTGTGGAGATATGCACTGCTGTTTCTCGTACAGTCTGCGGTGACATGTGTGGTGATCTACTACATGGTGGATCTGTATCGTCATATATTCCCGCCTTACGAGGTGCTGGAGATATATAAGTCCGGAGATGTCCGTAAGCTCCACTTCATGAATGACCGCCCGGATAAGTACCACATTGCGGATATGGTATGCATCGATGAGGGCCTCGATAGGGTATTTACCATGATGGACGGATATGATGCCGTGCTCATCAATGATATCCCGTCGGAGATCAAGAACGATATCCTGAAGGAGTGCTTCAACCGTGACAAAAGAGTGTACTTCACGCCGAAGATCTCCGACATCATATCCAAAAAGTCCGAGGATATCAACCTGTTTGATACACCGCTCTATCTGTGCAGAAATGCAGGATTACAGCCCATCCAGCTGATCGTTAAGCGCATATTCGACTGCCTGATATCGATAGTCGGACTTATCGTCTTAAGTCCTGTATTTCTGGTGGTTGCCCTAGCTATACGTGCCGAGGATCACGGCCCCGTTTTCTACAGACAGAGACGCGTGACGATAGGCGGCCGTGAGTTCGATATGCTGAAGTTCCGATCCATGGTAGTCGATGCCGAGAAGGACGGACGCCCCCGCCCGGCAGGAGAGGATGATGACCGTATCACGAAGGTCGGCCGCAGGATCAGACCTGTGCGTATCGATGAACTTCCGCAGCTGATCAACATCCTGAAGGGCGATATGTCTATCGTCGGTCCCAGACCCGAGCGGGTGGAACACGTCGCGATGTATACGGAGGAGATACCCGAGTTCGCATACAGACTTAAAGTGAAGGGCGGCCTGACAGGCCCCGCACAGGTATTCGGCAGATATAATACGGATGCGCTTAATAAGCTGAAGATGGATCTGTTCTATATCACGAATTATTCGATACTGCTGGATCTGCAGATACTGTTTGAGACAGTCAAGATATTGGTACAGAAAGAAAGCACCGCAGGATTCTCTGAGGAGAAAAGAGAGGAGATACACGACGCATGAGCGAATTTAAAGACAAAACACTACTTATCACGGGTGGAACGGGCAGTTTCGGACACTGCGTGCTCGATCATTTCCTGACAGGCGATATAGGAGAGATCAGGATATTTTCTCGTGACGAGAAAAAGCAGGACGACATGCGTCACGAATTGCAGGCATTTCATCCCGAGCATTATCAGAAGGTGAAATTCTTCATAGGTGATGTCAGGAATCTCCAGAGCCTGAGGGACTGTATGCCGGGTGTCGATTATGTATTCCATGCAGCTGCCCTTAAGGAAGTGCCCAGTTGCGAATTCTTCCCGATGGAAGCTGTACGTACCAACATCATCGGTACCGACAATCTGATCCATGCAGCAGTGGAAAACGGTGTGAAGCATGTGATCTGTCTCTCTACCGACAAGGCCGCATATCCGATCAACTCCATGGGCATCTCGAAGGCGATGATGGAGCACGTGGTATATGCGAACGCACAGATGGCTGCCGACCGCGGAACGATACTCAACTGTACGAGATACGGTAATGTCATGTGTTCAAGAGGCAGCGTTATACCTCTGTTCATCGATCAGATCAGGAACGGTCTGCCGAACACCATCACCGATCCGAATATGACCAGATTCATGATGAATCTGGATGAGGCCGTGGATCTCGTTATGTTTGCATTTACTCACGGTAATCCCGGCGACCTCTTCATACAGAAGGCCGATGCATCGACGATCGGAGATCTGGCGAAGGCCGTACAGCAGCTCTTCGGCGAGACCGAGATCAAGGTGATCGGATCCAGACACGGCGAGAAGCTGTATGAGACTCTTCTGACCAAGGAAGAAAGGCTCAGGGCCGAGGATATGGGCGACTA
>CAMONC010000175.1 GCA_946620235.1 uncultured Lachnospiraceae bacterium | reverse complement strand
CGTATTTAGAGGCTTTGCATCGAACCCGGTAAGCATCATGTTTACGACAAGCAGAATATCCACTTGCGGGAGATTCTTCTGCTTAAGGCGTTTGGATATATCCTTACGGTATGAATCAAAGCCATCTAATGTAAACGATGTGCCAAACATCGCATTATAATCACCCATGATACGTTCGAGAAGCTCCGCACTATGTTCATCACCGGTCTCGTCCATATCTTCATTGGCTCCATAGCTGAATATTGCTGTGATCTTATATCTGCTATCCTCAGGCCTTTTAGCATTCAGTTCCTTAAATACGTCATAGTACTGGCCAAGAGTCTTGATCGAATCCACTGCAAAAAGTGCAGTATATATATCACGCCCCTGAGGATGAACATGCTGTTCATGATGCTCAAGAATATGCTCTGCAACCTTGCGGATCCTCTCCTCATCATGATACAGACCGTCCATATCTATGCCATGGCGCTTGCAGTATTCAGGATCATCAAGCTGCTCGGGATCAATTCCCCGGGTTGCAATATGATGGGCAAAGATAGTCCGTTGATACTCTACCGAGAACCTTAAGACATTTCCATCAGCAATGGCATCTTTGATCATATATCTATGCAGGCAGGCATCACGCTTCTCACCGTTCGGTAATGTGCCGGCATTAAAGACATCAGCCGTAGTCCTGCCGTCTGCACCCTTGTTCGCCTCAAAGATAGGTGTTCCGGTGAAGCCTATATAGTTGGCTCTTCCGAAATGCCTCTCTATATCTCCGTGCATCTTTCCAAACTGGCTACGGTGACATTCGTCTATGATGAATACGACTTTTTTATCATGGTATTCATCCATCAGAGCTTCATATCTCTTGGATTTAACGGCATTAGCCATCTTCTGAATCGTAGTAACAATAAGCTTACGATCGGACTCTTTAAGCTGCTTTACAAGTACAGCTGTACTATCAGAGTTATCCACGCAGTCCTTCTCAAAGCTGTTATATTCATCTACTGTTTGGTCATCTAAGTCCTTACGGTCGATAAGGAACACCACCTGATCGATAACCGGTTCATCTCTAAGAAGTTGTGCCAGCTTAAATGATGTTAGCGTCTTACCGGATCCGGTACATGCGAATACGTAGCCATTCTGGTTAGCCTCCAGGATACGCTTCTTTGCAGCTTTTACGGCATATATCTGATATGGCCTCATGACCATAAGCACCGGTTCGGTTGATTTGATGACCATGAACTTGTCGATCATCTCAGTTATGGCTGCTTTACGGAAAAACTCTGAGGTGAACTCCTCTAAGGTGTTGATACGCTTATTCTTCTCATCGGTCCAGAAGAACACGAGGGATTTAAGGATAGGATTATACAGGCCATTCTCCATCTCGTTTTCATTACAGAAATACTTGGTCTGCACGGAATTGGAAACCACAAACAGCTGGAGATATCGGAATAACCCCTTAAATGAGAACTTCCTGTATCGGTTGATCTGATTGATGGCTTCATTGATCTCTACACCGGGACGCTTTAACTCTATCTGTACGATAGGAAGACCGTTTATGAGAATGGTAACATCATACCTGTTCTTATAGCTAACATCATCCTTATGTGCAGGGTCCATCGTTATCTGGTGTGATACCTGATATATGTTCCTGTCTGTGTCAAATGAAAAGAAATCAAGATATACGGTCTTGCCGTTATCAAGAGATAATACATATTTATCCCGTAGTATCTTGGCAGATTCATAAACGGATTTATTGTCAAGATGTATTAGGACGCGGTCGAATTCCGAATCAGATAGTGATGCTGTGCCCTTCGCTTCTATAAGTTTACTTTCATTGAACTTAACGATCTGAGTCCTGAAGTTATCGAGAACACCGGTATAATCGGTCAGCTCAACATACTCGTAGCCAATAGATTCTAATCGGTCAATAAACTTGGTTTCTACTTCATACTCGGAAATATGTGGCATTTGTGGTTCCCCTTATGTTTTAAGTTTTTTGTGAATCCGGCGTATGCGTATAGGATAAGCGAACTCCGATGAGTCCGTTATGCATCTTATGAATGCCGGTCACAAAACAGTGCGAAAAGTGCATGGATGCACTTTTCAGCCGCAACTGAGCATGGATGCGAATTGCGGCGGCACGTCAGGCTGCGATAACGTATATCGGCATTCATTAGATGCATAGGGCGAAGAGTAATGAGCTTATCCTATATGCTTGCGCCGGATTCACATATGTCTTTTAACATCAACCCTCAATTTCCCGCAGCTTAAACTCCGTATCCTCATCTATCATATCAAGCATGAAGCGGGCGATATCGGGATCAAACTGTGTACCCATACAGCGTTCTATCTCTGCTCTTACCACGTTCTGCGGCTTAGGGGAAGAATATGAACGTTTGCTGGTCATGGCATCATAACTGTCAGCCAGACATATGATCCTGGCTTCCTCGGGTATATCTTTGCCGGACTTGCCGTCCGGGTATCCTTTTCCGTCGAATCTTTCGTGATGCCATCTGGCACCGGTAGAGAGCCACGGCATCTCGTTAATGGTTTTCAGTATATCCCAGCCGATCTCGGTGTGCCGTTTGATCTCATCGAATTCCTTATCAGAGAGTTTGCCCTTTTTATTGATGATCTCTTCGGATATGCCGATCTTGCCTATGTCGTGGAGCAGTCCGAGCTCATAGATCTGCTCCTGCTCCTCTTCGCTTTTGCCCATACGTCTGGAGATCTCACGGGCGTATTCCGCCACTCTCTCGGAATGACCGTTGGTGTAATGGTCTTTGGCATCCACTGATTTGGACAGAGCCAGGAGTACCTCTCTGGACAACTGCTCCTTAGCCAGTGCGACCACTTCCCTCTCGCGTGCTTCATTCAGTTCGGCTCGGGTCTTCAGCAAATTCACATAGTCGGGCGTCTCCAAGGTCAGGAACACGACCAATACACCGATGGATGCGATGAACAGAGTTATAAGCACGTCGTCGAAGAACAGCATCTGTACCAGGAACAATATGGCAGATGAGATGATAGCCAGGATCATGGCCAGTTTCTGGCTGTGTCTGTATCTGTCACGATGGGCAAGCATGAACAGACTGCCTATTGCAAAGAACAGGATCGGGAATCCGTATGCTACCGGTATGAAGAGAAACTCATGGATATAATTGCCGGCCGCATCGTATGTGAAGACCCATCCCGTGATGGGATTGGTGACAAGCAGGGCTATATTGATGACCAGGAGCGCGATATTGATCACATTGCGCCTGGTATGATCATCATGATCCATGCTTGTATATGCGTATATGTAATAGATGAAAGCGAATGCCGCCAAAGATGTGAACAGCGAATCAGTGATATTGAACAGATAATGGATCGGATTGGGAACCCTGTCGTGAGCACTGGTGACTATGGCCGTCAAAACATCAGTGATATCGGCGATCATCACAGCGAAAGCAAACCTGCGGAAAGCCACGTTGATACGAGTCATGTTCGTATATCGCAGGACCAGATAGCTGTATAGAACCATATCAACGGGAATGACCGCTAATTCAAGAAAAATGTTATAATCCAGATTCATATATGAATTATAGCATATCAAAGTACCATTAGCTCATTTATGAGAGCTCACGGAACTCTAAGCAGATCTATCTCTGCCTGATATGCCGCAAGAGTGCGGTCATCGAAACATGCCCAGATCACTTTTTCCACGGAAACGTGCTCCTTTGATGCGAAGTCCGATACTGTGCTCACCGCTGTCTTCGCCGCCTTTTCCACGGGATAACCGTAAACGCCTGTGGATATCGAAGGGAACGCTACGGAGGTGAATCCTCTGTCCGCTGCTATCTTCAGCGAATTGTAATAGCATGATGAAAGGAGTCTCTCCTCATCCCATGAACCGCCATGCCATATCGGTCCAACAGTGTGGATCACATATCCGACAGGCAGGTCATATCCATTTGTGATCTTAGCTTCACCGGTCGGACAACCGTGTAATGTGCGGCATTCCTCC
>CAMONC010000174.1 GCA_946620235.1 uncultured Lachnospiraceae bacterium | reverse complement strand
TGTATCTGGCAGAACGCTTAAGTGAGAAATACGGTACGAAGATCTATCTGAAAAGAGAAGACTTAAATCATACCGGCGCCCATAAGATCAACAATGTGATCGGACAGATTCTGCTCGCAAAGCGCATGGGCAAGACGAAGATCATCGCGGAGACCGGAGCCGGCCAGCATGGAGTGGCCACCGCTACCGGAGCTGCACTTTTCAACATGGAGTGCACGGTATACATGGGCAAGGAAGATGTGAAACGTCAGGCTCTGAATGTGATGAGGATGGAGATGCTGGGGGCGACTGTTGTATCCGTTGAGTCGGGAAGCAATACCCTAAAGGATGCGACGAATGAGGCAATCAGAACCTGGGCAAAGACCGCTGAGGATACTTTCTATATAATCGGTTCGGCCATAGGTCCTTATCCTTATCCGAAGATGGTCAAGGAGTTCCAGGCAGTGATCAGCCGTGAGGCCAAGCGTCAGCACCTGGAAGCAGAGGGCAGGCTGCCCGATGTTGTGATGGCCTGTGTGGGCGGAGGTTCGAACTCCATAGGCATGTTCGCCGACTTCATAGATGAGCCCGGTGTGGAACTGATAGGAGTGGAGGCCGCAGGCAAGGGCATAGATACGAACGAACACGCAGCGTCTATGGCTAAGGGCCGTCCGGGTGTGCTACACGGGACCAGATCCTATCTGCTGCAGGATGAGGACGGCAACATTCAGCTTGCTCATTCTATTTCCGCAGGTCTGGATTATCCCGGTGTCGGACCGGAGCATGCATATCTCCACGATACGGGCAGAGCGAAGTACGTGCCCATCACTGATGAGGAAGCCATGGATGCACTTATGGAGCTGACGCAGACCGAAGGGATCATTCCCGCCATAGAGAGTGCTCATGCGATGGCGTATGCGTTTAAGAAAGCCGCAGAGATGACACCCGATCAATCCATGATAGTATGTCTCTCCGGCAGAGGAGATAAGGATGTAAACACCATCTCCGATTATCTGGCCGGTAAGGGTTATCTGAACTGATCACGGTTTAATTTGCGAGGATAAAGAAATGCCGAATAACAGGATAGAAACACAATTGAATAAACTCTCCGAAAGAGGAGAAAAAGCCTTTATAACATATATAACCGCCGGCTTTCCCGATATGGATAAGACCGCCGGTATCATCAAAGCACAGGAGAGCACGGACATAATCGAGCTGGGAATACCCTTCAGCGACCCGATCGCGGACGGACCGGTGATACAGCAGGCTTCCTATGAAGCCATATGTGCGGGAGCTACGCTGTCCGGCACGTTCAAACTGATGAAGTCTCTCAGGGATGAGGGCGTGGAGAAGCCGATCATATTCATGCTCTATTACAACACCATCGTCAGTTGCGGGATAGAGAATTTCGTTCGGAAGTGTCACGAAGCAGGTGTGGACGGACTGATAGTGCCCGACCTGCCGAAGGAGGAACAGGAGAGTCTGAAGGCAGCTCTTGACGGAGATGACCGCACGATCCTCATAGAGCTCGTATCTCCGGTATCGAAGGATCGAGTACCGGAAATCCTGCACGGGGCCAGAGGATTTGTATACTGCGTATCGGCCATGGGTGTGACCGGACAGAGCGGATCTTTCCACTCATCCATTAAGGAGTACTTAAGCTACGTGAAGAGCGTGTCGCCGATCCCCGTGATGATGGGCTTCGGTATCAGGGAAGCCTCGGACGTGGCTCAGGTAAAGGATACGATAGACGGCGCGATCGTGGGATCACATTTCATCAATCTGATGAGAGAAGCGGGATTTGATCCGCAGGCGGCGCGCGAGTATACCGACAGGTTCAAGAAGGAACTGAACGCTCTGTAAGAGCATTTAATGTGAGATGTAAATGTGAGATGCAAAATGTGAGATGTGGAGGAGATAAGAAATGATCAAGGAAGCTATCGAAAAGATCGTAATGAAGGAAGATTTAACCTATGAAGAGGCTTATACCGTCATGAACGAGATCATGAGCGGTGAGACCACTCCGACTCAGAATGCGGCTTTTCTCGCCGCTCTGTCTACCAAGAGTGCGAAGGCCGAGACCATAGATGAGATCAGAGGCTGTGCTGCTGCCATGAGAGAGCATGCCATTCCCGTAGATACCGGAGACATGGAGACTCTGGAGATCGTGGGTACCGGCGGTGACAGAGCCGGCAGTTTCAATATATCGACGACGACGGCATTTGTAACGGCCGCAGCGGGCGTGAAGGTTGCCAAGCACGGAAACCGTGCGGCTTCTTCCAATTCGGGTACAGCTGACTGCCTTGAAGCTCTCGGCGCAAATATCAGCCTGGAGCCCGAAAAGTGCGTTAAGCTGCTTGAAGATACCGGCTTTTGCTTCTTTTTCGCACAGAAATACCATACGTCCATGAAATATGTGGGATCTATCCGCAGAGAACTCGGATTCAGGACTGTGTTCAATATTCTCGGACCTCTGACCAACCCCGCGAGACCGAAGCGCATACTGCTCGGTGTATATGATGAATATCTGATCGAGCCCCTGGCTCAGGTTCTGTCCGGACTCGGTGTGGAGCGCGGCATGGTCGTATACGGACGTGAGAAACTGGACGAGATCACAGCAGTCGGTCCTACCGCGGTATGTGAGTTCAAGGATGGTTGGTACAAGACTTACGAGATCGACCCGGGCATGTTCGGATTCGAGACTTGCTCTAAGGAGGATCTGAAAGGCGGTACTCCCGAGGAGAATGCTCAGATGACCAGAAACATATTGAACGGAACGGACAAGGGCCCCAAGAGAAATACCGTACTGATGAATGCCGGCGCAGCACTCTATATCGCAGATAAAGCATCGAGCATGGAAGAGGGCGTGAAGAAGGCAGCCGAGCTAATAGACAGCGGCAGGGCATACGAAGCGATGGAGTTATTTATAGCAGCGTCCAATAAGGATTGACCCGGCATCGCAATCATGAAGAACTTTTACCGATAATGTTTAACTATGAAGAACACGACGCTTGTATATATCGAAAGAGACCATAAATACCTGATGATGTACCGCGGGCGTAAGCCCGACGATCCCAATGCCGGCAAATGGATAGGCATAGGCGGTAAGATCGAGGAGGGTGAGACACCGGATGAGTGTGCGATACGCGAGACACGTGAAGAGACCGGTATAACGCTTAACAGTGTTGCATTTCGCGGTATAGTTTTCTTTATCAACACAAAATACGAGACGGAGTATATGTATCTCTATACTTCATCGGATATAAGCATGACGGCTCCGGACGGTACTTCTTTAACCTCTGCTGAAGATATCCCTCTGACTGACTGCGATGAGGGAGAGCTTCGCTGGGTGGATATCGATGAAGTCGGATCCCTGCACCTGTGGGAAGGGGACCGTGTCTTTCTGAATCTTCTCAAATCAGGCTCATCGCCCTTTCTACTGACTCTCAGATATGACGGTGATGAGCTTCTCGACCATTCTCTGAGGATGATCTAGTATAAAAAGATTCCAAAATATGTTAAAATCTTGTTTATAGCGGCCATAATAATGCCGTTATTATCTCTATGCCAAAAAGGGGAACAATCATGGGAATGACAATGACTCAAAAAATCCTGGCTGCACATGCGCATCTGGCGTCTGTAGCTGCCGGTGATCTGATCGAAGCGGATCTGGATCTGGTGCTCGGTAATGATATCACAAGTCCCGTCGCTATCAAAGAAATGGATAAGATGAAGGTGGACGGAGTGTTTGATAAGGATAAGATCGCACTTGTTCCCGATCATTTCGTACCCAATAAGGACATAAAGTCTGCAGAGCATTGCAAATGCGTGCGTGAATTTGCAATAAAAAACGACATCACAAACTACTTCGAGGTCGGAGAGATGGGTATAGAGCATGCACTTCTGCCCGAAAAAGGACTGACAGTGGCCGGCGACGTGATCATAGGTGCAGACTCGCATACATGTACATACGGAGCCCTCGGGGCTTTCTCGACGGGTGTGGGATCCACGGACATGGCTG
>CAMONC010000173.1 GCA_946620235.1 uncultured Lachnospiraceae bacterium | reverse complement strand
CGGCAAGCAAGGCCGGAACCGGAATCGCAGTCGGAACGGCAAGCAAGGCCGGAACGGGAACCGCAGTCGGAAGCGCAAGCAAGGCCGGAACCGGAACAGCAGTCGGAACGGCAAGCAAGGCCGGAACCGGAACCGCAGTCGGAAGCGCAAGCAAGGCCGGAACCGGAACAGCAGTCGGAACGGCAAGCAAGACCGGAACAGGAAAGGCAATCGCGAAGGCTATAGCAGAAAGTATCGTTGATCCCAGCTTCACCTACAAGATCCGCTTTGTAAGAACTACTAAAGACTTTGAGTATCCTTGGATCAGGCTTATCGAAAGAGGTGACGACGATGACGATGACGACGGCGATGACGACACCGATACCGATACTGATTCCGACACCGACACTGATACCGACACTGACACAGATACTGATACCGATACTGACACCGATACGGATGAGGATGTACTCGGAGCAAGACGTAGAGGCGGAACGGCAGCGGATGTACTCGGAGCAAAGCGCAGACGTGGCGGAGCGGTACTGGGAGCTCGAAGAAGTCCCGGAACCGGAGATGCAGGATCGATGGCAGCTATGATGACCTTGATGGGATCTTCGTCAGCAGCACTTGGTGCTTGGGCAATGACCAAGAAGAAACGCGAGGATGAGGACGAGACCGAAGAGGATGATCAGGAGTAAGCCGGAAGTCCGGAAATGAATAAGAGTTAAGCTAATGACAGGGCGCGATGAGAATCGCGCCCTGTTTCAATTTTGGTTGATCGGTAAGATGTATCATCAGGATAACTTTTCTATCAACGCTTCCTGAAGAACACGCGATACATTTATGTGTGCTTCGTTTGCTTTTCTGTTCAGCCAGTTCGGGAGGCTGACATTGCGTCTGACAGGATGGCTGTCCATTTCTCTGCGATATGCATCCATATCAATATCTACCATGGAAACCATAGAGATGCCTGCATCATAGAACCTGCCTGTTGATATATCGATGGAATCTATAGTGGTAGCCTGTGGATATGCCGATTCCTCGAGGTTATATAGTCTGCAACCGATATAATCTCTTGCCATATGTATTGCATCAGCCAGTCCATATCCTTCGGTAACCCCATCGAGGTCGGGTATATCTATGAGATATGTGTCTTTTTTGTCCCCTGTACGGGTGAAGATGACAGGATATACTGTTGTCATGTTGTTATCCTCCTATAGTGATATACAGGTGCGTATATGATACTTATAAACGTGATATGTGTCAATGCGCTCGGGATTGGTATATAATGGTGAATGACTTGTGATTCGGAGGTTGGCATGATGGGTACACTTGCATTGGAGCTGGCGGTCATTCCCAGCATAGTTCTGTTTGTTATCATATGGAAGCACGATAAGGTTGAGAAGGAACCGGCGAAGCTGCTCTGGTCGCTCTTTCTGTTCGGTGCGCTGACGACTGTAAGTGCGATAATCCTGGGCCAGCTGGGCCAGGCAGGGGTGACATTGTTCATCGATGAGGAGAGTATGCTGTTCATCGTGATCGATAACTTCCTCCTGACCGCGCTCATAGAGGAGGGAGGCAAATTCGTTGTACTCAAGCTGAAGACCTGGAAGCACCCTGCCTTCAACTATACCTTCGATGCGGTCGTATATGCGGTTGTGGCTTCTCTGGGGTTTGCAACTGCCGAGAATATACTGTATGTGGGAATGTACGGAGTGGCGAATGCCCTGGTGCGTGCGGTGACGGCGGTGCCCAGTCATGTGACCGATGCGATATTCATGGGCTGCTATTACGGCTATGCGAAGTTTGCCCAGTCGCACGGGGACGTACGCCGCGAGAAGCGATATATGAAGATGGCGCTCATCATTCCCATACTGACGCACGGGTTCTATGATTTCTGCCTGAGTACCGGATACGATGCTTTCATAATCGTTTTCCTTATATATGACATCGCGATCACGATCCACGCATTCCGCCTGATGAAGAAGCTTTCCGATACGGACACACCGATCAATATATAGTCAGAGTGACAAATCATAGCTGTTGATAAGGACATGGAACAATATGGTTGACAGAGATAACGGTAAAAAGCGCAGAGGAAAAATGATCAGTTCATTCTTTGTATCGCTCCTTTTCTTTTTCAGTGTTTTTCTGATGGGGCCGGGGGAGATCTTTTTCGGTAATGTAAGCGAACTGGATTTTCTTTTTGGAGAGTTTTTTGTTCCAATGCTTCTGATCTGTCTGGGTGGCACGATTGTGTTGACGGTTATTCTCATGCTGTTGCCCGGACTGATTCATATGATCTGTAAGGCGCTCTTGTTCGGACTGTCTTTTGCAGGGTACTTTCAGGTAATGTTTCTGAACAGGAGTCTCGATATTCTCGGTCAGAATCCTGACGGTTATCATCCGGCGGCATCCAAACTGGTCATCAACACTCTGATATGGTGTGCTTTTGCGGCAGTATTCGTCATGTTGGCCGTTATGAAAAAAGATATTGCCGAAAAGGTCATTCTTGCCGGCTCGGTTTTTCTTTTTGTCATACAGTTCGTTGGTTTTATATCGCTGCCGATATCCGCTCCCGAAAAGGCTTTTGTACGAAGCTCCGAAGGATACAGGCTGTCCGGCGTAGATGAGTTTACTGTTTCGTCACGAAACAATATTATCGTGATCATACTTGACTATTACAGCAATCAATATCTGGATGAGATGTTAGCGGTGTATCCCGACGGGGCGGACTGTTTGCATGATTTTACATATTATTCCAATGCTGACAGCACATATTACGGGACATTTCCCTCTGTGGTTCATATGCTTACCGGTGTTGGTTACGACCCTACTATTGATATCATAGATTGGGGGAATCGTGCCTGGAATGATGAGAATACTGTGGATTTCTATTCAGCACTCCATACTGAAGGCGAATATGAGGTTAATGTATTTACTCATCCCACAGACATCATAGAACTGGGAAACGGATGTGAGATCCTCCTGGATAAGATCGATAATGTGACGGATGATTATTCGGGTCTCTCGGTGGATACCCGAGGAGTTGTCAAGTGTCTGGCGAGAATGTCACTTTACAGATTCTCCCCTGAGCTTCTTAAACCCGGTTTCTTCACGGGGGTCAGCGAGTACAGCAGCCTAGTTGATTATGAGGATGACCGTATCCGTTATGAAAATTTTGATTTTTATGACAAATTGGTCAGTGATGGTCTGACTGTAAAAAATGATTCTTCAAACATGTTCAGTTTCATACATCTGATCGGTACACATGATTACAGTACGGCAGCTGACGGTACCTATAAGGCAGATTCGGACAGAACCGAGACCGCCAGGGGCTGTATGGCGGTCATGGAGGAGTACATCCGAAGATTACAGGAAGTGGGAGTCTATGATGATGCGACCATAATCATCACCGCTGATCATGGCGGAAACGATAAGGGGGATATGCAGCCCATAGAGTTCATAAAGAGACCCGGTGAGACCCACGATGTGAGTCCGGTAAATCCCGCACCTGTGTCGCATGATGATCTGCTTGCCACTATAGCTGATTCTGCGGGACTTGATTATGAGGAATACGGAAGCGGAAGATCGATATTTGATATTGCTCCGGATGAAGTCCGTGAAAGATCTTTCATGGTAAGGGTATATGATCCGGACTATCCCAAAGCGAAAGACCGCGAGGGAAATATAAGCAGTGAAAACGTGTATTATGAGTATCGTTACACCGGTGACAGATTGTGGCTTATAAATGCCGTGGATGCCGGTCCGAGTAATATCATTCCGATACACCAGGCATATTTCTGATCAGAGTAAAAGAGTTCAGACCGGAGATTTCGGGTTACCCTTTCAGACGACTCTTCCTGTGATCCGGCATTTTCCGTTTCGAACAGCCGGGATGCTTCCTCGGGATTGAACGGAATACCGTCATCCAAAATCGTTGTAGACGGGAAACTTCTGTGAAATGCGGAGCTTTAATAGTCTGTTGGTGCTATATTATATCCTGATCGTGCAATAAGTATAAACATAACAGCTGATCTGTCGAT
>CAMONC010000172.1 GCA_946620235.1 uncultured Lachnospiraceae bacterium | reverse complement strand
TGGCAGCAGGCGTGCCTGTTGTGGCTACAGCTTGCGGAGGCCCCGAAGACTTCGTAGATGACTCAAATGGCATTCTCGTACCGGTTGACGACGCAGATGCACTGGCTGATGCGATTCACACTATGATAGCGAATCTCGGAGATTATGATGCAAAATCTATTTCCGATGCCTGCAAGGCATGTTTCTCATCTTCTGCCATTGCCACTGCTCTGAAACCATATCTGACATAGTAAGGAGGAAAAACATGCACCGACTGTATGAAACAGACGATATAACAGTATTCTGGGACTCCGCTAAGTGCAGACATGCTAAGAAATGCGTGTATGGCAGTCCCAGGACATTCGATATAACGAGAAAACCCTGGATAGATGTGTCGATTGCACCTACTGCAGAGATATGGCAGACTGTCAGCGAATGCCCATCCGGAGCACTTACATGCGTGTATAATCATGATATCAGGATCACTCTGGATACTGATGCATGTAAGAGCATAGCCAGTGACGGGGAGAAGCAGATAGGCGAGTGCGATTACCACATATCCGCTGAAGGATGGGAGATCTATCATACAGAAGTGGATCCTGAGTATGGTGGAAAAGGCATAGCAAAGCGACTCGTATACAAGATAATCGAGGCAGCAGAGCGGGCCGGAGCCACTATCATCCCCACCTGCTCCTATGCTGCCAGAGTATATAATTCCTAGAAGGGAGTATTATGATTCCTTTAGCAGTCCCGAACCTCTCCGGTAATGAGAGAAAATACCTGAACAATTGTATAGACACGACATTCGTATCGTCTGTAGGCGAGTATGTCACAAAGCTGGAGGAAATGAGTGCTCAGCTATCCGGTGCAGCATATGGTGTGGCCACATCTTCCGGTACGACTGCTCTGGATATGGCATTGATAGCAGCAGGCGTGGGCAGGGACGATCTGGTGATCATACCCTCGTATACCTTTATCGCCACGGCCAACGCGGTAGCACATTGCGGTGCTATACCGTGGCTGATGGATATCAGTACCGATGACTGGTGCATGGATATAGACCTGCTCGAGCACGAGCTCGCCACTAAGACCGAGCGTAGACGTGTACGATCGACTACTGAAGATTCAGAACCCGGTGGAGCTCGATCGACTTCAGCAGAGCCTGACGCTTTGATCCACATCGAATCCGGTCGTCGCATCGCAGCTATCATGCCGGTATACGTGCATGGCAACATCCCCGATATGCACAGACTGAAAGATATCGCACGATCATATGATCTTCCCCTGATCGCAGATGCGGCATGCGCCATAGGCGCCCGTCTTGGCACGGAGGATATAGGCGGATTAGCGGATATGAGTGCCGTTTCGTTTAATGGAAACAAAACCGTTACCGCCGGTGGCGGTGGCGTCGTCATAAGCAATGACAAAGCATTCATCGACAGGATACGTCATCTGACCACTACAGCGCGTGTATGGCCTGATTATGACTTCGATGAGGTGGGATATAATTACCGAATGACCAACATTCAGGCCGCTGTCGGTGTTGCCCAGCTGGAGCGCCTGAGCGACTTCATCAGGTCCAAGCAGAAAGTCAGGAGCTTCTATGCGACGGAATTATCCGATCTTAGGAAAAAGGGGATCACATTCTTTCCGGCCAAAGAGGGCTGCAGTTGCTGGTTCTCAGGAATAATACTTCCTGAAGGCACCGGATTGGAGATCTCCAAGAAGGTATGTGCAGGATTAAAAGAAAAGGACATAGACTCCAGAACATTCTGGAAACCCGTTCATCTTCAGACTCCTTATACAGAGGCACCCAGATCAGATATGACGAAGAGCGAGAGCTTGTGGCAAAGGATCATAACACTCCCCTCCAGTACCAATATCACAGACGTGGAACTGGACACAGTGGCTCAGGCAGTCAGAACGGTCGTTAATGAGTTGTTTTGATCAGAACAGACGGTAAAAGGAAAAGACACGGAAGTCAGAAATACACAGAAGGTAGAAATATGTTTAACCTGACCGAATTCATAAATAAATACGTCATAATGCGTCCTCAGAGCATGTTTTTGGGCGATATCGCAGACCACACTACAGATCTGCAGGAGTCAATAGCTGACCGCAGTGTTCTTGTGATCGGCGGAGCAGGATCCATCGGCTCATCGTTCATCAAAGCGATTCTTCCATATAAGCCTCGCACTCTTGTAATCGCAGATATCAATGAGAATGCACTGACCGAGCTTACCCGCGACCTTCGCAGTACTCCGGATCAGTATATACCCGAAGACTATCTGCCTTACCCGATGGATTACGCATCACCTGTATTTGCTCGTATGTTCCGATCGAGAGGCGGCTTTGACATCGTGGCTAATTTCTCCGCACACAAGCATGTCCGTTCGGAAAAGGACATATTCAGTGTTGAGGCACTTTTGTCTAACAACGTCATCCATGCAGCCGGACTGCTCGACTTACTGTCCGAGTATCCACCGCAGGCTTATTTCTGTGTATCTACCGATAAAGCCGCTAACCCGGTGAATATCATGGGTGCGAGCAAGAGGATTATGGAGGATCTGATATTCTCATATTCGGACCGCTTCCCGGTAAAAACAGCCAGATTCGCTAACGTGGCATTTTCAAACGGATCGCTGCCTGCAGGCTTCCTGGAACGCCTCAGCAGATTGCAGCCTTTGTCGGCACCCTCTGATGTGAGGAGATACTTCGTAAGCCCTGAGGAGTCCGGACAGATATGTATGCTGTCATGCATGCTGGGAGATAATCGAGACATCTTCTTTCCGAGACTCGAGGAAGCCCAGATGATGACATTTGATGAAATAGCACGTCGTCTTCTGAGGGAGTACGGATACGACGTTCTGGAGTGCTCATCCGATGAGGAGGCCATACGACGAGCGCAGGATCTCAGCTCAGCAGTGGATAACGCTACATCGGACCATTCGGACGGCTCCTTGGCGAAGATTCAATACCCCGTCCACTTCTCTGCGGCCGATACCAGCGGTGAGAAAGCATATGAGGAGTTCTATACGGATACGGAGACAGTTGATCTCTCTCGTTTCACTTCGCTGGGAGTTATCACCGGCAAGCCCATTCCGGACAAAGATGCCATTCACAGTCTCATCACGGACCTGAATGATCTGTTTACCCGTACTGATACAACGAAAGAGGACGTTGTGCATGCCCTTAAGACCTATCTGCCATCATTTGAACATATAGAAACAGGAAAATCCCTTGATGGGAAAATGTGATGTAGCTCCCTATGATAGTCCCACGCAAACCATAACACAATGAAACTACTTCTCATAAACTCCGTCTGCGGTACAGGCTCGACCGGTCGAATCTGTGTAGAAATAGCCCGCGAGTATGAGCAGAACGGATATGAAGTGAAAATCGCATATGGAAGGAATGAAGGCACTATACCCGCAGATGCCCGAAAGTATGCTGTTCGTGTCGGATCGGATATCGACGTGTATGCACACGTGCTCTACACGCGTATCACGGATAAACATGGTCTGGCTTCGAAACGCGTCCCCCGCCGGTTCCTTGAGTGGGCAGATGATTTCAATCCTGATGTCCTTTGGCTCCACAATATACATGGCTACTATATCAACTATGAGATGCTGTTCGAGTGGATACGACAGCGTCCTCAGATGCAGGTGAAGTGGACTCTCCATGACTGCTGGGCGTTCACGGGGCATTGTGCATTCTATACATATTCGGGTTGTGACAGGTGGAAGCACCCGGAGGGGTGCCAGGATTGCCCACGTAAGAAATCATACCCGGCGTCGTTATTGCACGATAACAGCGCTGATAATCTCCGCCGCAAAAGAGAAGCTTTTCAGGGGATAAATAACCTTACTCTCATCACACCGTCGAAGTGGCTTGCGGATGAGGTGAAGAGCAGCATTCTCTCCGAATATGAGACTGAAGTTCGATACAATGATATAGATACATCGATTTTTAAACCGACGCCCTCTGATTTCCGGTCAGAGCATGGATTATCCGATACGGATAAGATGCTCCTGGGTGTAGCCAATGTATGGGAAAAGAGAAAAGGTCTTGACGATTTTATCCGTCTGGCGGAA
>CAMONC010000171.1 GCA_946620235.1 uncultured Lachnospiraceae bacterium | reverse complement strand
CCGAGGGAGGGCAGACTTCCGACAGCACCGGATACTGCGGACGTGGCGTGCATGAGATGATAGACAGGATCCTGGCACTTGACAGAAAAACACCGGACGGCTCGCCAACGGATGCGGCTATGCGTCCGATTATGGAGGCTATAGATGGACTGTCACTGTATCTGCAGGGCAGGATGCGTAAGCTTGGGCTGGTTACAAAGTCAGTCCGTTATATGGAGGATGCGATCATGGAATTAAGGACAGACCCGGCCGGATCGAATGAACTGAAGAAGACACTTGTCGAAAGGATCGTAAAGGACGAGTGGGAAGCATTTGATAAAGTAATAAACGAAGGCGGACGGGCGGACTGTCAGGATAACTGGGGTACATTCAACATCATGCGCTCATCCCAGTATCTGACATGGGATACGGATATGCTGACCAGATATGCGGAGGATTTCGAGGCTCACACAGCAGCCGGCTGGAACCCGATCATGGAGAAGTACGGGCGTATGGAGGAGTCTACCGCTCCCGACAGATACGCTCAGATCGCGGATAAACTGCCGCCTGTCTCTCCCGAGAAAAAGGCGATAATCGAAGAGATAGTTGCAATCCAGGTAGGCTGGATGGAAGATTTCGCAGCAGAGTATCCCAAGATGGCGGGTAATGCGCGTACCATACATACATCGGAAGATACTCCGTATGATACCTCGTATGAGACATATCTGCGTGGTGAATTGATGACATACGGTGATGAGATGCTCAAGATGTACGGAGCTTTCATCGTACGTCTGGCACAGAGCGGACAGAATCTGGCACATCTGACCATGGAGAATACGGCCCTGCTCTACGGATATAAGTCGCTTGATGACGCGGAAGCCAGCCTGTAGGGGGTGCGAAAAGCATCGGGATACGTCAAAGGCGTCTCTCAAAGCTGTCCCTCCGAGCATCACAAAACGGCAAATCCGTGAATTCTGATGCCGGTAGCGTATGAAAGTCCGCGGGAGTGTTTAGATATACTGCGATCTCCGGATGAGCTTAGTCTGGCTTAGCAGAAACACGAGATAACTCAGGTGGGAGACGACACGGATGTCGTCGACAGGAGCCACTGAGCATGGATGCGAATGGCTCCGGCACCGGGGCATGTAATAACCGGCGCGTTTCTGCTTAGACAGACTTGGCGAAGGAGTAATGAGCAGTATATATATGCGCTCCCGCGGGCTTTTAGCTGCCTCGGACTGGATTCTACAGTGCTTTATATGCCATGTTCACGTTGTGGTACTGCGGGTCTTCGGAGACATCCGCTTCGAACCAGTCCTCGGGGATATAGGCATCGGCGGCTGCTTCATCAGGAAACTCCACCTCGGCTATGACCAAAGGAGCGAAGGGCTCATCGAATACATCAAGCTCCACACACAGATCAACTCCGTCCGGCAGCCTGTAGTCTCCTTTGAAACGTGGCTCTTTGATAGGGATTACGTATCTGGTCTTGGATATCACGTTGCCGTCGGCTTTGGTGAGAAGATGCTCGAAACCCTCTTTTGTTAAATCAAGATTATATTCTTCACGGGATATCAGACCTTTTCCCTTGTAAGTCATATAGTAATCGTCATCGGACTTGCGTATCCGTACTACCGGCTGCCGGCAGAGATAGGCCTGTACGATACGGTGATGTTCATATGATCCCGGGTTTTCGGGCATGGCCTTGATGGTGTATTTTCTTTCTATCTCCATTTGATGTTCTCCGTAAGTTTATTCACAAGAATAAAACACGCACGTTATCCTACAAATCTTATTTTTTTAAGTATACTATAAAATATCTCTAATATCCCCTATTTTCTGTTGTCGAAAGCCTTTTTATTATGTTATAATCTCATATTGCGACGCGGACACGTGATCAAACCAGGAGGTTTCTATAAATGAGTGTAAAAGTTGAAAAGCAAGATGGAAGCATGGCGCTTCTGACTATCGAGATCGAAGCGGAGAAGCTGGACGGAGCTATTGAGAAGGCATATCAGAAGCAGAAGAGCCGTATCAATGTCCCCGGATTCCGTAAGGGTAAGGTATCACGTCAGGTCATTGAGAAGATGTACGGACCTGAGATATTCTATGATATGGCATCCGATATCCTGATCAGAGAAACTATCGAGGATGCCTGCGCTGAGTCGGGAGAGGATATCGTATCTACACCTACCGTGGATATAGTTCAGATAGAAAAGGGACAGCCTTTTATCTACACCGCATCCGTAGCTGTTAAGCCTCCGGTTAAGCTCGGTGAGTACAAGGGTGTTGTTATAGATAAGGTAGATTCGGAAGTGACTGATGATGATGTGGCAGAAGCGCTTGAGAAAGAGCGTAAGAACAATGCACGTCAGCTCACAATCACCGATCGTGCCGTAGAAGACGGCGATACCATAGTTCTGGATTACGAAGGATCCGTTGACGGTGTTCCTTTTGACGGCGGCAAGGGTTCCGATCAGACACTTAAGATAGGCAGCGGTACATTCATCCCCGGCTTCGAGGATCAGCTCATCGGTGCAAAGATAGGCGAGGAGTGTGAGGTTAACGTGACATTCCCCGAGGATTATCATGCGAAAGATCTGGCCGGCAAGGCAGCGGTATTTAAGTGCATGGTCAATGAGATCCGCGCTGAAGAACTTCCTGACCTGGATGACGATTTCGCATCAGATGTATCCGAGTTCGAGACACTCGACGAGTATAAGGCATATCTGAGAGGCGAACTTGAGGAGCGTAAGCGCAAGGAAGCTCAGGATGCAAAAGAAGAAGCAGCTATCGCAGCAGCAGTTGAGAATGCTGAGATCGAGATTCCCGGTCCCATGCTTGAGACTCAGAAGGAGCGCATGATCGATGAGTTCGCACAGCAGCTGATGTATCAGGGCATGTCTTTCGAGCAGTACTCAAAGTTCACCGGAGCTACCAAGCAGCAGATGATGGATCAGGTTGAGCCTCAGGCTGAGACTCGTATCAAGACCAGACTCGTTCTCGAAGCTGTAGCTGAGGCTGAGAAGCTTGAAGTATCAGATGCAGACTATGAGGAAGAACTGAAGACCATGGCTGAAGCATATGGCAGGGATGTTGATGAGATCAGGAAGGACATCACCGAAGATGTTGAGAAGATGATCAAGGATGACCTGAAAGTACGTGCTGCAGCTAAGTTCCTGGCTGATAACGCAAAAGAGAAATAAAGAGCGAATAATAAGGAGGGCACAATGGCACTGGTACCTTATGTCGTAGAACAGACCTCTCGTGGTGAGAGATCATATGATATTTATTCGAGACTGTTGGAGGATCGTATCGTTTTCCTCGGAGACGAGGTTAATGATGTGACCGCAAGTCTCGTGGTAGCACAGCTCCTTTTTCTGGAGGCACAGGATCCGGAGAAGGATATTCATCTGTACATCAACAGCCCCGGCGGTTCAGTAACTGCCGGCATGGCTATTTATGACACCATGCAGTATATCAAGTGTGATGTGTCGACCATATGTATCGGTATGGCAGCCAGCATGGGAGCATTCCTGCTGGCAGGCGGTGCAAAGGGCAAGCGCATGGCTCTGCCCAATGCCGAGATCATGATCCACCAGCCTCTGGGCGGAGCGCAGGGACAGGCTACCGAGATCGAGATCGCAGCCAAGCATATCCTTCACACCAAGGAGAAGCTGAACCGTATCCTCTCCGAGAATACAGGCAAGCCTTATGATGTGGTGGCTCAGGATACCGACCGTGATAACTGGATGACAGCCGATGATGCACGTGAGTATGGTCTCATCGATCAGGTGATCACCAACCGTGCCGAGATGGCAGAGTCAAAGGACAAAGACAAATCCAAGAGCAAGAAATAAGACCACGCCCCGATTGATTACTGAAAATTGAATCTTCATTTAATAATAACAGAGGTTAGATATGGCACCAAAAATGGGTGAAGGCAAAGTGAGATGCTCATTTTGCAACAAAACACAGGATGAGGTCCGTAAGCTGATAGCGGGGCCGTCAGGAGTGTATATATGTGATGAGTGCATAGAGATATGCGTCGACATCCTGGATGATCTGGAGGATGAAGACGAGGAGCTCCTGAAGGGCGAATTTGACATTAACCTGCTCAAACCTGCTCAGATCAAGAAATTTCTCGACGAATATGTAATAGGTCAGGATGAGGCCAAGAAGGTTCTGTCCGTGGCGGTATACAATCATTATAAGAGAGT
>CAMONC010000170.1 GCA_946620235.1 uncultured Lachnospiraceae bacterium | reverse complement strand
TGCCAATTATCCCCGTGACTATGAGAAATATCTGGGTATGCTCAAGAAACTCGGCGTAAACCGCTTCATCAGCGTTTCCTTCGGTGCCGATATCACTACCTGGGGTTATATCAAGTACATCACCGAGAATAGCTTCTACGGCGGCATCTCACAGCCGTGTCCTGCCGTAGTGGGATATATCGAGCGCTATACGCCCGAACTTCTGCCCAAGCTGATGCCCGTACAGTCTCCGATGATGTGTGCGGCCATTTACCTCAATAAGTATATGCATGTAAGCGACAAGCTCGCATTTATCAGTCCCTGTATCGCGAAGAAGAATGAGATAGACGATCCGAATAACAAGGGATATGTATCCTATAACCTGACTTTCTCACATCTGGTTAAGTATCTGAAGGAGCATCCGGTTCAGGGAGCCACTCCCTATAAGGATGAGATCGAGTACGGCCTCGGATCCATCTACCCTATGCCGGGCGGTCTGAAGGAGAATGTATACTGGCTCCTCGGAGAGGATGCACTCGTACGCCAGATGGAAGGCGAGCATCATATGTATGAGTATCTGCGCCGCAACAAGGATCTCATCAAGGGCGGCAGGACACAGTATCTCTTTGTGGATGCGCTTAACTGTACCAACGGATGTCTCTACGGTCCCGGTACTGAAGCTCGTGCCGACATGAAGGAAGAAGTATTCATGGCTATCCAGAAGATCAAGGCTGACAGTAAGAACAGCTCCAAGAAATCCGCATGGGGAAGAAATCTGACCCCTGCGAAGAGGCTTGAAGCATTGAACAAGCAGTTCGCAGACCTGAACCTGAACGACTTCCTGAGGAAATACACTGACAGGAGTGCCACATGTGCTATCAAGACTCCGAGTGAAAGAGAACTTGATGCCATCTATATGAGCATGGAAAAGGATACTCCCGAAAAACGTCATATCGACTGCGGATGCTGCGGATACGACTCATGCTATGAGATGGCTGTGGCCATACATAACGGATTAAACCATTATCACAACTGTGTGCACTATATCAAGGACCGCGCTTATGCCGAGAAGGATCGCGCCATTGAGCTGGCCGATGAAGTACAACGCGCACAGGATGAGCTCAGGGAGAAGAAAGAGTCCCTGTCCGGTGAGATCAAAGAGAACTTCAGCACTCTGAAGGCTTCGATCGAACAGATAGAGCAGGCCAGTGCAGATAATGCACAGCAGACTGACGGTATCTCGGATGAGATGCTTGAAGTTGACCGTTTTACTGCCCGCCTCAGAGATGTCCTCAAGACAGTCGATGAGTGCCTGGCCAAGCTCGGAGCCAATAATCAGGAAGTAATCGCCATATCATCTCAGACCAATCTGCTCGCACTCAATGCTTCTATCGAGGCGGCACGCGCAGGTGAGGCCGGCAGAGGCTTTGCGGTAGTTGCCGATGAGATAAAGAAGCTGGCCGAGGATTCCAAGGTCACTGCTGATGACAGTAATAAGAATAATGCCGATATCCAGGACACCATCACCCAGCTGATAGAAGAGTCCGATAAGCTCAGCGAGATTGTGAAGCGTGTTAATGCCAGATCTACCGCTCTGGTTGCTTCGGCCGAGGAGACTACGGCATCGATCAGCCTGATGAATGATGTTGCCGATAATGTTGAGAACAGCCTGACGGAGATCCTTCAGCAATAATTCGAACGATGAAAGAAATGGTCAACAAGCATACATATACATTCGGTTGAAACAAACCTTGTCTGTTTGCAATTGAGTGTTTGATGTGATAGTATAAATGCCGGATCCGGAACAGGATCCGGCAAATTAATATGATGATAAACGGTGCCCGTAGGGATGTGAGATGCGATCAACCGGATCGCCGGCATTTCGGTACGGGATAATAGGGAAACAGGTGCAAAACCTGTGCGAACTCGTCACTGTGACAGCGGAGCATACGGACAGGCCGTGATATAACTGATCAACAGAAGTCACGACAGTCACTGGGAATACCGGGAAGGCGTACGTATGTGATGATGCTCAAGCCAGGAGACCTGCCGTTTACCGGTACTGGAATATATTCCGGGTCACGAGTAATTGGCCGTACGTAACCAGAAGCTGTCCTGAATCAGGATAAGCTTATTTTTGGTGTGTGAGCATACTCATTCCGAAGTATATTTCGGAGTGAGTTTTTTTATGGAGGAGAACAACTATGAAAAAAAGATCTGCAAAAGTATTGATCGCGCTGGCCGCATCGGTAGTTATGCTTGCAGGTTGCGGGAACACGCCTTCCGATTCCGCGGCACCTGCTCAGATTACAGAGACTGAGACTGTCGACGCGACCACCGAAGACAGCAAGGAGGAGACAGCAGCAGTGACTGAAGAGGAGACAGACTCTCTGAGTGATGAGGAAAAAGCTAAAGAAGTGGCCGATCTCATCGATGCCATATATGTACAGCAGTGGACCGAAGAGACCGACGACCTGTGTTCACAGGCACGTGCAGCATGGGATGCTCTGACCGATGAACAGAAGGAAATGGTCGAGGGCGAAAATGCCGATCCGGACTATTTCGGAAGAGATACGGGAGATGCGTCTGCCGATGATCCGCTCAATTCGGATGATATCGGGGAAAACGAGATCCTGGTCGTAAGCTTCGGTACATCCTTTAATGAAAGCCGTGCACAGGATATCAGTTCAATTGAAAAAGCTATTGCAGCTGCCAATCCCGACTGGTCTGTCAGACGTGCTTTCACTGCCCAGATCATCATCAACCATGTATTGGCAAGAGACGGCGAGAAGATCGATAACATTGACCAGGCACTTCAGAGGGCTGTAGATAACGGTGTGAAGAATCTTGTTATCCAGCCAACACATCTTATGCACGGTGCAGAGTATGACGAGATCATTGATGCTTTGGACGGATACAAGGATAAATTCGAAGCAGTTGCCGTAGCTGAACCTTTGCTCGGTGAAGTCGGCTCCGATGCGACCGTTATCAATGATGATAAGAAAGCCGTAGCCGAAGCTGTTGTAGCAGAAGCCTTAGCAGAAGCCGGATATAAGACCACGGATGAAGCAGCGGATGACGGAACCGCATTTGTCCTGATGGGACACGGTACCGCTCATACCGCCAAGGTAAGCTACTCTCAGATGGCCACACAGATGGACAAGCTGGGATATAAGAATGTGTTTGTCGGAACAGTGGAAGGCGAGCCCGAGGAGACAGCATGTGAGGTACTCCTGGATGCGGCCAAAGAAGCAGGTTATACCAGGATCGTGCTTCGTCCTCTGATGGTCGTAGCAGGTGATCATGCAAATAATGATATGGCCGGTGATGATGAAGACTCATGGAAGAGCATGTTTGAGGCTTCCGGCGCATTTGAAAGCGTTGAATGCCAGATCGCCGGTCTCGGACGTATAGAGAGTGTTCAGGAGCAGTATGTGGCTCACACCGCAGATGCTATCGCTTCACTCGGTGACATCAGCTTATCTGCCGGGGAAGACGGCGAAGCACCCAAATCGAAACTTTCCGACGGTACATATCCGGCATATTTTACTACAGACAGCTCCATGTTTCATGTAAGTGAAGCACTTGATGATCTTGGCGAACTTACTGTAAAAAACGGAGAGATGACGATACATGTCAGTCTCGGATCAAAGAATATCGTTAACCTGTTTCCGGGAACCGCAGATGATGCGCAGAAAGCAGGTGCAAAGCTGCTTGATCCCGTTACCGACACCGTGGAATTCGACGATGGCACCACTGAAGAGGTTTACGGCTTTGACGTGCCCGTACCCGCACTTGATCAGGAGTTTGACCTGGCACTCGTGGGTACCAAGGGTGTATGGTATGATCACAAGGTAAAGGTTACCCTGGCCGACTGATCACTGATAATCGATCGATCAACGGGAAAGCATAATGAAGATATCAGACAGGATCAAACTAATATTTGTCTTCATAGGAATCATGCTTACAGTGACCTCCTGCGCATCGCAGGGGGTTACTTCGTATGATGTCGATATCACGATGGAGGGCGGATCGGGCAAAGCATATATCGTTTCACCGGTCACGATCACGGAGTCTGACGGCACGATCACAGCTAAACTTGTCTGGAGCAGTCCGAATTATGATTACATGATCGTGGACGGAGTAAAGTACGATAATGAGACTCCCGGAGAGAGCTCGACTTTCACCGTTCCGGTAAAGAGTCTCGATGAACCGCTGACCGTCACAGGTGATACCGTGGCCATGAGCACCCCTCATGAGATAGA
>CAMONC010000169.1 GCA_946620235.1 uncultured Lachnospiraceae bacterium | reverse complement strand
TGGCACGGTTTAAATGTTCACAGCACTGTGCTGCCAGATATATTCCCTTTTCCTGTGTGGTCTTATATATTCCTTTGAATACCGCTTCGGCGATTTCCAGATTGGAGTTGGAACCGATCCTGTCTCCGCATACTTCGGACGTGGAGCAGCCGACTACGAGGATCTGTCCGCTTTTTAAATGAGCTTTTTCGCACAGTTCCGTGCATACTTCTTCAGCCTGTCTGGTTATTTCTTCGTACATTTGATCATCTCCTTGATGCGTTTTGCTACTTATATATGGTCTATCTAGCTATTCTATCACATTTCCGGATAAACACATCTTAACTTTCTCAAATACCGTATTATAGGTTATAATTATCTACGTGTGACGTACTTGTATGCCGATGATGCCGCGAGATGGTATTGCCGACTGTCTACGAAAGGAAAGACATATGATTTCTTGCCCGAATTGCGGAGCCAATCCCAGATTTGACATAGCGAGTCAGAAAATGCTTTGTCCGTTCTGCGGTACTTATTCCGAGCCGACGGATGAACGTTATGCCGGTGCTGAGGGTGCCGATCAGCAGGAGGTAAACGGTGATTATGTCGGTCAGTCCGATCTGATGCAGGTGAAGATATATACCTGTTCGCAATGTGGAGCCGAGCTGATGAGTACCGACAGTGATGCGACAGCTTTCTGCAGCTACTGCGGTACACACCAGATACTGCAGGAGCGCCTGGATCTGAAGCAGCGCCCCGATCATATCATTCCGTTTAAGATCACCAAGGATCAGTGCAAGCAGATCTACGGGCGCAAGATGAAGAAGATGATCTTTGCACCGAAGGCACTGCGGAACCCCGGGTATATTGACGAATTCCGCGGTATATATATGCCGTACTGGTTCTATAATTTCGGCCAGAAGGGAATAATAACCATAAGCGGAACCAAGGAGCATCGGAGCGGGAATTACCGTATTGTGGATTATTATAATCTGAGCGTCGAAGCGGATAATTATTATACTGGTATATCTCATGATGCATCATCGTCATTCGAGGATAATATATCCGAGAGTCTTGCTCCTTATGACACTCATGACGCCATTCCTTTCCGTACAGCTTATCTGAGCGGATTCTATGCCGATATACCGGATACCGATGCGAAGACATATGAGCACGAATCTGCACTTATAGCAGCGGAGGATGCGTTCGATGAAGCAATGCAGTCACCGGGTTTCTCCGGCTATGATGTTTCATCCACCGGTGAGGACGGTAAGATAACCCGAACTCATACTAAACTTTTGTCCGCACGCAGTGCCATGTTTCCGGTATGGTTTCTTTCATACAGAAATAAAGACAGAGTCGCGTATGCGGCTATCAATGCACAGACCGGCAAGATGATGGCCGATGTGCCTGTAGACGGAAAGAAGTATCTGCTTGTGACCGCCATTGTTACTCTTATCATCTGGGCTTTGCTGGAAATGTTCAATATATCCTCCCTCAGAGAGATCGTGTTGACCGTTATGCTGATAGCATTGGGCGGAGCTCTGGTGTATGGCATGGTTCTTGACAAGCTTAGTTGTGATACGCAGAACCGCGAGTGGGAGAGAAACTTAAATGCCCCGGCTGTTACGGATGAAGAATCTGTTGCTTCCCAGCCTTCGAAAGACAAGAAGAAAAAGAAGAAATCAAGCGCGGTCAAACATGAGAAGAAAACCGGTCTTGGCCTTGGAGGCATTCTGATAATGTATGCTGTGCTGGTAGTCGCAAGTGCGATCGCGATCTTCCTGGATTTTTCACCCGCTATATTGGTCGTGCCGGTCGTTGCGGCGGTATATTGCCAGTTATCCCTTTCGTCGCTTAACTACAGGAGAGGCGTGCTCAGCAACTGGTTCCTGATGGGTTCGATGGAGATTTCGTGCATAGTATGGCTCATCAACCCCTATAAAGATCCCGTATACTATGTATGCTGTCTGCTGATGACGATATGTGTGGTATGGTGTTTCTTTGATGTTCTGTATTATTACAATCAGCTGATGACGCGTCCGCTTCCTCAGTTTAACAAGCAGGGAGGTGATGATCGTGCATAAGAATAACGATAATGCAGTGAAAAAATTGCATATCCGTCGATTTATAGCCGCGATGACAGTATTTGCACTGGCTGTCATATTACCCTTCCGCGCAGCCTGTGCGTCGTCCGATGAGATACAGCAGTCCGGAGACTGGCGTGTCTATATAGCCGACGGTGCCGATCTGCTCACCGATATAGAGGAGGAGGAACTGTTCGGTGTCATGAAGCCCGGTACCGAATACGGGAACATGGTCTTCGTTACGATAACCGATGCGGTGGGTTATAATTCTTCCGACTATATTGAGATGCTGTATCAGACCACGGATGTGCTAAAGGGCACCGATGCGGTCATATATATCATTGATATGGATAACCGTCTGCTGTGGATTTCCGGGTACGGATCATTGAAGAAGGTGATAACACCCGACTACGGCAACCTGATCACCGATAATACCTATACCTATGCTTCCGATGGTGATTATGCCAGGTGTGCCAAGGAAGGTTACAGGCAGATAGTAGCCAAGTTGGAAGGACAGAGGATAGCCGGACCGTTACGTACTGCGGGTAACTTCAGCATCGCACTAATGCTGGCGGCCGTTCTCACTTTCCTTTTTGCTTATATAACATCCGCATCACGCAAGGCCAAGGATGCTGATATCCTGAATAATATCGAGCGACGGATCAATATGACCAATCCGAATATCGTACATACGACCACCAAGAAGATATACGATCCGCCGAGTTCTTCGAGCTCCGGCGGCGGAGGCGGATTCCGCAGCAGTGGCGGCGGAGGCGGGTTCCACGGAGGTGGAGGCGGACATGGATTCTAATCCCTCGTCGAAAGTGGAGACCGGTAATCAGAGGATCATCCAATGTCAAAGTTGCGGAGCCGGGTTTGATCCAAGTGAACCCAAATGTCCGTATTGCGGAACCATGTACGAGCCCGGAGCGGAAGCCCGCTATATGGAGCACCTGGGTGATATCCGTGAAGATATGGAAGACTTAAACTCTCTCGCCCTGTCCGAGACCGGGTCGGAGTTAAAGCTGGCGGCAAAGAAGACACTTAAGACTTTGTTATTTATAGTGGCAGCGATAGCTGCGCTTCTCGGTATATGCCGGCTGATTGATTTTCTGAGATTGTATATATGGTTTATTTAGGAGATTGGACATGAACTGTGCGCATTGCGGTGCACCGATGACATTGGAGGACAAGTTCTGCCCACATTGCGGAACCCCCAATGCCCAGGCTGCACAGCATAGCCGTGATATGGCGCATTATAACAGAGAGTTTGAGAAGACAAGAAGGGGCGTATACGGCACTCTCAAAGCATACAAGGGTATTACAGCCAGGCTTATCCTGCTGGTTATAGCCATAGTGATCATGATCGTTGCATTCGCTCTGGACAACAACGTATACAGCCTGTATCGAAGCCATATGCAGAGGGAAGCCAGGGCGCATGCGGATGAAATAGAGGCTCAGATCCGGGAATATACAGAGCATATGGATTATGTTTCACTGGCCAGATATTCCGAGCATTATTCTCTTGCACATTATAGATTTGAGGATGATGACAGATTCGGCAAGTATTATCCCATGCTGGTACTGGCCAGAGATTATACCAATCTCTATGCAGACATGATGCCAATCGTGACCATGGATGATCTTTCCGAACGCCGCAGTTCATGGTCCATCGTGTGTGACGATATCACTCATCTCTACAAGCATCTCTATGATGCCGATGAATACTTCTATGAGGACGGCGATCCCGAATTGAACGCGAGAGCGGTGTCCGACGTGGAGAAACTGACGGATGCGCTGCTTATTCGCTATCTTGGGTTTGCCCCCGGGGAAACCCAAGAGTTCCATACCATGAGCGTGGGAAAGCGAAGTGCATTCATAGAGGAGAAATTTGAACGGATCGCAGAAGAGAGGGGGACTCAAGCTGATGAATAAAGCCGATAAACCTCTCGCTGCCCGGATCATAGAGATAGTTTTGACTATCGTCACGGTAATAGTTATCTTTATTACGGTAGCGATAGCCGCCGATCTGGTGGATTCGTATAAATATCAGGCAAGGTCTCCGTACGGTGAAAGTACATATGCATATGCCCTGGAGGAAGGGAATTATGCACGGATATCCAATTATGTAAGTGAAGTCGAACATAAAGAGGGCCTTCCGCGTGATATAGTCAGATACTTCGGAATGGGCATATATTTCTATGCAAAGGTCATGACGGAGTTGATGGAA
>CAMONC010000168.1 GCA_946620235.1 uncultured Lachnospiraceae bacterium | reverse complement strand
GTCGAGGGCTTCATCTGAGCGTCTAAGCGAGAGTTTCTCGGTATGGTGTTTTCAAAGTAAAAGACTATTCCTCGATAGCTCAATGGTAGAGCATTCGGCTGTTAACCGAAGGGTTGCTGGTTCGAGCCCAGCTCGGGGAGCTTCTTTTTTATATAGCGATTTGGACCTTTAGCTCAGTTGGTTAGAGCAACCGGCTCATAACCGGTCGGTCCTGGGTTCGAGTCCCCGAAGGTCCACTAAGAATCTGCGAAAGCAGATTCTTTTTTTGGTTATTCGCCGCAGCATCCGTGATATACTATAATCTATGATGCGTTCGGAACGATTCATGTATATCACCAAGATAATCTTCTTTGCTGTCGTGGCAGTAGGTGTGTTTGCACTGCTGTATTTTTTCAGCATGGACAGATCCGGCCCTATCAAGGCTGATCCTCCCGTATATATAGATGAATGGACAGTTACCGCTCCCGATGGAAGTGTATTCACATCGGGACGTGAGTATCATAATACCGATGCGAAGAAAGGTACTTTTACGATGGTATCCGTTCTTCCGGCTGATATACATGATGATTCGCTTTTCTGTGTGATCGCCGGTGGAGACATAGCGATATATATTAACGGCGAGCTGAGAAACGATTTTTATGAAGAAAGGGATATTCCATATCCCGGAGGCTGTGTTAAGAGATTCTATTTCCTGACGCCCGTATATCCGTCTGATTCGGGTGCCGAGATCCGTATGGAGCGAATCGGGACCACCAGACGTGGATTCATATATCAGGATACTTTTGTTGCGGGCAGTTTCGGGTTGGACCGGTATCTGATGCAGGAGTACGGACTCGAATTTATGCTCTCGGAGATCGTTATGATCTTTTCGCTGGTCATAGTGATCATCAGTATCGTCATGCGATTGTTTTATAAGCATCGGATAGAGGTACTATACGGTGCCATGTCGATACTGGTTCTTTCGGGCTGGCTGATCACCAATTCGTATCTTTTCCCCTTTATATACGGCCATTATCATGTGGACGGAGTTATGAACTATATGCTCTGTCTGATGATACCCTTTAATCTGGTCTTTTATCTGGACGCGCTGCAGCATGGGCGCTATCGCCGTGTCATGAACGGCGTACAGATATTGGGACTAGCGAATCTGATCGTATGGCCTGTTCTGCATTTTACGGAAGTATACTCTTTCCCGAATGCGCTGCTGTATCTGGATGCCATTATGGGTATCCAGGTTGTGATAGTCATGGTTGTTCTGGCTGTGGATACTGTACACGGGCATGCTGCAGAGTATAAATATACGGCGATGGGGTTTGTAGGACTGCTGGTCTGCGGTTTGCTTGAGATCATAACGCTGAACTTCCTTCCTGTAGTTAACGGAAATGTGCTTATGCTGGCAGGGTTGACCATCCTGTTGGCTATGGCTGTGGTCCAGCAGGTGATGGATCTGAAGAAGCTCAGCGATGAGAGACAGCGCGCAGTCGATCTGTCCGAAGCGAAGACCAGATTTCTGGCGAGCATGTCCCACGAGATACGTACGCCCATCAATTCCGTTCTGGGGATGAACGAGATGATCCTGCATGAGAATAAGGATCCGGTGATCGAAGAGTACGCGGAGACAGTGAAGAGCTCAGGTAAGATGCTGCTGATGCTGGTCAATGACGTGCTTGATTTCTCAAAGATCGAAGCAGGCAAAATGGAGATCAACAATGCCGAGTACAGATTCGGAACAGTTCTGAAAGATATCATCCCCATGCTTAAGGAAAGAGCGGACGGTAAGCAACTGAATCTTGGCGTCGAGCTGACCGATGAGGTGCCGGAAGGACAGAAGTCGGATGAATTCCGTATAAGACAGATACTGATCAATCTGATCAATAATGCGATCAAATATACCGACAAAGGAAGTGTTACTCTGATCATCGGCGGAGAATATGTGGGCGATGATGATTATCTGCTGAAGCTGGCAGTCAGGGATACCGGAAGAGGTATCAGAGAAGAGGATCAGGAGCACCTCTTCGAAGCATTTACACGTGCCGATATCAAGAAAAACAGTAATATAGAGGGAACCGGACTTGGTCTGGCGATAGTAAAGCGCATAGTGGACTCCATGGGCGGAGAGATCACGGTGGAAAGTACGTATGGCATCGGCTCCGAATTCAGGGTGGTCCTCCCGGTGGAGGTTACTGACAGGAAGCCACTGAATGCGGATTTCATGGAGTCGGCGGACAGAGAGATATCCCGGGATGATGAGTGTGATTTCAGGGCACCCGATGCCGCTGTTCTGGCGGTGGACGATAATAAGACGAATCTCAAGATCGTTAAGTTCTATCTGAAGCGTTCGGGCATAGTGCCCGATACTTGTGACAGCGGTGCCGGTGCTGTCGAGATGTGCAAGTCCAAACACTATGATGTGATAATGCTTGATCATATGATGCCCGAGCAGGATGGAATAGAGACACTTAAGATCATCAGAGAAGATGCGGATTCGCTGAACAGAGAAACACCGGCTTTAGTGCTTACGGCCAATGCGTTGGCGGGAAGCAGACAGATCTATATCGAGGCCGGTTTTGAGGATTATCTGAGCAAGCCTCTGGACTGCGTCGCTTTGGAGCAGACGATCAGGAAGTATCTACCGCCGGAAAAAGTGATGACTTTCCGGGATAAAGTTGCTGATAATTAACGTGAAAAGCTTGCATAGTACACGTTTATAGAGTATAATCAATTAGTTCTGTGCCTGCCGGCATGGCGGAATTGGCAGACGCCCGGGACTTAAAATCCCGTGGGTAGTGATACCCGTGCCGGTTCGACCCCGGCTGCCGGCACTGTGTCGCAACAGTATATTATTACTATTGCGACAGCAACAGGTGTCAGTTGGCACGAAGTGCTGACTGCAGTAACCGCTGCTCAGGATACGGACGACTCCGACCCTTCCTTGGCAGACGGAAGTTTCATTAGAGAAAAGGAGAAAAGAAATGATTTCACCCGAAAAGAAAACAGCAATCATGAACGAGTATGCAAGGACTCCCGGTGACACAGGTTCACCTGAGGTTCAGGTAGCAGTCCTGACGGCCAGGATCGCCGAGCTCACCGAGCACTTAAAGGCTAATCCCAAGGATCACCATTCAAGACGAGGCATGCTCAAGATGATCGGTAAGAGACGTGGTCTTCTTGATTATCTGAAGGATAAGGATATCGAAAGATATCGTGAACTTATCAAGAAGCTTGGTCTGAGAAAGTAATTGCTTATGAAGGCGGCTTTTACAAAAGCCGCCTTTTAATAGTAGTACGTCTGAGGTGTTTCACCTGAGACGGTGTCAAGAAGCCTGTATCCAGGCAGAAGGAGAGAAAATGTATAAGACTTACACAATGGAACTGGCCGGTCGTACACTCAGTGTTGATATCGGTCGAGTAGGTAAGCAGGCAAACGGCTGTGCTTTCATGCATTATGGAGATACCACCGTATTAAGTACTGCTACCGCATCTGAGAAGCCTAGGGACGGTATCGATTTCTTCCCCTGCTCGGTAGAGTATGAGGAGAAGTTCTACTCCGTAGGTAAGATCCCCGGAGGTTTCAACAAGAGAGAAGGCAAGGCATCTGAGAACGCTATTCTTACGAGCCGTGTTATCGACCGCCCTATGCGTCCTCTTTTCCCCAAGGATTATCGTAATGACGTAACCCTCAATAATATGGTCATGTCGGTTGATCCCGAATGTCGTCCTGAGCTTGTAGCAATGCTCGGTACTTCCATCGCAACATGCATATCCGATATTCCTTTTGACGGACCTGTAGCCATGACTCAGATGGGCATGGTTAACGGTGAACTGATCGTGAATCCGTCTCAGGCTGACTGGGATAACGGAGATCTGAAGCTCACTGTTGCATCTACCGCTACCAAGGTCATCATGATCGAGGCAGGTGCAAACATCATTCCCGAGGCAAAGATGATCGAGGCCATCTACAAGGCTGACGAGATCAATAAGAAGATCGTTGAGTTCATAGGCGGCATCGTAGCTGAGGTAGGTAAGCCGAAGCACGCATATGAGAGCTGCGCTATACCTGAGGAGCTCTTCAATGCCATGAAGGAGATCGTTCCTCCGGCAGAGATGGAGACAGCCGTATTCACGGATGAGAAGCAGGTACGTGAGGAGAATATCCGCAATATCACAGCCAGACTTGAGGAAGCTTTTGCAGACAAAGAAGAATGGCTGGCAATCCTCGGCGAAGCTATCTATCAGTATGAGAAGAAGACCGTTCGTAAGATGATCCTTAAGGATCACAAGCGTCCCGACGGCAGAGAGATCACACAGATCAGACCT
>CAMONC010000167.1 GCA_946620235.1 uncultured Lachnospiraceae bacterium | reverse complement strand
AGTCTTGCTCTTTTTTTGATTCCCCTTATAAGAAATATGAAAGAATGTCTCATCAGCCTCGACAATACCATTTAAGGTTACAGATAAAGCCATGTTCTGTAGTGCCCCGAGCAGTTTATGTCTCCAGTTAAAGGCAGTCCGTTCACTTATCCCACATTTCTTGGCTGTTTTACTCAGGGAAAGTCCATACATCATACAGTCTATATACTTTTCCCAAGTATCATAATCCTTTTTGGTGTATGCGACCACAGTATTTGTCGTAGAAACGAAGGTTTTGCCGCAATCCTTACATTTATATCTTTGGGTGCCGTCTTCTCTGTGTCCGTGGCGTATGATATGCGTCTTACCGCAAACAGGGCAGACCAATCCGCCGGAGAAACGTTCTTTTTCTACGTATCTTTGTATCGTCCCCGGATTTTGAGCAAAACTGTGTATAAACCACCGCTTAAGATCAGCCTGATCTATAGGTGTTAATGTAACTATATCGGATATGATGCTCTGAACAGTAGCCATAAGAAAAGCCCTCCTTACTTATTATTATATCAAATAAAAAGGGCCTTTTTATTTTTTGAAAAACAATTATACTATTTTTGACGATTAACAACCATTTGGTTCAAAAGAGCCTAAAGTTTTAATCGCATACCTGTATGATTCCTTTACCACGAGTATCCATTAATGTGAACCGTAACGTGAACCTTCATAGTCTTGACACTACCCTTAGGTCATGCCTTAAACTTATCAATAACCGATCGTCAGATATCAGGAGATACGCCGTCATGAAAATGGGAAGCAGCAACGATAAAGATGCAGTAAAGGATCAGTACGCATCATCCAAAGGCCTTGATACCAGGATCAATTTTCACAACATGTATTCAACAAACAAGATGGGCTTTGGCCCCTGGCTCATATCTAATTATGAGATAAGAGAGGGAATGAGGGTTCTCGAACTGGGCACCGGCACAGGGGATATGTGGACAGGCCATGACGATCTCATAGCGAAGTGCGGGAAGCTGGTCCTTTCTGACTTATCCGAGGGCATGCTCGAAACTGCCGAAAAGAATATCGGAGAGCGCACAAACGTGGAATACAGGCAGATCGATGTTCAGCATATACCTTTTGAAGACAGCTCTTTTGACATAATAATCGCAAACATGATGCTCTATCATGTGCCTGATATCCATAAGGCTGTCAGCGAGATCAGGAGAGTCCTCAAGGATGACGGTGTGTTCTACAGCGCAACATACGGCGAGCACAATTTCAACGACACTATCGCCGAGTGGTTCGGACTTATCGGTGAGAACTATGATCCCAACCATCTCTTCACCCTTCAGAACGGAAGCGATATTCTGGGCAAAGAGTTTGCGGATATAGAGGTACGCCGCTACGAGGATTCTCTACATGTGACAGATATAGAAGATCTGGCAGATTATCTTCAGAGCCTCAAGGCTCTTCACGGCATTGGATCCATGGAAAGAGATGATATCCTTAAGATGCTCTCACTTCATGAAGAAGGAGGCTCAATCGATCTGAAGAAGGAATACGGAACCTTTATAGCGCGGAAACGGGTGCAATCCTACTCTTTCTCAAAGGATATCAGCTGATCATCCCTGATCTCGTATGAGTACTTAGTACGCTCCGGTCCGGGCAGGTATTTCACGAAGGATGTATCACCGATCTCGTACTTCTGCAATGAATCGCCCAGCACCATATATGTTATGGACATCTGCTCATCCAGCGACACCGGTTTCCAGTTGAGCACGAAGAGTGTATGGATCAGATACTTATCAGACCATGACCCGAACCCGCTCTTTTCTCTCATAGACGTTAACATGCCCCTGATCTCCTGATCATATGGATATAGCTTGAGCAAAGCCTCCCGGTCTGTATCCGACCTCATATCCTCCGTAACGAAGATCCATACAGTCGTATGCATTCTGTAGGTACGGCCGTCATCCGAGAAATCGGTTTTCACTTCAATATGATCGATCGGTGAGTCTTCCGGTGCATACTCCTCGAGCGAATGCAGATACTCCTCATATGAAGCCCGCGTGCGGTAGAATCCGAACGTCGATAAGTAGACGCCCGCTATAACTATGATAACCAGAAAGGCTATCACAACTCCAATGATCTTAAGCGCGGTCACCGCTACCAGGTTTTCTTTATCTGACAACCACTTCTTCATCTCACTCACCGATCTGATCCGGACGTCTGAAACACAAGGTCACTGACAGCGAAAATGACCGCCCGTCCGGAAATGATCACCCTGTCTCCTCTGAGTTCACAGTTCAGCTCGCCTCCGCGCTCCGATGCCTGATACGCTTTGAGGCTGCTTTTGCCGAGTTGCTTAACCCAATACGGTGTTATCATGCAATGCGCAGAACCCGTGACCGGATCCTCATTGATACTGAGTTCAGGCACGAAGAAACGCGAAACGCAGTCATAGTCTTTTCCGGGAGCGGTAATGCCAACGCCCATTCCGTCAAGCTGCTTCAACCTGCCGAAGTCGGGGTTAATATTTCGAATGATATCTTCATCGTCGTAGACAAGAAGCAGATCACGGTCTAAGTAAGCCTCCCTGGGAGTCGCTCCCATCGCAGCCGTCATCGCATCCGTGACAGGCACCTCGTTCAGACTGTAAACAGGGAAATCCATCTCTATACAGTCACCGCGCCTGCCGATATACAGATCTCCACTCTGAGTGTGGAACACTATCCTGGCGGCGTCCTTCTCATAATAATTGAACAGCACATATGCGGTCGCCAGCGTTGCATGTCCGCATAGGTCGATCTCCCCGCCCGGAGTAAACCATCTCAGGTCATATCCTTCATCTGCCTTAACGGTAAACGCGGTTTCCGAGAAGTTATTCTCCCGGGCGATATCCATCATCAGTTTCTCCGACAGCCATTCATCAAGAACACAGACCGCTGCCTGATTTCCATGAAATACCACATCTGTGAATGCATCTACAATGTATTGTTTCATAACGATCACTCCCACAACCCTGCTATTACAAATATAATAATTGCAAAAACCAATTCAGATGTTGACATGTTAGTTTTCTCCGTCAAACTGCGATACGTAAATTCTATAATATTGGCCGGAGTCTCCTCCGGCCTTATATGTTATGCGCGATACCAAACCGGGGTATCATGCTATTCGAGTTTAGGTGCGAACTCCCGCAAGCGAGGTCCGCTTCGTTGAGTTAGTTTTCATAAGCACATACCTCCTCGAGATTTATTATATCAAATAGCCACTGTTGTGTCTGATACTGCATTACTACGTCATACAAAGTGCCCGTGAATAAACTGAATGATTATTACTCAATGGTTACGCCGGGTATTACTTTGATATATAATACGATCGCGACTGCCTCCTTGACGTGTACATGCGTATCGTGTATATTTAGAGTATGATAGTAGGATTTGGCGATAAAGAAACCGAAAGAATATACAACCAGATTTTCTCTCGCAAACTGCCACACAGCATTCAGGGAATAGCACTCCGGAAGCTGATTCTTATAGACAATGCACAAAGCATCGAGGATTTACGTATCCCACCCGGCAATCGTCTTGAGCAGCTTCAGGGAAACAGGGCAGGACAGTATAGTATCCGAATCAACGATCAATACAGAATATGTTTTAAAGCAGATGGAAATCGTTTTTCCGATGTAGAGATTACAGACTATCATTAAAAAGGAGCGAACACATGGATCAGATCATCAAAACACCCACTATGGGCGAAATCCTCTTAGAGGAATTCATGAAGCCTAATAATATCTCAGCATATAAACTGGCTCAATCAATTAATGTGCCCACATCCCGCATTCAGGATATACTTCATGATCGCAGAAAGGTCACTGCGGACACATCACTCAGATTAGCCAGATTCTTTGGAACATCCGACAAGTATTTCCTGGACATCCAGAATGATATCGACCTCAGACAGCTTAAGGTTGAACTTGATCAGGAGATATCCAGCATCAAACCTTATAGTGCAGTTGTTGGGGTATGATCATATCCATGTCCTCCCATGTTCACCTTATCCATTTTTCCGCACTTTCCACAGCTATATGATAATGCCTTCCAGATGATCACATTCGTGCTGGATGATCTGTGCTATCTGTCCTGAGTACTGATGCTTCTGCCTCTGACCGCCCATATCCGTGTATTCCACTTCTATATTACGGTACCGGGTCGTCTTACGGGTTCCATCCAGGGACAGGCAGCCTTCTTCTGTTTCATACGGCGTATCCTTCTTAAGTATCACCGGAGTGAACTACTCCGACTTATAGAAGTCGGAGCTTCCTGCTTCAACCACTACTGCG
>CAMONC010000166.1 GCA_946620235.1 uncultured Lachnospiraceae bacterium | reverse complement strand
AAGTGATCTCATCAAAATCCGCGGCCGGCGGTGATGATAAGTACTCAAAACGCGAGCCGAAGAAACGCCCCAGGTATCTTCTGGTGGACGGCTATAACATCATTCATGCCTGGGATGAATTAAAATGCCTGCTCACAGGTGAAACCTATGAGATGGATGGCGCAAAGTACAGACTTCTTGATATACTGTCAGAGTACAGAGTACTTAAGGACACCGAGATCATAGCCGTGTTCGATGCATATAAAGTACGTGGTCATATCACGGAAAAGATAGACTATCTCGGCGTCCATGTGGTATATACAAAGGAAGCGGAGACAGCTGATCAGTACATCGCCCGGTTCACTGTTCAAAACGCCGGTGATCTGGACATTACCGTAGCTACATCGGACAGCCTGGTTCAGCTGATCATCCTGGGTGAGAATGCTACGCTTATGTCAGCGCGCGAACTTGAGGAAGATGTGAGGAGATTCAGAGAAAATGCCGGCTACAATTCTTGAATATCTGGATGAATACGGAGACACATCTTTTGAAGACAGACCATTTGGTGATGCGGACAGTCTGGTACTTGCACAGCTGAGTTATCTGAAATATGACGATGCGGTCCGTGAAGGCGAAGATATATATTTGCGTGATATACAGGCTGGCGGGGATGATGTGAGCATCTTCGGAGAGCGTATATACGGCAAACGGAATAGGGGGCTCTTTGACAGACTCTTAAAGAGCAGACGCTACTCGGATCTGAAGATATCTCACTATGTAAATATCCTCGACAGGGAAGTACAGACACAGTTCAGTGCAGTAACATTCCTGGTGCCGGGGATCGATCCCTTTGTGGCTTACCGCGGGACCGATGATTCCATGATCGGATGGAAAGAGGATTTCAATCTGACATACATGACTCAGATACCGGCACAGCGTCTGGCGATCGAATATCTGACCGATGCGGCTTCGATGATAGATGGACGTTTTCGTATCGGCGGGCATTCCAAGGGAGGTCATCTGTCGATCTACGCTGCCATGCACGCTTCCGAGGAGATACAGGATCGCCTGATTAAGATATATTGTCTGGACGGTCCGGGATTCATGAAGGGAATGCTGCAGATGGACGGTTATGAGCGCATCCGTGACCGTATAGTCAAGTACCTGCCTCAATCCAGTCTGATAGGCATGCTTCAGCAGAGGGACGACAACTATACTGTGATCAAAAGTATCGGTATCGGTCTTTTGCAGCATAATCTCTATACGTGGCGTGTGGAAAACGGAGAACTGGTCCCTGAAGGTGATCTGAAAGAGACTGCCAGGATACGTGATGATGCCATCAATGACTGGATCGAAAGTTTGGCGCCCGAGAGCAGACAGAAGTTCGTGGACTCTCTGTATGAGATCATATCCGGATGTGAAGCGGATACGGTGGCTGAGTTCATGGACAGGTTCATGGAGAACTCAAAACAGATCATTTCATCTTATAAAGACACGGATGCGGATACGACAGACATGCTAAGGCGGATCAGCAGAAAGCTGATAGACTGTGCTAAAGTGCATTTCATGAATGAACTTGAAAATATCCTGTCCTGAAAAGGATAAGCGCGGATTAAGGAGGGATAATGAATTCTATATGGGTAAATCAGGTGGGATATCTGCCTGGAAGCCAAAAAAGAGCGATACTCAACTTCGACGCGGGGGAGTTCGAAGTGACGGACGAAAACGGAAAGGCTGTATTGAGCGGGCATGCGGAACACTTCGGGACGGATGAGATATCAGGCGAGGATGTATATGTGGCCGTGTTCGATGAACTGCAGACAGACGGAGTATATCGGGTGAATGCAGGAGGTTCTTCATCTGTGGCATTCAGAATATCAACCGATGTATACGATGCTCTGATGAAAGATCTGCTTAAGTGTTTCTATTATCTGCGGTGCGGAGATGCATTGGATCCTAAGTATGCGGGCGAGTATTATCACGCCCCCTGCCATTTGTCGCCGGCGAAAGTTTTCGGAGAGGATGCACCTGAGGTGGATGTGACCGGTGGCTGGCATGATGCCGGCGATTTCGGCAGATATTCAACAGCCGGTGCCGTAGCGATAGCACATCTGCTTTACGGCGTCAGATTTTTCGATACTTTATTGAAGGTGGGATATGACATACCCAAGGTCGACATGGAGAGAGGAACTCTTCCGGATATTTTGGCGGAAGTTAAGGTAGAGCTTGACTTCCTGTTTAAGATGCAGCGTGAGGACGGAGGAGTATGGCATAAGGTCACGACACTTTATCATGCCGAATTCATCATGCCCGAAGACGATCATGATGATCTGTATCTTTTCCCTGTATCATCAATGGCAACGGCCGATATAGCTGCCGTATTCGCACTGGCTTATACGATATATAAGGACTATGACGCAGCGTATGCGGACAGATTGCTTGAGGCTTCACTCAAAGCATACACATGGCTGGAAACACATCCGGAGCCGCTGATGTTCCATAATCCACCGGGAAACGGCACGGGAGAGTACAGTGAGGATGAGGATATATCAAACAGATTCTGGGCCGCATGTGCTCTGTTCGAGGCGACCGGAGAGGATAGGTATCTGAAGGATGCGAGTGAAAAGTACAAGTCACTCGCGGATTATGATGCGCATGCCGCGAAGAAAGGGTATCAGGGCAATGTATTTACCTGTATGGGTTGGGCGGAAGTTGCAGGACTCGGATCCATGTCGCTTATACTTAAGGATGACAATAATGCCCTGACCGACAGCATCCGACAGAGCTTCATATCGGAGGCTGACAGGCTGTGTGCGAACGCGCGGAAGAACGGATTCAATCTGTGCATGGCCAGGGAGGATTTCATCTGGGGCAGCAATATGGAACTGCTCAAATATATGATGATACTCACCATAGCAGGCAGACTGGACAGATCGGACAGATACAACGATGTGATCATGTCGGGCATTGATTATCTGCTTGGCATGAATTCAATGGATACGAGCTATGTCACCGGTCACGGAGAGCATGCATATAAGAATCCGCACCTTCGCCCTACGGCCGTGGACGGTATAGATGAGCCATGGCCCGGACTTGTATCGGGCGGACCGAATACGGGACTCCAGGATGCCAGGGCAAAGGCCGTAGATCCGGACAGTGCTCCCATGAAATGCTATCTGGATCATGAGGATTGCTATTCATTGAACGAGATCACCATTTACTGGAATTCACCTTTTGTATTTGTACTTGCATCTGTATTGTATTTAGGCGCGGGCCGGGGGAACACTTTGGGTTAATGAAGATAGACAGATATCACAACAGTTCCGACACTGATGATAAAAGCAGGATAAATACTCCGATGTACAACTGTGTACTCTATGTACGCGGTGATTTTACTGTGTCAAGTGCAACCGAGGACTACTACGAATTTGTGGGTGAGAATTCGGTTCTTCCTTTTACTGAACTCATAGATTCCGAAGATGCGGATATTCTCAAAGACAGCATTTCGAATGGTTGCCGGGAAGAGGTGGAACTCTATACAAGGCTGGTCAATCATCTGGATGAGGGCTGGCGTAATGTATATATCAAGCTGGAATCGTCCGATCGTACCGAAGAAGGGAAAAAACTATACAGGATCAATATGATAGATATTATCGATGCGGGCAAGCGGATCACGCATTTAAACAACGCAGCTCAAAAATATCGTTTTTATATGTCTATCAAGGATGAGTATTATTTTGAATACTACCCGGAAAGCAATCATTATACTGTCTATAAATACATTAACTGTAAAGCGATTAAAATATATAACGGTGACTTCGATGCATATTCCGAAAAAATAATAGCTGAGGCTAAAGACACTGATCGCATGGCCGAGCAGATGAACCAGTTCTCGAGGTATTTAAAGGGAAGAAATACTTCTTTTGAAATGAAATGGAAGAGCAGCGGTTCCATGGAAGGCAGCGAAGGCAATTATCTGCTCCGTGGCGGTATATCGATATATAATCCCGATATAGTCACCGGTGTGATCTCATCGGAAGGCAAGTCGGATGATATGGCATATTATCTGACCGCCGCCGGTAAAGATTCGTTTACCGGCCTTCTCAATAAGAAAGCAGCCACTGAGTATTCGGTTGAAAAAATAGCTGATTCACCCACTGATATCATGTGGATGGTCATAATAGATATCGATGATTTTAAATCGATCAACGATAATTTCGGACATGCTTTCGGCGATACGGTCATACGCATGGTTGCCGATACCCTTCAGAAGCATATAGGCAAACATGGGATCATCGGAAGATTTGGCGGTGATGAGTTTTATGCTTTGATGCATGACGTTCCCGGCAGAGAAGAGTTGAAGCTTATTCTCAAAGTCATATCCAAGGATCTGATGTATGCATTCGATGATAAGATCAAA
>CAMONC010000165.1 GCA_946620235.1 uncultured Lachnospiraceae bacterium | reverse complement strand
ACTGGACATCGGATATATAGACATGATGCTTCTCCACCATCCGGGATCAGGGGATCAAATAATGCGGTGAGCTCCGGCGGCTCCTCCGAACAGCCATGTCGCTCAATGTCATAGTATTGCGGAGCCAGATATCCGATTCTCTTCATGTGAACTTCTTCACCTGCATGCATATTTCGTTCTCCTTTCAGCCGTTAACGTTATCACTAAGTGTCTTTACAATATAAACGTACCCTGACAGCCGGAACGGTTACAGCAAGGATCCCTTGATATTCGATCAGGATATTCAAGTCAGGGTTGATTGGCGGCAGCCCGTGGTTCCGTGAATTTACATCGGTGTCTGTGTAAAACTCTCAAACCCGCATAAAATGGGCATTTCATCCCGCAATTCTTTACATTCGGTCGTGTAAATCCAATCTACAATGAGAATTTCTGTCAGAGCACCGGAACTGCTATAATAGTTCCTGAGGCTGAGAAGCATATCTGATAGAGACAGCGATGATTATGGTGTTGGACAGAGAATACGTTAAACGGGCATTTGCATCATATACGGAACACTACGACCCGGATGATCCCAAGATAAAACTTAAGATCGATCATACCTATCGTGTAGCCGATCTGTGCGAGAGGATAGCTGCGACTGTGTCCGGAGCGGATACGGATCTGTCGTGGCTTGCGGGCATGCTTCACGATATCGGCAGATTTGAACAGGTGCGGAGATACGGCACTTTTGCAGATGCGCAGTCCGTGGATCATGCTGCACTCGGGGCAGATCTGCTATTTAAGGAAGGGCTGATGGAGTCGTTCGGTGATTACGACGAGCGTACTCTGGATATTCTGGAAAAGGCGATCAGAAACCACAACAGATTCCGCATAGATGACGGATTGTCCGAAGAATACATGGCATACTGCCGGATACTGAGAGACGCGGATAAGATTGATATACTGCGTGTTAATACTGAAACGCCGATCGAGGAAATCTATAATGTAACCACGGATGAACTGAGATCGTCTGCCGTATCTGAAGAGGTTAAGTAGGGATTCAGGGAGCGACGCGCGATTCTGCGGTCCCAAAGACTGACGATGGCGGATATACTTGTCAGTCACGTATGTCTGGTGTTTGAGCTGGTCTATCCTGTCAGCATTCAGATAGTCCGGGAGCAGGGGTATTTGTATCAGCTTCTGGCCTTTGAATCCCGAAATGAAGATACGAAGGCATGGTTCGAATACATGCGGAATTACCTACTGTTCAATCAGTAAGCTATGAATAAACCGACAGCCTGTACCATATTGGGTGTGAGACCAGATATTCAGCCGGATGAGCTTAAGAAGCGGTATCATACACTGATGATGCTCACTCACCCGGATTCTCCGGAGGAGCATGAATACCCGTATGCTGTCCATGAGATCAACGTGGCATACGAGTATCTCCTTAAACATATAAAAGAGGAGACCAGGCAGAAAGAAGCCGAAGAAAAAACACGGATAAGGTGGAACGCGCCGGAGAACCCTAACGCATACGCTCCGAGAGATATTTATCAGTACGTGGATGATGCTGAAGGAAACCGGATAGGTACGGTGACAGTCGATACAGGCAGGTTCATGTGGATCCCCGATGAAGAGTTTCCGCTGTTCCTGAAGAGCCTGTATGCATGTGCCAGGCAACTGATCGCTGATGATGACGAAGAAAAGCATACAGACAGAAGCGACGATACGGATCTGCTTGCCGATATCGCATATCTGCTCGCGGGCCAGTTCTTCGGCGCAGACATGGCACTGTCTCTTATGAAGAAAGAAAAAAATGAGGACATATACTACTGTAAGGCCATGCTCGAACTGGCTGCTGGTGCGAAACAGCCCGTGGCAGGAACCACGCTGACACCTGCGTATGTCCGTGATCATCGGTTGTATATGTCGGACCGAGCCGGCCATGAACTTGGCTATATATCCTTTAAGGATGACCGGCTCCTGTTCGGACTGGTTCCACTGTTTGAGCAGAGAAAGGTCCAGGTCAAGGCCGCGGTGAGTGAAACCCGCGGATCGGTCGACATCGATCTCTATCTGAAAAGAATCGATACGGATGGATCATCTGCGGTAGACAGTGTTAACCTGAGGATCATGGAGCGCCTGCGGGAGGCGAAATGAGGACATCAAAAATGAAAAAAATGATACTTGCTGTTTCGGCTGTTGCCGTGCTTGGAATTGCATTTCTCATATCCGGCTGCGGCTCCTCGCATCGGGAAACTCCCAAAGAAGCGGTGGAACTGACGAATGCATCTGTGGGTGACATCGTTGTGTTCGGCGATATCAGGTGGTATGTGATAGCGAAAACGGATACCGGATACACGCTTCTGAGCGAAAAACCTGTGATAAAGCAGGCGTTCAGAAAAGCCGGATATGGTATTTTCAACGTTACATGGGAAGAATCCACCGTGCGGGCGTGGCTCAATGATAAGTTCTACAACACGTTCACTGAAGAGGAAAAAGCGCTGATCGCGAAGACTCACAATATCAATGCCGACAGCGCCGAATACGGCACCGACGGCGGAAATGACACGGACGACTACATCTATCTGCTGAGCGTGGATGAGGCAAAGGCCCTGGATAACAGTGTGCGAAAATGCGGCATATGGTACGACCTGAATTATCAGTGGTGGTGGCTCAGGTCCCCCGGGGTAAATGCTGACTATGCAACATATGTCGGTAAACGCGATGATGGAGTGATCGATCCGCAAGGAGATATTGCGGGCAATGATTATGGTGCCGTCCGTCCTGCACTGAATCTTCGCGTTGCGGATCTGCCGGTCCCGACGACGATGAACAGAACTCCCGCGGAGGTGGATGCAGAGCTGGCCGCGATCGCGGACGCCCAGATCGAAGATGTGGTGGCGTTTGGCAGATATACATGGTATGTCACGGACAAAACGGACGGCGTCTGTACACTGCTCTGTCAGGGACCGGTCGCGAAGTTGCCGTATAATGACACCAAAACAGATATCACATGGGAGAACTGCTCTCTGCGTAGATGGCTCAATGAGGATTTCTATAACAGCAAATTCTCTGACGGAGAAAAAGCCGCGATAGTAACCTCGCATAACACATACGTCGAAGACGATTATCATTATGAATCGGACTGTGGAAATGACACCGATGACAAGGTTTATATTTTCTCATATTCCGAGGCATTGGCCGTCAGCGACGAGATAAGGGATTGCGGCGTCGACTGGTGGGTGAGGACACCGGGCAAGTATCAGTATGATGCGATCTATATCGGGTTAAGATCGCCCAATACGATAGGCAACTATGTTGACAGCGACATGGCGGTCCGCCCTGTGATAAGGGTCAGATACTAGAGGAAAGAATGCCTCCGCCATGATGTGATACCGTTTATTATTGAGGATGAGAAAAAGCATTTTTACTACAGAGGGTTCTAAGAGAGGATGACCTGACACAATTCTCTTCATGTGTAAATCATACCACATGGGTATAGTGCACCGTGTATGACATAGTAACAATAAAAAAAGAAACGTAGTACCCCGCTTAAGCATCTGCTGTACGGCTCGGTGAGTTCACCAACCACATTTCTTTCTTTAGTATGATACTACTTTCGTTCAAAGCGATTGTCAATTATGTTGCTTTCTTCCTTTTCTATTTCTTTGAGATAATTCCTCAAATCTGACTCCGGTCTTATCGTTATCATATGAGCCTCCAAGGTGGAATTTACGTCATTTCTGAATATGAGGCGAATGATGAAATCAAGGGAAGAATGTCTTAAGGAATATGGATCTGATTATTATATAGAAAAGCAGATAGAAGCCGGAAAACTATTCAAGGTTGGAAAGGCCGTATATTCAGAGAAAAAGAATGTCCCGGAGATCGCGGTATTTGCATATATGTATCCGAACGCAGTACTAACTATGAGAAGTGCTTTTTCTTTATACAATCTCACGGATGTGATCCCGGATAAATGAGATCTGGCCACGAAACGTGATGCAGCGAAAATCCGGGACCAGAGGGTGAAACAGTATTTTGTTTCCGATGAGTTCTTTGAAGAGGGCATAGAAAGGACGGAATACAAGGGGTACAGCATTCGGATCTATGATAGGGAGAGAATGCTGATAGAGCTGGTTCGCTATAAGAGTAAGCTCCCGTTTGACTATTATAAGGAAATCATATTGAACTATCGAAAAATACTTCCACAACTGAATATACAGAAGATACAGGATTACGCGCTGGCATCCCCTAAAAGCGGAAAGGTAATGGAAACACTGCAGATTGAGGTTCTGTGATGTGAGGCGTAGGGTGTCTGTAACGTTAGGCAACCCTCGGTTTAAATCAAATGTGAAAAGAGCCGGTGATCGTAACTGGTTGCAAATGGATGTCAACGATGCATTTGAATGATTCAGGATTTTATAGAGTCCATCGAATTATAGATCATAATCGTTTCGTATGTTTATGTTCCCCCACCAAATCGGTGGGGGATTATTATAAACGTGCTGCTATCATATATATCAACACGAA
>CAMONC010000164.1 GCA_946620235.1 uncultured Lachnospiraceae bacterium | reverse complement strand
TGGGAATGAAATAATATCCGAAGCTTTTTCCGTCCAGCCTTGTTGACTGTACTCTGCCACCCAGTAAAAAGCAAATATAATGATACATCAGACGCATTTTTTCGGGATCATCACTGTTCCCATAAGAGAGCTCCCTTAACCAGGGCAAAAGACTCTGCCGGTAATGTGCCGCTTTTCTTTCAAACAGAGCCTTTTCATCTGTCTCCGGGGCATCTTCATCTGCGTCCGGGTTTGATGCATGTGTCTTCAGGTATTGAACTCCCCATGCCAGGTCCATTGCAGTCCATACCTCGTTCTCATCAGTATATCGCTTTAGCAGACTCAGGATCAGCAGAGAATCCGTGAGAGTAACACCTTCCTCTTGAGATGTATCGTTCTCTTGAGATGTATCGTTCTCTTTAGGCGTATTAGTCCGTTTCCTGGACTGCTTTTGGGGCATATCCTGTTCATCATATGTTTTTTTGTGTTTTTCACCCATTTTATATTCTGCCTAATCCCTGTTATCCCACAACGCGATCAGACTGTCGCCGTCACATATTCCGTTACTCAGGATATCCTCTCTGATCATGCTCTCTGTCATATTGATCAGATCCTCTTCTTTGAATTCATCACCGCATGATCTGCGTATCTCATCATACAGATCGCTGATCTCGTCCTCATTTTCGTACTGCCGACCGAAGTATTCACTGTTATCATCTATCAGGTCCCGCAGCATATCCTGATACTCTTCATCGGCCGGTGTAAGATATCTGACATCCAGATGCGAAAACGGATAATCCAGGATCAGCCGGCGCGCCGTGTCGGATACCCACAGATCCTCATCCATGATCACTGCTACATATCGCAGATTACATGACAGTATCATATTCAGATTCTTCTTAAGATCCGCCTCATTATGAGCTCCATAAAAAACTGCCCCATCCAGTTCATAACCGGATTCGGGAAAATCCGGACCTGTCGGCTCATATTCGTTCATATTGATCTCTGCAAGAAGCACCCCCTCAGATTCGTGGCGTGTGTACCTTAATCGAGGCTCATCTCCTTCCTCTTCATTCAATACATAATCATTCTTATCATCTCCCGCTAAAAGGAATGACATCTTACGTGCCACATTCAGATCATCGGTAACCAGTATCAGTCGTTCGATCTTACCGGCCGCAAAAGCCTCATGATATCCTATAGCTCTTTCAATATATTCTATGCCCGTATCACCGGATCTGAGGTTAGCAGTGTTTAGACATACATAGATATCCATTCCAAACTCTCTGTCCACAAACCAGGTGATCGGAACACGTGATGTAAACGAATCAATTACAAGTCCCATAATACAGTCCTTTCTATCTGTCTTAATACCTGAATCATAGCAAATCATGCCTCCTGCTGCAACAGCTCAGCAGAGGTCTCAGGCACGATAAAGCCTATCCTTCGTCTGGTATTACCATCATTAATATCTACCTGTGATCTGGTAATGCCCGCTTTAATATCATCAACTGAGATCATATCGGGATCTGCTTTTACCCTTATTCCAACCTTAGCATCCGAGTGCAGAGCCACACAGTGTGCGCGTACAGCATTATCTATAAGTCTGCGTACGTCTCTGGCATTGCCGAAATCATCTTTATCTCTGAGCCCGGATATGTATCTGTGAATAACGGGTTCAGCCTGAGGATCCAGTTTGTATCCTCTCTCATCGCACATGTACTCCGCAATCTGCAGGATCTCATCATCTGTGTAGTCCTCAAATCTGACAACCCTGCTGATACGTGACCGCAATCCGGAATCAAGTGCCAGAAAACCTTCAACTTCCTTTTCGTACATACCGAATATGACAGTCACATCAGGCATGGTCTCCATATATCTCACGAACTCTTTCACAGCCTCACGCAGGTATCCGCCCGATTCGTTATTGAGAAAGAATCCGGCTTCATCCACGAACAGTATACCGCCTCTGGCATCTTTGAATTTCAACGAGACCTTGGAAGCAGTCTGTCCGACATATTTACCTATCAGATCCTCTCTGGATGCATTTACAAACACTCCGTTTGACAGCCCGCTTTCTGCCATGCATTCAGCGTATAGCTCGGCTACCGTCGTCTTGCCGGTTCCCGGATTACCGCAAAAGATCATATGATCATGTTTGCTTACTGACTTAAGCTTGGAATTACGTACCAGTTCCTTACCGAAAGCAAGCGATTCCCCAATAACATCTTTGACATTCTTAAGCCCTATCATACGAGATAGTGCATTAAAAGCAGTGTTCTGAGGATCATAGTCAGGAAGGAAATCCCTGACATCCAATTCTATTCTTTCAGGGCCCACTGATGCGTTCCCGGCCGGGTATAATCCGTCTGCTTTCTTTTCCAGTGCCTTCTGATACATCCAGTCCAGGGCGCCCTCATCAAATAACGCCCCAAGTTTACGTCTGATCGTAAGTATGATCTCCATGGGAGACGTGTCAGGCGAAAGACGGGCTCCTGTCCTGTCCAGCATGCCGGACAGTAATCCGGCATAATACTCATCCGAGGGAGCTTCTACCCTGACGGGAACAAACTCATCCGATATCATCAGATCCAGCACCCAGGATGAATCAGCCTGATCGGGCCTGATCCACAGAAATCTGTAATCATCAGTGACCAGTGTTCTCAGCGCTTCAACTTTAGCTCCTATATCCTCATCATCTTCAAAGCCGGTAAAAAGATACGGAACATTTCGAGACATCTCACACACCAAAGACTTGGAATAAATATTATCTATTGTCTTAGTGGGCTCAGGATATGTGGTCATGGATGCTTCATAGATCTGAACATCCTCATTTGATGTTTCCGAATATAATGCCCTGATCTCCTCATCCATATCCGGATCAAATTCCGCATTCTTTTTCCCCGAATCAAACTGCCTGGTACGTCTCATATAGTACTTGTATGCCTTACGTGCTGTGCCTACATCTTCACAGACTATCAGTATCTTACGGGCGCCTTTAAGTATGTTGTCACGGATAGTATCATCCATAGCATTCAGATACGGTATATCCGTCAGTGAAGACGCATAGTCATCTCCGGGCTGGCATGAATTCGTCAGCCTGCGGATCCTGTTATTCTCCGGCATCGGCACGGAGTATACGGGCATAATACTGTCAGCATTTATATACTTTCTCATAATCCTTCCCTCCTCATAACAAATAGTTCCAGATAGCTGCCATCTCTCCGAGTATCCGGTACTGGCTGTACATAAAGAATACAGATACAATGGCCATCAATATCATTCCGAACAGCATGATATAAATAAGCGTGTACAGATACTCGTTATTCTTTTCCACCATTTTCCTGAACTCTTTAATGCTTTTTTTACTCATACTTATCCCTCCCCGAGAATAGAAATTTGTGTTCTGTAATCATCCTAAACCCGGGATTTTGGGCATTCGAATTATATAATTCGGAAAACAAAAAACTCCCGAGATTTCTCTCGGGAGTTAGTTGTTCTTTATAACTTAAGTTCCCACGTATCAGGGGTAATATCCTTCATAAGCGCTATATCTCTATTTGTATAATATTTTATACGGCTCTCTTCCATTTGCTCTTTAAAATGATCATTATATACGCCATTCCCCTTGCAATCTCCATATGTATAGTCATAAATAATCCTACGGACAAAAGGATCTATACTCTCTTCGCCCTCATAATAATGTTGATAATGCTTTCCATCATATGATATTGCCCAGTTCTCTATGTCATCGTCATATACAAGAGGAAACCAAATGTTTTCGTAACCCGTCAGATTCTTAAAAACTCCATTTATAATAGGCGCGACGCTCTTAATAACCCTGCATTTTCTATCCGTCTTTCGTCCATTATTCATATAGCTAAACGCAAAATCAGCCTCGCTTTCCGTTTCGTACTCATCCACTACTTTAAAGTGGCCCATGATAGCTTTATCCTTTTTTGTTTTATCAAGATATGAAGAAATCAGCATCCCCCGTCCACGTTTTGTTATCATAGTTAATTCCACTCCTTTCTTTAGTGCAATACTATAGTTGATAGCTTTGGAATTATAATTCCATAATCATAATATTCCCAAATTATTTCGCTTCCGAATTATATAATTCGAATCACAAAAAACTTTAAAGATTTTCGCCGAGGCCCATCTTCATCAATTCGACGAGGCGGTCGTGACGGCCTTCAAGATACAGATAGCCGATCAGTGCTTCGAGGCCGGTAGCCTTACGATAGGCTACGATCGAAGCGTTCTTGGCCTTGGATGTGTTGTTGGCATTGCGTCCGCGATGATACACGGCACGCTCCTCATCTGTAAGTTCCGGTTCTATCGCATCGATCAGATCTGCCTGGGCCTGAGCGTTGACGATATGAGTTGCTTTGTTATGTAAACTGCCATGTTTACCGCCATCGTGAGTTATCAGTACCGTACGCACGACCAGATCGTAGATGCAGTCACCTATATATGCGAGACTGAGCGCGGACTGTGACTTTGCGTCATGAGTCCCCGCTCCGAAGTATTTACATATCGAACCTGTCAGGCTCTC
>CAMONC010000163.1 GCA_946620235.1 uncultured Lachnospiraceae bacterium | reverse complement strand
AACAGGAGAGCAGTTCCTTGCGGAGCTGCTCTCATACTGTCAGATATATCGATGCGCGAATTCTTACGGGGGTTGTGAGTGTGCCCAAAACCGCAGACAGATCCATCATAGTGATTCATGCGATGATCATAGGTATCATTACGGTTCTGTGCGTACTCATGCTTCCGTGGATATACGGGTTCTCGCTCTTTCCGGATGAGTTCGGATACTGGGCCACAGCGGCGAATGCGATCGGATGGGATTGGGCACCTGTGGCGTCGATCGGATCGTATTACTCATTCGGATACGGCTGGATCCTTACGCCGATACTGGTATTGTTCAGGGACCCGATCATATCTTATCGTGCAGCGGTCATACTCAATCTGCTTTGTCAGATCCTTGGGTATGTGTTGCTGTGTGATACAGGCAAAAGGCTGATGCAGCATGCCGATGACAGAAGCCGTGTAATACTATGCGGGATCGCTGCTACATACCCTGCATGGAGTTTCTACACGCAGATGACCATGGCAGAGAGCATCATGTTCTGTCTGTACATACTGTCGGTATGGTGCATGATGCGGTATCTGGAGAAGCCTGCATTGATCAGGATGATCGGACTGTTCGCAGTACTTGGGTTCATGTGCTGTGTGCACATGAGAACAGTGGGCACACTGATTGCCGCTGTGATGGTGATCATCATCCGTGCACTGGTACAGTCCGGTACGAGCATCAGACGTGAGAAACTGATAGGCGGTATAGCGATAGGTGTAGCGGTCGCTGTAGTTGCGCTGTGCGTATGGCGCGACATCAGGATGCAGCATCTCTCCAGTCTGTATGGATATGCGACTGAGTCAGACATAGCTGTCAACAGCATGTCCGGACAGATCGGAAAGATAAAAGGACTGCTTTCGCTGCGCGGAATAGGTATGTTTATAACCAGCCTGAGCGGAAAACTGCTTTATCTCGGGTGCGCGAGCTTCGGTATGGCTTACGTCGGATTTCATGCACTGGCGGGCGAGATGCTTGACGGAATCCGGGGACATTTCGCCGGCAAATGGGGGACTTCTCCACGGGAGATGTCTGACGACCCATCGAATGTGGCTCGGTTATATCTGACAGCATATGTGATACTGGCATCTATCGGTCAGATACTGATCACAACCATATATCTGATAGGCAGTGCCACAGCTGATGCAGACAGACTGGACCTGTATCTGCACGGCAGATATGACGACTACATCATACCGATACTGATGGTATACGGAATCTATCGTTTGATGGAGCATCAGGGACGTCGGGTGAGAGAGACAGCTGCTGCCGGCATGATCATGATCGTGCTGGCGGTGATAGCGATGATCGTGATCAATGCTAACAACACGGGAATGCGTAACCCTCACCGGGAACTGATGATAGGCATGAGCTATCTGGCCCGGGACGCAGGCAGACAGTCTGACTGGTATGTCCCGGCTGAGGTGGGACTGGCGATAGCGGTGATGCTGCTCATATGGGTGTCAGTCAGGGTTTACTGTCGCTCGGAAGTAGTACTGTGGTTGATCGCGATAATAGTGGTACAGGCGGTACTGGCTTATGTCTCTTCGGATACCATGATTCGGTGTGGACAGGGCAATATATACGGCGATATACAACTCTCAGAACATCTGGCAGAGCAGACAGTGCAGAGGCCCGGACGTATCGTAGATATCTATGAAGACGGAGACGTAGAGTATATAGACGTCATTCAGTTCTGCCTGAGAGATGAGACAGTAGTACCGATCACTGTACGAGCCGAAGAAACACTTGATACGGCAGCACTCAGCACAGATGATTATGTACTGGTTGACTGGGAAAGTCAGTATAGACCTCAGCTCGACGAAATGTATGAATACGGGTATGAGATGGGGCATTTCGCTCTGTATCATGACTGATGCCGTGAGGGAAGCGGATAAGTGAAGCTGATAATACAGATACCATGCTATAACGAAGCCGGGACTCTGGCGATAGCCCTTGATCATCTGCCTAAAGTGATAGACGGAGTTGATGAAATAGAGTACCTGATCATCAATGATGGGAGCTCGGATGCGACTATCGAGGTGGCCAGGGAGTGGGGGGTTCACCATATCGTGAACTTCAAGCAGAACCAGGGACTGTCTCGCGGGTTCATAGCGGGACTGGACGGATGTCTCAGGTGCGGTGCCGACATCATAGTCAATACCGACGCTGACGATCAATACGAGGGTAGCGATATAGAGAAACTCATCCGACCGATCCTGGACGGAGAGGCAGATATAGTCATAGGAACCAGGCCGATAGATGAGATCAGTCATTTCTCATATATCAAGAAGAAACTCCAGCATATAGGAAGCTGGGCTGTGCGTAAGGCATCCGACACTGATATACCTGACGCACCGAGCGGATTCAGAGCGTTCAGTCGTGAAGCTGCGATGAAGCTCAATGTCGTCAACGATTATACATACACGCTGGAGACCATAGTACAGGCCGGGCGTGAACGAATACCGATGACGAGTGTGCCTGTGAGGACCAATGACGAGCTCAGGCCGTCACGTCTGTTTCACGGGATGTATGAGTACATCAAGAAATCGGTGCTCACGATCGTACGTGCTTATGTGATGTATAAGCCGCTTAAGGCATTCATGCTGATCAGTATGCCGTTCGTGATGTTGGGGCTGGCGATAGGAATCAGATTCCTGTACTTCTATACACACGGTAACGGCGGTGGACACATACAGTCACTGTTGCTCGCATGTACGCTGATCATCATCGGAGTACTGATATTCGTGATAGGACTCCTGGCTGACGTGATCGCGGCCAACCGCAAGATCCTGCAGGATGTGCAGTATCACTTGAAGAGACACGAGTACGATGGAAACAAAGAAACTGACTAGATTGATAATCATAGCTCTGGGAGCGTGGATACTGATAGTCGTGCTCTGCGGCATGCGGGTACATGCAGCGGAGTCATCCGACTCATCAACAGACAACACCGGCGTGATCAAACAACTTGACGCTGATACATCCGCTCTGGAGGATGCAAAAGCTGACTCACCTGTGGTAATGGAACTGAAATCCGGTGACTATATCTTCGTAACCGGAGAGACAGATGGCTGGTATCAGATATACTACCGTGGCGATCGGATGTACGTGGACAGCTCTGTTCCGATGACTGATGTAGATCACTCTGCAGAGATAGCGGCGGAACTCACCGGTCAGCAGGTTACAGATGCAGCCTGGATCGATGAATACCAGATGCAGGTCAGAGCCATCAAGACCGCACGCACATGGCGTATCGTAATAGCCATACTTGTAGTCGCGTTTATCGCAGTCACAGTAGTGTCTACGTTAAAGAATAAAAAGAACGCCAAAGAAGTATAGGCGTGATTGAACATTGACAACCGAATACAGAAGAAGTTGGTTTTGAAGGGACTTGACTTAGGGTTTGCTATACTATAAAATTAAGTTACAGACAGAAGTCTGTGTGGGATGTTTGTCAGAAGAATCCGGCTAAAAAAAACTGAAGAAATTGTGAGGGGTTCGTCAGATGCACCTGTAAAAAAAAGCTGAAGAGATTGTAGTATAGGGAGCCTCGGCTCCCTATTTTTTGGAGAGAATATGGATGTTAAATTCTGCTATATTAAAGAGGAGTTTTTCACAAAAAACTCTGGTTTTATTAATATGTTAGATGCAGGATCATCAGTCAAGCAATCACATAGAACTCATTTATGTATACAGGTAGAGAGCCATAACGGGAAATACTATATTCCGTTACGCAATAATCTTGGCGATGAGATAAGGAAGTTCGGGCGAGTAGGTCATGCTGTTCCTTCTCAGTCCAGAGAAAAGGCCGGGCTGGATTATAGATATGCGCTTCTGATCGATGATGACAGCTATATTGAGTGGCAAAGTGAAAGAAAAATTCCCAAAGCGCAATACAATAAGATTGAGAAAGAATTCAATACGATAAGGATTGAATTCGAAGTCTATCTTAATGGATATATTAAAGCATATAAAAAACAACGAATAGACAGAGAACCATTATATAGGGTCTCAAGCCTTAGGAATTTCACAATATAGAGATAAGCATATTAACATATTTCAAAACCAACGACTACGATACGAAAGTACGTAGTCGTTTTTCTGTGTCGGGTGGTTAAAAACATAAATTTTTTGCGCGTTTTAGAGTTGGTATATTGCACAATACCATATCATAAATCACAAAAACAGGAAGAACACATGATTATAACACGAACTCCATTTAGAATAAGCTTTGCAGGCGGTGGAAGCGATCTTCCCTCTTTCTATCAGAAACATGAAGGTTGTGTACTATCAACCTCAATAGATAAATATATGTATGTCAGTATACATCCTACGTTTGATGGAAAACTGACAAGTATAAAGTACAATCAGGCTGAAAATGTTGATGATGTTCGAAAAATAAAGCACCCAATTGCAAGGCAGTTACTCTTGGATTACAAAATAAGCGGCGTCGAGATAAATAGTATTGCAGACGTACCCTCCGGAACAGGATTATCGACTTCTAGCGCCTATACTGTCGGACTTATACATGTACTCAAAGCGTATTCTGGGAAATATGCAAGTCAATCAAAGA
>CAMONC010000162.1 GCA_946620235.1 uncultured Lachnospiraceae bacterium | reverse complement strand
ATGCTTTATTCAAAAATCGATGTTTTGCTATTGACTTTTAATAGTTAGTCTTTCGAACTAAACCGGGAATTGCCTGTTGATCTAAGCTCGCGGTGAATGCTCGCTCACAAATTACATTATATCATCCGGCACCTTAATTGCACGCAGATATTGTATTTCATTTCAGAGTATGGGTAATCGCCCCGCTACCACACGGTCAAGCCCAGCGTAATCCGGGATCACTTCCACATCCGCAAACCCGGCTTCACGCATTAGTGCACTCACCGACGGTCCCTGATCGTATCCTATCTCCAGGAAAAGCTCTCCGCCCTTAATCAGATGCTCAGGTGCCCCGTCTATTATCCTGCGTATGATATCCAGTCCGTCATCTCCGCCGTCCAGCGCGAGACGCGGTTCATATTTCTTTACCTCGGGTTCCAGCGTGTCTATCACATCAGCCGGAATATACGGAGGATTGGAGACAATGATATCAAATGTTATTAGTGTGACCATCTCGGTCAACGTGCCATACAAGTCGCCCTGCAAAAAGCTGATACTCGCTGAATTGTTGATGTTTTCCGCATTTTCCTGCGCCAGCGTCAGAGCCTCCGCCGATATATCGACTCCCACACCCTCACATCCGTTGGAATACTTCAGCAGACTGATGAGTATGCACCCGGTACCGGTACACAGATCCAGGATCCGCATACCGTCATGCAGCCTGCCCATAACAGTCTCAACCATGATCTCGGTGTCCGGTCTGGGTATGAGCACCCCCGGCCTGACGGCAAACGAAAGCCCCATGAAATCCCACCTGCCGTATATATACTGCAGCGGTTCTCTCATGAGGCGTCTCTTAATTATAGTCTGTATTCCATTATATATATCGGACGTTATCTCATCGTCCGGTCTGCCGTGGATATCCGTAGCGGACAGTCCGGCAGTCTCACGCAATATGATGCGTGCTTCCGAATCGGCATCTTCTATGCCGGCGGAAGTCAACTGTTCTATGATCTCATTCCGCGTCTGAAGTATCGTCATGGCTTATATCGATGAATCATCGGAGCCGGAGTCCGTGGTGTCCGTATCGTCATCACCATCGGCCACAGCATCAGTATCGGTATCCGCATCTTCATCGAGGAATCCGTCGCCGTCCTCGTCCTTGATAGGGCCGTCATCCTCGCCGGTATAGTCGTATCCGAACTCGTTCAGCAGGAACTCCCTCCAGTCAAACACCGCTTCGACAGCAGCGATGGCAACCTCAGCCATGCTCTCGTCGGGTTCTCTGGTAGTGAGTCTCTGAAGCAGCATGCCGGGAGCGGATATGATAAATGTGAGCGGATTATCGAATCTGCCCGCAAATCTGAGCAGTTCGTATGATATGCCTGCAACGACAGGTATGAGCGCTATCCTGATCAGTATCTTCAGAGCCATATTATCGACCCTGATAAAAAAGAACACGATGATGCTGACGAGTACCACGAACAGCAGGAAGCTGGTACCGCATCTCTTATGCATGCGTGAGGAACGCATAACATTATGCACAGTCAGAGGTCTGCCGCGCTCGATGCAGTTGATGCATTTATGCTCTGCTCCGTGATACATATAGACACGGCGTATATCCTTCATCAGCGAAATAGCCACTATATATATGAGGAAGATCGCCAGTCTGATCACACCCTCTATAATGGCTATGAGCGAATCATTTCTGATCCTGTCGGCCACCAGACCCGTCAGATATACCGGAAGCACCATAAACAGATCGACAGCCAGCACAACCGATACTATACCCACTATGGTGGTCAGTGCCTTGTCGGACAATCCTTTTCCGGATGAACCGGATCCGGATGTGTTCTTGTCATCAGCCTCTTCCTCGGCGTATATCTCAGCCGAGAAATTCAGGGATCTCATGCCAAGTATCAGTGAATCTATGAAGCTGAAGATCCCTCTTATAAAAGGAATCCTCTTCAGTTTCTCGTAGACCGAGTTCCTGTAGTTCTCTATGTCTACGGCTATCGTACCGTCAGGCTTACGGACCGCTATCGAATATTGCTCCTCATTTTTCATCATTATGCCTTCGAGTACAGCCTGTCCGCCTATGCCGGAGTAGTGCTTCTTTTGTTTTTTACTCATATTCTTCTCTTCGCCGGCGCACGTACGCCGAATCATCAGTGAATAAAAAAGGGCCGGAGCATAAACCCCAACCCTTGCCATAGTTCAGAAATAAATTACTTATTCTCGTCCATGCCGTACTTCTTATTGAACTTATCAATACGGCCTCTGGCCTGAGCTGCTTTCTGCTGTCCGGTATAGAATGAGTGGCACTTGGAGCAAACTTCCACGTGGATACTCTCTTTGGTAGAACCGGTCACAAAAGTGTTGCCGCAGTTGCAGGTTACGGTAGCCTGATAGTACGCAGGATGTATACCTTCCTTCATGTTGCCTCCTAACTATATATAAACAAAACAGTTACATTTCTCATCCCATGCTGCCTTATACGACAGCTTTATAATGATACGCTACTAATATGTATGATGTCAAGATGTATTTTTCTTCTATTATTATGAAAAAAGACTATTGCTTTTCTGAACCGCGGTGTTATAATGGCACTCGAAAGGATGAGGGTTTAACGTCAAACCGCAATTGGCCAAAGGCCAATTGTCCAAGTTTGCCTGACGGCAAACTTTAATGATAAAGGATAGTATAAACATGGCGAAAGCAACACTGAAATCACATACCATGAATATGACCGAGGGGAATCCCACGGGGTTGCTCGTTCGGTTTGCGATACCCATGCTGATAGGCAATCTTTTTCAGCAGGTATATAACGTAGTCGATTCCATTATAGTGGGAAGATATATCGGAGCGCAGGCGCTGGCAGCTGTCGGAGCCACTTCTTCGACCACCTTCCTGTTCTTTGCACTGTGCAACGGTATCGGAAACGGCGGCGGCATAGTCACATCACAGTGTTTCGGTACGGGCGATGACCGCAAGGTCAAGACCTGCATCGTGAACACGGCATATCTGATGATGGCCATGTCGATACTCGTCGGTGCTTTGGCCTTTCTGATATCCAGACCGCTGCTGGTACTGCTCGACACTCCTGCCGACATCATGGCTGATTCGCTTGTATATCTCCGATTCCAGTGCATAGGCATCATATTCGTAGCGGTATATAACTACGCTGCGTCCATGCTGCGGGCTCTCGGGGATTCCAGGACTCCCTTGTACTTCCTGATATTCTCCTGCCTGCTCAACACCGTACTGGATCTGTTCTTTGTGACCAGACTTCATATGGGAGTAGCCGGAGCGGCATTTGCCACGGTTGTATCACAGCTCATTTCCGGTGCAGCCTGTCTTGTATTTGCATTTAAGACCAACGAATACTTTAAGCTGGACCGCGAACATATGCGGCCGGACAGAGATATGATCTCACGTGCGCTCAAGCTGGGCATCCCGCTCTCCTTGCAGTTCGCCATGATATCTATTTCATGCATGGTGCTTCAGAGAGTCGTAAACGGCTTCGGAGCCGTAGCTGTAGCGGCATTCACCGCCACCAGCCGTATCGAGATGGTCATCCACCAGCCTTATCAGACACTGGGACAGTCGCTGTCTACATACTGCGGTCAGAACTACGGTGCGAAGAAGAACGACCGCGTGGTACTCGGTCTTAAGAAGGGTACGTTGCTCATGGTGATCTTCTCGATCATCATGCTTCCGGTGATGCAGCTCTTCTGTGAGCCCATTATCAGGATATTCGTAGAGGACAACGAAGTCATCGCCATGGGAGCACAGGCTATCAGGATCACATCTCTCTTCTACGTATTCCTCGGCGTGATCTATGTGGTCAGAGGTGTATTAAACGGCATCGGCGATTCGGTATTTGCCTTTATCAACGGTGTTGTGGAAGTTATCTGCAGACTTATCTTCCCGGCTCTCATGACAGCCATGCCGATCATGGGACTGTGGGGCATCTGGTGGAGCGTAGGTGTGACCTGGTTCATCAGCGGACTTACGGCATATCTCAGATATGTATGGTATAAGCGTAAACTGTTCGAAAGATCAGAACAGATGGAACCCCGTCATTACAAACCACTCATCGCTGCGAAATAACTGCCGGACTATATTTTTCCTGTCAGGAACTATTGACACCCTCTTCGGAGGGTGTTATTATTTGGTTATCATATGAACGGTTGCTCATATGTTTGATTGTTCAAGACACCAAGAACATACAAACCAGACATCAACTCAGTACAGCACAAACACATGAAGGAGAGACCTATGAAAAAGAGTTACAAGATCGAAGTAGACTGTGCGGCATGCGCCGACAAGATGGAGCAGGCAGCAAAGAAAACCGCCGGAGTAAAGGATGCCGTTGTCAATTTCATGGCACTCAAGATGAACGTTGAATTCGAAGATGATGCCGATCACAAGGCCGTAATGCAGGAAGTACTCAAGAACTGCAAGAAGGTCGAAGACGACTGCGAGATCTATCTGTAAAGATACCACGCAAAAGCGACAGACGCCGCATCGATTCCGAAAGCATCAGCAAGTCAGGACAAGGATAATGACAAATAAACAACGCAAAGTACTTATAAGGATAATCATAACTGCGGTCGCCATGATCGCACTGTTCTTCATACCATTCGGTGAGGGTCTTATCCCCGCCGTGATCAGATTCCTCCTGTATCTGGCCGTATATCTGGTCATAG
>CAMONC010000161.1 GCA_946620235.1 uncultured Lachnospiraceae bacterium | reverse complement strand
AACTTCTGGGAGGCTTGCCAGTCCTTCTGGTTCGTACAGGCACTCGTTCAGATCGAGGCTAACGGACACTCCATCTCCCCAGGACGTTTCGACACATATATGTGGCCCTTCCTTGAGGCAGATAAAGAAATCGACAAAGAATTCGCTCAGGAACTGATCGATTGTATCTTTGTTCTTCTTAACCATGTAAATAAGACCCGTGATGACGTTTCTGATCAGGCATTCGCCGGATACGCTGTATTCCAGAACTTCGGCGTTGGCGGACAGGACGAAGAAGGTCTTGATATTACGAACCCCATTTCCTACATGTGTATGGATGCAGCTGCACACGTAAGACTGCCAGCTCCTTCCTTCTCTGTTCGTATTCACAACCAGACTCCGGACGAGTTCTTATTAAGAGCTTGTGAGCTTTCCCGTCTTGGTATGGGTGTTCCGGCATTCTACAATGACGAAGCTATCATCCCGGCTCTGTGTAACAGAGGACTTACCCTGGCAGACGCTCGTAACTACTGTATCATCGGTTGTGTAGAGCCTCAGTGCCCGCATAAGACAGATGGATGGCATGATGCTGCATTCTTCAACTGCGCTAAGGTATTCGATATCGCTATCCATGGTGGAAAGAACCGTGATGGCAAGCAGTTAGGCCCGGTTTGCAAGCCGATGCCCGAATGGCAGTCCATGGACGACGTTGTTGAAGCATACTCCACTCAGATCAAGTACTTCGTTGAGAAGCTTGTTGAGTCCGACAACGCTGTTGATATCGCTCACAGAGAGCGTGCTCCGCTGCCCTTCATGAGCGCTCTGGTTGATGACTGTATCAAGCGCGGCAAGACCGTTATGGAAGGTGGAGCTATCTACAACTTCACAGGCCCGCAGGCATTCGGTAACGTTGATACCGGTGATGCTATGTACGCTATCAAGAAGCACGTATTCGAAGACAAAGATCTTACTATGGCTCAGATCTATGAAGCTATGGAGAACAACTTCGGTGCAGAACTCGGTGCCGGCTGCTATGATGGCCCGTTCGTAGTTATGAGTGCTCCGCCTGAAGCTGCTGCTGCTTCCGTAAGCAACAAGACCAGCAACGTTGACAGCTCCAACATGGAAGCTATCATTAACTCCATCGTTCAGAAGATCCTTGCTGAGAACGGATCCAACGTAAGCATGAGCGGCGTTCAGACATCCATGCCTGCTATCAGCGATGCTAAGAGAGCAGAGTATGACAGAATCCGTAACATCCTCGATGCTACACCTTGCTTCGGTAACGATATCGATGAAGTAGATATCTGGGCTCGTAAAGCAACTCAGGTCTACTCTCATGAGGTAGAGAAATATAAGAACCCGCGTGGCGGCCAGTATCAGGCTGGATGCTATCCGGTATCCGCTAACGTACTCTTCGGTAAAGATGTACAGGCTCTTCCGGATGGACGTTACAGCAACGCTCCTCTGGCTGATGGTGTTTCCCCGCGTCAGGGTCATGACGTTAAGGGCCCGACAGCTGCAGGTAACTCCGTAGCTAAGCTCGACCAGCTGAACGTATCCAACGGTACTCTTTACAACCAGAAGTTCTTACCGTCCGCAGTAGCAGGAGATCAGGGTCTGATCAACTTCGCTGGTGTTGTACGTAATTACTTCGATAAGAAGGGTATGCATGTACAGTTCAACGTAATCGACAGAGAGACTCTGATCGATGCTCAGAATCATCCGGAGAACTACAAAGACCTCGTTGTACGTGTAGCCGGATATTCCGCACACTGGACCGTACTTGCTAAGGAAGTACAGGATGACATCATCGCTCGTACAGAGCAGACATTCTAATCGAATTATTTTATTCGATAAAATAATTCCCGGAGGAATAGCTCATGCATGTGAATTTTAAATGGGAGCCTGAAAAGAAAGAAGAAGGGAGAAAGGGTCTGGTCTTTAATATTCAGAGATTCTCTGTCAATGACGGACCGGGCATCCGCTCCATCGTCTTCCTTAATGGTTGTCCTTTGCGCTGCAAATGGTGCTGCAATCCTGAATCTCAGGAATTGAGAGCTATCGTTATGTTCAAGGCGCAGAATTGTGTTGGATGCGGCAACTGTGAAGTTGTCTGTCCGACCGGCGCATCAGATCTGAGTATACCGGGAAAGATTGATCATTCCAAATGTATTGCCTGTGGCAAATGTGTCGATGTATGTTATCACAGAGCTCTTGAGATGAGCGGCAAATGGACGACCGTCGACGAGCTCATCAAAGAATTATATAAAGACACAATCTCCTATAGACGCTCCGGAGGTGGTATTACCATCTCCGGAGGGGAGGCTATGGTTCAGCATGAATTCCTGGAGGAATTATTGCAGGCTTGTAAAGGCCTGGGCTGGACCACCGCCATTGAGACGACAGGATATGCTTCCAAAGAAGTCCTGGATAAAATCGTTCCACTGATCGATTATTTCATGATGGATATCAAGCATATTGATAAAGATGTCCACAAAGCGTGGACCGGCGTCTCCAATGAGCTAATCCTTAAAAACGCATTTCATATTGCTGAGATCTGCCAGCAGATCGGAAGCCAGTATATCATCCGTGTACCCATCATCCCAGGATTCAACTCGGATCCCGAGGTGGTCAGGGGAATCGCCAAGTTTGCTTCAAGCTTACCCGGCGTAAAGGACCTGCATCTGCTTCCCTATCATGATTTGGGCAGCAACAAATATGCGATGATGGGAAAGGATTATGAATTGTTTGGCGTTCAGACTCCCGAAGCGGATTATATGGAGTATCTGAAGGAAATCGTGGAATACGAGGGACTCAACTGTAAGATAGGAGGATGATGGCATGGAGAGAAAATACCAGCTCTTTACATCTGAATCTGTTACAGAAGGGCATCCTGACAAGATGTGTGACATGATTTCCGATGCAATCCTTGACGCATATCTGTGCAAGGATCCGAACTCTCATGTAGCGGTAGAGACCATGGCCTCAGAGGACATTGTTTTTATCGCAGGAGAAGTGGCATCTACAGCGTCTGTTGATGTAAAGTCGCTGGCGAGAGAAGTAATCTGTGAGATTGGCTATGATAGCAAGAAAAAGGGAATGGACGGGAATACCTGTCTGATCCTTTCTAACATAGGTGTTCAGTCTTCGGATATTGCTCAGGGTGTTGTTCAGGATGCCGGACAGATTGGCGCAGGTGACCAGGGTATGATGTACGGATATGCCTGTGATGATACGGAGGAGCTCATGCCCCTTTCCATATCATTGGCTCACAAGCTTTCCGCACAGTTGACGAAAGTCAGGAAGGAAGGAATCCTTCCCTATCTTTATCCCGATGGTAAATCTCAGATCACTGTAGCATATGACGATAATGGAAATGTTGTTGGTGTTACGGATATTGTTATATCCGCCCAGCACAATGCAGAGGTTCCCATGGAGCAGTTGCGCAACGACATCGAAAAATACGTTATACGTGAAGCAGTGCCGAAAGATATCATCATGCCGGATGTAAAGATCCATATTAACCCGACAGGACGCTTTGTAATAGGCGGACCGGAAGGTGATGTAGGTCTTACCGGCAGAAAGATCATAGTAGATACATATGGTGGTATTGCCCGCCATGGCGGCGGTGCATTCTCAGGCAAGGATCCCACAAAAGTGGATCGGTCCGCAGCCTATGCCGCCAGATATGCCGCAAAGAACATTGTCGCAGCCGGCCTTTGCAGGAAATGCGAGGTAAACCTGGCTTATGCGATCGGTGTTCCGGAACCGGTATCAATTCGCATTGATACTTTTGGGACCGAGGAGGTTCCGTGTTCTATCATAGAAAAAGCTGCAGGAGAAGTCTTTGACTTTAGTGTTGCCGGTATTATTAATAAGCTGTCTCTCACCAGCGTTACTTATAAACCGGTTGCAGCATACGGACATTTCGGCAGGCTGGATCTTGATCTTCCCTGGGAGAGGGTTGATAAAGTGCCGGCACTTATCGAAGCCGTTACAGGCTATGTAGCGGAAGAGATTCTTAGGAAATGTAAGTAAAAATACACATTCATATGTATTAGGGCCATTCAAGCGTAACCATTGGTATAATCGATCTCAACACACTCTCACAATGATTATCACACCAATTTACACGGAATAGGAATATTCCTAAAGCTTGATCCACTAAGCAGGAGGAGATGAATCATCTCCTCCTGCTATATTTTTTTGTATAAGTCCAGCACCATGCGACCATCAGGACGCATGCAGGCATGCAGGACTGGATGGTCATATGGTGCGACAAGCGAAAACGAGAAGGAGCACGGTAGTGCGGATTCGAGATTGAGCGTCGGATTGGCCCAAAATGTACGAATATTACCATATATAAAGCCTGATAATACAATGATACAAAATTGTCTTTTGGCAAAGAAAGAGAAGACAAATTATTATGGATTAATTAGGAGTGTTGGAGAGATTTTTGGCAAAACATATAAGATATTGCACAAAAAAACAGAATGTGAAATATCTAAAAAAATGGTAGAATGGGAACTAACTAAAAAATGAAGTTCTATAACTTGTCAAATACAACATATTTTATTTTGGTCCTCAGATTCGGAATGAGTATACTTGTATTATTTAAGACTTATAATGAAACGGAGCAGCAGCAGTGGATAGTAAATTGACAGATACACAGTGCTTTAAGGCTTCCCTCGCGGGGATGTTTCAGGAGGATGATCTTAAAGGCA
>CAMONC010000160.1 GCA_946620235.1 uncultured Lachnospiraceae bacterium | reverse complement strand
GAACCAGTCTTTATTCAGCAATTCATCATGCAGGCGCTTGAGGTTTGTCTTATGCCCGACTTTCAGTGCCTGTTTGCCTATGATGAAGTCTACCGCTTCCTTGATCACAGGGCTCTTTTCGTAATAATCCTTTGATACGTAATCGGCTTTTGTATAGTGCTCGATGACGGTGTCGGAATCTTTGCCGAAGATGTATATGTTATCATCGCCTACGAGCTCGTGTATCTCCACGTTCGCTCCGTCGGAAGTACCGAGTGTTACCGCACCGTTGAGCATGTACTTCATGTTGCCGGTGCCCGATGCTTCCTTGCTGGCGAGCGATATCTGCTCGGAAATGTCTGCTGCGGGGATCATCTTTTCGGCATAAGCCACATTATAGTTCTCCACCATCACGACCTTCATGTACGGGCTGACATCGGGATCGTGGTTTACGATCTCCTGAAGCACGAGCAGGAGATGGATGATATCCTGAGCGATCACGTAGGCGGGAGCAGCCTTGGCACCGAACATAAAAGTGATCGGGCGAGCCGGCTTCTTACCGGACTTGATCTCCAGATATTTATGTATGATATAGAGTGCGTTCATCTGCTGACGCTTGTATTCGTGGAGTCTCTTGGACTGAAGATCGTAGATCGAATCCGGATCGATTTCCACGCCTTCATGTTCGCGGACATACTTGGCCAGCGCGACTTTCTTATCATGCTTGATGGTAAAGAGCTGCTGAATGAAGTCATCATCATCAATATAATCGAGAAGCTTCTCCAGCTGATCTGCATCCTTCTTGAAACCGTCTCCGATGCGATCTGTTATCAGGTTTGTCAGCTCATGGTTGCAGGAGAGAAGCCATCTGCGGAAGGTGATGCCGTTGGTCTTGTTATTGAACTTATCCGGATACAGCTTATAGAAATCGTTAAGCTCCGTATTCTTGAGTATCTCCGTATGTATGGCGGCTACGCCGTTTACCGAGAAGCCGTAGTGGATGTCGATATGTGCCATGTGTACACGCTTGTCCTTGTCGATGATCTGGACCTTCGGATTCTTATATTTAGCACGTACACGCTTATCGAGTTCTTTGATATAGGGAACGAGCTGAGGCACTACCTTCTCCAGGTATTTGAGAGGCCATTTCTCGAGAGCTTCGGCAAGTATCGTGTGATTGGTGTAGGCACAGGTCTTGCTTACCACATCGATGGCTTCATCCATTGAGAAAGCTTTCTCTTCCACAAGTATCCTGATCAGCTCGGGGATAACCATGGTCGGATGTGTATCGTTGATCTGGATGACGGCATGATCGTTCAGCCTGCGCAGATCGTACTGACGCTCTTTCATCTCCTTGAGGATCAGCTGAGCGGCATTGCTGACCATGAAGTACTGCTGATAGATGCGCAGCAGATTACCGGCTTCATCCGAGTCATCGGGATAAAGGAAAAGAGTGAGGTTTTTCTCTATGGCTTCCTTATCGAAATCGATGCCTTTCTTCACTATCGATTCATCGATAGATTCGATGTCGAAGAGGTGCAGCTTGTTGACACCTGAGCGATATCCGATGACATCTATGTCGTAGAGTCTGGATGTGACGGTGCAGTCTCCGAACTGTACCTTGAATGTGGTGTCCGTCCGGTTGAGCCAGCTCTTGTCGGGCTCGATCCAGTCGTTTTTCTCGGCTGTCTGAAGTCTGTCCCTGAATACCTGCTTGAACAGACCGAAATGATAGTTCAGTCCGATGCCGTCTCCGGGGAGACCGAGTGTGGCGATCGAGTCGAGGAAGCATGCTGCGAGTCTGCCGAGTCCGCCGTTACCGAGAGAGGGTTCGGGTTCCTCATCCTCTATGGCACTTAAGGATCTGCCGTGTGCTTTGAGCATGTCATCTATGCGGTCGTATATCCCGAGGTTGATCAGATTATTGGAAAGGAGCTTGCCGATCAGAAACTCCGCGGATATGTAGTATACCTTTTTCTCACCCTCGGACTGGGGTGTCACTCTGGTGAGTTCCTTGACCAGAGCGAGCAGCGCGTGATAAATCTCGTGATCGTCGGCTTCTGCCAAAGATTTTCCGCATTCTGTCTTCAGACACTGGTCAAACTGTTCTTCCAGATTCATTACCAGTACGTCCCTTTGCATGTTGTCTCCTATTGACATTGTTTTTCCTCCCTGTATGTGTGATGTGAGTCTGTGCTATTTAAGCGCATCCGCATATTTCATTCTGACTAATTCGTAGCCGGCCCGGTAAGCCGTACCTTCGATCCCGCCCAGCAGATCCTTGAGGTGTACGACAGCTTCGCGGGCGAGATTCTCGAAGTCCTGTCGGACGGTGTTCATCTGCTTGCCGGCATAAGACATGAGCCGGACTCCGCCGAAACCGCAGACTGGTTTGAAGATATCCAGTTCCATCAGGGCACGCATCGCACCTATTGCCATCAGATCGGATCCGCATGCTATGATATCGGATTTCTCCGCATATTCAAAGACTGCTTCGCGAGCTTTGAGCTCCGAGAAGTCTCCGTATATGATGCGGGACTTCACGCCCAGTTCATGATCGAGCCTCTCGATGGCCTTGAGCTTCTCGGATGTGGAGTAACTCGAGTCCTTGCCTGCTATGTACAGGATACGGTTGCCTTCGATGTTCTCGAAAGTGCGCATGATCACGTCATATTGAGCCTGAGCGTAATCTATGGATACGGATGCGGTCGACCGGTTGGTGATCGGAGCATCGACCACGACGGTTTTGAATACCTGCGATGATATGAGATCGAGCAATACGGAATCCTCGCGATTCAGCCCGAAGATGATCAGGCCTTCTATGCTCTGTGATCTGAGATAGGAGATCAGCGCTTCCTTATCCAGACCGGATATCATCTCGTGCATGATGGTAACCGCATCGAGGCGGTTGTCCATGGCAGACCTGATCGCACCGGAGAGATATCTCATATTGATCTCATCCATGGCGGAATTATCCGGCCCCATCTTGAGAAGCAATGCGATCCGGCCGGACTGCTTCGATGACAGGGCAGATGCCACGGCATTGGGGGTGAAGCCGAGTCGGTCTACAGCACTGTTGACTTTTTCTCTGGTTGATCTGCTTACGCCGTCATATCCGTTCAGTACTTTGGATACCGTGGATATGGCTACCCCGGCTTCGGCAGCCACGTCTTTGATAGTTATCATTTAACGTCGTCTCTTTTTCTTCTGGAAAACGTTTTCTAGCACGATATTACATCCGTGTCCCGGAGATGTCAACATATTTTTGGAAAACGCTTTCCGGGTTTCTGAGATTGTCACTCCTTGCCGATTGTGGTATTGTAATATATTGGATAACAATGATTGTATAATGCTCGCACTATGTAATAAGGGAGCATTTTTATGGAGGAGATCATGATAAGGAAGAGATTGTTTGCTACATTGTGCTGCGCTTTTACGGTTCTTTCTCTTACGGGCTGCGGCTTCGGTTTTCTGCCCGGACACGGTGAAGACGAAGCTGAGCAGGTAACCGAAACTCCCGGAACCGATAAACCCGATGACGATGAAGCCCAGGGACTCAATCTGCCGAAACCGGATATCGACAAGCCTGAGCCCGCTCCCGATGCGGGCGGCCCCGGAAACGATGCTCCGGGCGGCATCAAGGCGGATCATGTCTATAGTTATACAGAGACTGTAAGACCGTATGAAGAGTACGGATATGATGATGAACATGCTGAATACAGTTATGACATAGAGTATAACCTGTATGCCCGTGACGATGGGACGGCTGACCTGATCGTGGATTATATATACACTGATGCCAGGAAGAATACCGATACGTACAGCGGCAAGTGGGAAGACATCGACGGAAATATCGAGTTTACCTATGAGGCGCAGAACGATAACGATTACAGCACCAGCTACAGCTTCGAATTGAGCGGTGACAAAGTCTTATCTGTTAACAGTTTCACATTGGATACGGCCGTAGCACAGGCAGCAGGCACATATACATGTGATGATCCCGACATGGGCATGCTGGAGCTTGTCATCAACAGAGACGGTACAGCTTCGCTTTCCACGGAAGATGGCAGGATCTACAACGGATACATTACCAGCGAGGGAACCAGATATGATTTCTATGCATATGAGGATGATGAAATGGTGATCGACTGGTATGTTGATTGCTCGGTGAACGGATCTTTCAGCCATGCACCCTATAGTGAGGAATCAATGGTCAATTATGACGGTACATATAAGTGTACCGGCATGCTCGGCGATTTCAATATGATAGTAGATGAAGAAGGTAATGCATCGGCGACCATAGAAGTGGACGGTGCAAAGCGAAACTTCACGGGACACGCTTATGCGAAATATACCGATAACGGTATGGACTATAATTCCATCGGTGATGTGTATCTCTCCGATGAAGAAGGTTATTCCATCAATATAGAACTCACATATATGTGGGATGAGACAGGATGGAATTATCACGGCACTCTGACCAAACCTCTGGCAGCAGGCTGATCTTCTTATAATAGTAGAAATGGATGTCGACCGACATGGAAGTGGAATTTGATGTAAAAGTCACACCGGGCGTCCTGTATGACTATCTGCTCAGTCATACATACAGGAGTGCATCGGGACTCATAGGAACAATAGTGGGAGCGCTGCTCATCATCGCCTTCGGTATGACGATGAAGCCTCCTTACCTGATAGCGGGGATCGTGATCGTAGCCTATATACCATGGTCGCTTTTCCTTAAATCCAGACAGCAGTATCTGTCCAACCCGAGCTTCAAAC
>CAMONC010000159.1 GCA_946620235.1 uncultured Lachnospiraceae bacterium | reverse complement strand
GGTTCTCCCCAGTAACGCTGTCTGGAGAATACCCAGTCACGAAGTTTGTAATTGACCTTTGCATGACCTATCCCTTTCTCTTCAAGGAATTCGATCATCTTCTTCTGTGCATCCGCAACCGAAAGACCGTTTAAGAAGCCGGAATTAACAAGAGTTCCGGTAGCCACATCGGTATATACATGCTCCTGTACGTTTTCTCCGCCTGCCACTACTTCAACTATGGGCAGATCAAAAGCTTTTGCAAAATCCCAGTCTCTCTCGTCGTGAGCGGGAACCGCCATGATAGCACCTGTTCCGTAGCTCATAAGTACATAATCGGATACAAAGATCGGAATCTCTTTCTCGGTAACGGGATTGACTGCACTCAGGCCCTCGATAACTACTCCGGTCTTCTCTTTATTTAACTCACTTCTCTCGAAATCCGACTTTCTGGCCGCCTGCACACGATAATCTTCAACAGCAGACCAGTTCGTAATATCAGCCTTGTATTTATCAAGGATCGGATGTTCGGGGCTTACAACCATGTATGTCGCACCGAATAACGTATCGCATCTGGTCGTGTATACGCGTAATATATCATCTTTTCCGCTTATGGCAAAATCAACTTCCGCACCGGTGCTTCGGCCTATCCAGTTTCGCTGTGATACTGCAATACGCTCGACATAATCAACTTCGTCAAGACCGTCGATCAGCTTCTGGGCATATTCGGTGATCTTGAGCATCCACTGGCTCTTAACCTTACGTACGACCTCAGAGCCGCATCGTTCACATACCCCGTTTACGACTTCCTCATTGGCAAGGCCTACCTTACATCCCGTACACCAGTTGATGGGCATCTCAGCTTTATATGCGAGGCCTTCTTTGAACAACTGCAGAAAGATCCACTGTGTCCAATGATAGTAATCGGGATCAGTGGTATTTATCTCTCTGTCCCAGTCAAAAGAATAACCGATAGACTGAAGCTGACGTTTAAATCTGGCAACATTATTCTTTGTAACGATCTTCGGATGTATCTTGTTGGCTATGGCATAATTCTCGGTAGGAAGACCGAAAGCATCCCAGCCCATCGGAAACAGCACGTTATATCCCTGCATACGGCGTTTACGGGATACGATATCCATAGCCGTATAAGGTCTGGGATGTCCTACATGCAGTCCCTGGCCCGAGGGATAAGGAAATTCGACAAGAGCATAGAATTTAGGCTTGCTGAAGTCATTGCTGGTTGCAAAAGACTTATTCTCTTCCCATATCTTCTGCCACTTCTTTTCGACTGTCTTATGGTTGTAAATCTCTGACATTTTGCACCTCTGTTTTATAAGATGATTGTGTAGAATTCAAACATTCCTATTGTAGAATCAAAAGCCGGAAGTGTCAATTCACTCCCGGCTCACATTCATTTATTCTTAAGGTCTTCGAAATAAGATTTATCCCCAGTTATCAAGTATCTCTATACACGAATCGACATCCAGACGATCAACAGCTGCTTTCAGACTGTCAAATTTGGTCTGCCAGAATTCACTGTAGCTGAACTTATTCATCTCGGCTATGACATCTTCCATCATATCCATATCCAGATCATCTATCGCTACGCGCATTTTCCCGAACAGGCTTCGAAGATCTTCCATACGGGCTTCGGGTTTGGTTGCATTACTCTCCGTATCAGATCCGGCGTTTTCTTCAAACAGATAGGATAACTTATCTTTGAGAGCAAGATAAGTATTCAACAGTTGGGCGTTATTAGCTGTGATGGTAGCTATATCGAGTTCCTTGCCTGCTATCTCAAGCTTATAAGCAAGCTCGCCCAGCTCCATTGCACCTATCTGTCTCGAGGAACTCTTCAGCGCGTGGACTTCTATCGCATATTGAGACCAGTCAGCCTTTTCATAGTATTCCCTTATAGCACTCGCTTTTGTATCGATCACAGAATAATAAGATCTGAGTATATTCATATACAGATCTTTGGAACCAAGCATATCGATAGCGATATGGGTATCCAGATCCGCGATCAAGGGATACTTATCATCATCGGAAACAACAACGTTGTTGGATACATCCGCATCGCCATTTATGCCACGATGTATCTTTTCGGGTGGAAGGAATTTCCTGACCGTATCGATCAAAACTCTGACTTCAACCGGCTTGGCTATAAACCCGTCCATTCCCTCCTGCTTAAAAAGTTCTCTGGCTTCACTTACAGCATTTGCGGTAAGGGCTATGATCGGAACGTCCTTATACTGAGGCATGGTGCGGCGGATTATCCTGGTAGTATCCACACCGTCCAGTTCCGGCATCATATGATCCATAAACACGATATCATATTGTTTCTGTTCCATCATGTGTATGGCTTCTTTACCGCCCGTAGCAATATCAACTTTTGCTTTGAGAGGTTCCAGCAGTCCCTGTGCTACTGTCAGGTTCACGATATTATCGTCAACAACAAGCATATTCGCATCTTCGGCTGTAAAGTTGTATATTTCTTCAGGACCTGCCTCAAAGTTTACATGAGTAATATCACTGTCATTTATCAGATTCCCGAGATTAAGTACGGATATAGGCTTTCTGATGAATCTGAGCTGAGTGTATTCGGACAGTTCTCTGATATCGGCAAAGGTATCGGAGATCACTACCGGAGTTATATTCAAGTCATCGTTGATCCCTGTAAGTGTGTCGGGATCGAAGTATTTCTGATCCAGGAAGAAAAACAACTGACTGCCGTCTCCGGCCTGCTTGGCCCATTCTTTCAGATTTCTTTCCCTGTTATCGTAATCATCGAAAAGCTTAACATTAACACCGAGCTTACCGGCATCATCCACAAATGACTTCTGTACATTCGCACCGTCCAATGCGGCACCGAGATATACATTTTCAGGATCATCTATTGTAACGGAAGGCAGTGATACCACAACTTTTTGGGGCACCTCAAAGGAAAACGTGGATCCCTCCCCGTATACACTCTCAACAGAGAGATCTCCGTCCATAATATCGAGCAGCATCTTACATATGCTCAACCCCAGACCGGTACCTTCTATATTTCTGTTTCGTTTGGAATCAACCTGCTGGAATGAATGAAAAATCTTGTCAAGGTCTACTTCTTTGATACCTATGCCGGTATCAATAACGGAACATTTAAGCAAAATGCTGTCATAACCGGCCCATTCATAATCTACCGACAGACGCACATAGCCTTCATTTGTAAATTTCGTGGCATTATTACACAGATTGATAAGAATCTGTCTTAAACGGACAGTATCACCGAAGAGAGCTGTCGGAATATTCGGATTGACATCAAGAATAAGCTCGACATCTTTATCAACCAGTCGAGTCATGATGATGTTTGCGACATCATCGATAAGACTTAACGGCTCATATTCAACGGGTATCAAGTCCATCTTACCCGCTTCGATCTTGGAATAATCGAGAATATCGTTAATGATTGCCAGAAGTGCATTTCCGGAATTCTTGATCTGTCTGATGTAATCGGTTGCCGTCTCTGAAAGATCTTCACGTAATGCCATCTCGGCAAATCCGATGACCGCATTCATCGGAGTGCGGATCTCGTGGCTCATATTTGCGAGGAAATCGCTTTGCATCTTAGCCGCTCTTTCAAGTTCCTCGTTGGCTTTTATAGTCAGATATTTACCATAAGCCATATCCGAAAGAACGCTTGATATCCGATAAAGATACTGTGCGGCTTTATCTATCTGCTCCTTTGGTAAGATCGGAACCTTCTGAATGGCATCCCAATACTCGTCCTCGTTTATGCCCAGATCTCTGGCGATATCACGTATAAAAGCTTCATCCGGCGGCTCGGATAATACCTGACCGCCGATGAAGCAACCTACCATTGAACCGTCTATTATGACGGGCGAGGAGAAATCAATAAGACCCGAATGGCATACATATGTGGCGAACTTGCCGGTACGCATGGTTATCTCAGCACCGTACCTGTCGCATTCTTCACACATGCTTCTGCCAAGCTCTGAACAGCGGGTATATTTCATGCAGTAATCAGTGAAATTGGACCCTTCGGTAATGGGTTTACCGTCTGCCTCTGTTGTCAGAGCGGCCATACCGGTCATATCCGAAAAGGAATCCTGAAAATTCTGCAAAATATCCCTGTCGATGAGATCAATAAGCTTGATATCAAGTTTTGAGGGCTTATTATTCCTCACTATTCTCTGCTACCTTAGCAGCTCTTGCAGCAACTTCCTTCTCCTGAACATCGGAAGGAGCCTGCTCATAGCGTGTGAATTCATATTCATATACGCCGCTTCCGCCGGTCATGGAACGAAGAACCGTACAGTAACCGTTCAGGCTTGCACTGGGAATCTCGGCTTCGACACATGTCTTACCATCTCCGGCAGGATTCATACCGAGAACACGTCCACGCCTCTTATTCAGATCACCCATTACATCACCGGTATATGTATCCGGTACGGTAACCTTGATCGTGTAGATGGGCTCAAGAAGAACAGGACCTGCCTCCATAAAGCCTTTCTTAAATGCCTGGAGTGCGGCAGTCTTGAATGCCATCTCCGATGAATCAACCGGATGATAAGATCCGTCGTAAAGAACAGCCTTAACACCGACAACAGGATATGCGGCCAGAGGACCTCTGGTAACACCTTCGGCAATACCCTTTTCTACTGCAGGGAAGTAATTCTTCGGTACTGCGCCGCCGACAACTTCCTGTTCAAACTCATACTGCTTTTCTGTATCAGCTGCAGGTGAGAACCTCATCTTTACATGACCGTACTGACCGTGACC
>CAMONC010000158.1 GCA_946620235.1 uncultured Lachnospiraceae bacterium | reverse complement strand
ACCTCGCATATAAGTACTCTTTTCCGACGGGTACCATGGGAGAACGTGACAGAGAACTCGATCACGGGACGATGGTCCCGCTGTATTTCATCAGACGTGTGCTTCCGTCATGTAAGATAGTGCGTGTAGGGCTTTCGGGACTTCCACTGACCGATCACTACAGGCTCGGTCAGATCATAAAAGAGGCCGTGGAGGATACAGGACGTCGTGCGGTATATGTGGCGAGCGGAGACCTGTCGCATAAGCTTCAGGAATATGGACCGTACGGATTTGCTCCCGAGGGACCTCAGTATGATGAGCGTATCATGGATGTATGCGGACGTGGGGCATTTGATGAGCTCTTTGACTTCGATGACACGTTCTGCGAGCGTGCCGCCGAGTGCGGTCACAGATCGTTCGTGATCATGGCCGGGGCTCTGGACGGTTGTGCGGTACGTGTGCATAAGTACTCACATCAGGATGTGACCGGTGTAGGCTACGGGATATGTTCCTTTTATCCCGAGGGTGAGGATGACGGCAGGAGATTCCTTGATATCAGGTTAGACAGGATGGAACGTGAACTGACTGAGAAAAAGAATAATTCGGATGCATATGTGCGACTGGCACGCAAAACGATTGAAAGCTATATATCGGAAGGCCGTATCATAGATGTGCCGTCGGATCTTCCGGGTGAAATGACGGACAGACAGGCCGGAGCTTTTGTCTCCATACATAAGCACGGAGCTCTCAGAGGCTGTATAGGTACCATCATGGCAACGACAGACAGCGTTGCGCAGGAAATCATCAATAATGCGATCAGCGCTTCGACGAAGGACCCGAGATTCGAACCGATCACAAAAGATGAGCTCAAGTGGCTGGATATCAACGTGGATATACTGGGTGATCCCGAGGATATCGATTCACCCGATGAGCTGGATGTTAAGCGTTATGGTGTGATCGTAACCTCCGGCTATAAGAGAGGACTTCTGCTGCCCGATCTGGACGGAGTTGATTCCGTGGAACAGCAGATCGATATCGCGAGACGCAAGGGCGGTATCGGCGAGCATGAGAAGTATAAGCTGCAGAGATTTGAAGTCATACGGCACTACTGATCAGTGGCGGCCGTGAGAGTGGTGTGGCAGTGGCGAGATGTGAGGTCTGTTTCAGACATTGTGAGATATCTGAAGGTCAGATGGGATTCTGCGGGGGACGTATCTGCGCAGGAGGAGCAGTGCGTGCGTCAAACTACGGACGCATCACAGGCCTGGCACTCGATCCGATCGAAAAGAAACCTCTGAACAGATTTCATCCGGGCAGCATGATCCTGTCCGTGGGATCATACGGCTGTAATCTGCGTTGCCCGTTTTGCCAGAACAGTGATATATCATGGGGCGAGGAGTTGCTTGAGTGGGAGACCGGTGCACGCATCATATCCCCGGAGGAACTCTGCGGACTGGCTGCTGAGTATGTGCCTCATGGCAACATCGGAGTGGCCTATACATATAACGAGCCGCTGATCGGATATGAATATGTGCGGGATACCGCGAAGCTGGTGCATGAAGCCGGGATGTACAATGTGATCGTATCAAACGGATGTGCTGAGCTAAGTATCCTCAGGGAGATCATTCCGTATATTGATGCGATGAATATAGATTTAAAGGGTTTCACCGACAGCTTCTATAATGACATGCTGTGCGGTAACAGAACCATGGTCATGGATTTTATATCGGAAGCCGTGAAGCATTGTCACGTGGAGCTCACCACGCTTATCATCCCCGGAGAGAATGACAGCGAAGATGAGATGCGTGAGATTGTTTCATGGATCGCAGGCCTGACCGATGCTGACGGAAATGCGATCGGTAAGGGCATACCGCTTCATATCTCAAGATTTTTCCCGAGATTCCATATGACCGACCGCGGCCCGACAGATATCGGACTTATATATCATCTGGCCGACGTAGCCCGTGAGAAACTTGAGTATGTATATACCGGAAATTGTTGAATTAATTATGAATTCGGAGATTTAATATGCGCGCTGTTGTAACCAGAGTTAAGGAAGCATCCGTCACGATAGACGGGCAGACAAAAGGGAGCATAGGAGCGGGATTTCTGGTCCTGCTCGGAGTACATAAGGACGACACAGAGGAGATCGCGAGATGGGTTGCCGACCGCATCTGTGGCCTGAGAGTATTTGAGGATAATGAGGGGCGCATGAATGTGAATCCCACGGATGCGGGAGCCGAGATCCTCATCGTCAGCCAGTTTACACTTTACGCCGACATCTCATCACGCAGACCGGGATTCTCCGATGCAGCTCGTCCGGACAAGGCCATACCGCTGTATGAGCTGGTGATAAAGGAATGTGCATCAAGGGGATTCAAGGTCGAAACCGGAGAGTTCGGTGCCGATATGCAGGTGGCATCGATCAATGACGGCCCCGTAACTATTATAGTTGAAAAGAATGCGTAGATACGCAGGAGGTAACGAATGAACTTAAAGACTGCTTATGAACCGTATTTCAAGATCGGAGCGGCTATATCCCGTAAAAATCTGAATACCCCGGCACATATGAAACTCCTGTGTGCGCAGTATAACAGCTTTACCTGTGAAAACAGCATGAAGCCGATGTATTTCCTGGACAGGGATGAGTGTAAGGCGGATCCGGACAGATATGATCTGGCTCCTGCGCTTAACTTCGATCATGCCAGACCGTATCTGGACTTTGCTCAGTCACACGGCATATCCATGAGAGGACATACTCTGGTATGGCATAATCAGACTCCCAGATGGTTCTTCTGTCAGCATTACAACGAGAACTATCCTTTTGCGGACAGGGAGACCATGCTGGCGAGGCTGGAGAGTTATATCCGTGGTGTACTTAAGTTCGTCCAGAGCGATTATCCCGGTGTCATATATGCATGGGATGTGGTCAATGAGATCGCAGATGACGGCGGATTCAGGCATTCACTGTGGACGAAGACCGTTGGTGAGGATTTCTTTCTCAAGGCATTTGAATATGCACGTAAGTATGCGGATCCCGATGTGGCGCTTTTTTATAATGATTATGAGACTTCGCAGGAGTGGAAGTGTGATTTCATCATTGAGCATGTGCTGAAGCCTATGATGGATCTCGGGATCGTAGACGGTATGGGTCTCCAGTCTCACCTGCTGATGGATCATCCACAGTTAGATACGTACCGTACTGCGTTGGAAAAGTACGGAGCATTGGGATTACAGATTCACGTCACAGAGCTTGATATGCATAATGCTGATCCGACCGATGAGTCCATGCATGCGCTGGCGGAGAGATACCGGGAATTCTTCAGGATATATCTGGAAGCGAAGAAGTCAGGCAAGGCGAATATCACTTCCGTAACATTCTGGAACCTGCTCGATGAGGACAGCTGGCTTACGGGATTCAGGAGAGAGACGAGTTATCCCCTGCTCTTTGCAGGCAAGTGCGAAGCCAAGGAAGCCTATTATGCAGTGCTAGAAGCAGCAGTCGCGAAGGATGACATCGATAAATGGGTGCCGGATTATCCCGATGACGAGTATGAATTAAAAGGCATGCCTGCACCCGAGATGCGTATATTCCGTGAGAACATTTGGAAGGACGGAGAGTATACATATGAGGCGGCATACGGCTTTACACCGAATGTTTTTGCCTATATCCACAATGATGACGAGAAACGTGACTGCATGCTGGTGGTACCCGGCGGCGGATACTGCATGTGCGTATCCCACGAGGGAGAGCTGCCGGCAAAGGAGTTCTATGACCGCGGGATGAATGTGTTCGTCTTAAGCTATACCACGGATATCACGATGTCGGTTCCACTCAAGGATCAGCCTCTTAAAGACATATCCAGAGCAGTCAGATTCATTAGACATAACGGGGCAAAATATAACGTCGACGGCAGGAAACTATTCATCATCGGATTTTCCGCAGGCGGACATGTGTGTGCAAGCCTGACGGTTCATTTTGATGATGTGAAAGATCCCGATCCGGAGCTTGATAAGATATCCAACAGACCTGACGGGGCCATCCTGTCGTATCCTGTCATCACATCGGGAGAATACACTCATGCCGATTCGATCAGGGCTTTGCTGGGTCCCGATCCGACAGAAGAGGAGCTTGAGTATTATTCTCTGGAGAAGCAGGTTCCCGATAATGCACCGCCTTGCTTCATATGGCAGACGGAAGTTGATGAACTGGTACCGGTCGAGAACAGCTATCTCTTTGCGATGGCACTCAGGGAGAAGAAGATCCCCTTCGCCCACTACGTGTTCCCCGCAGGGCATCACGGGCTGTCGATAGCAAACAGGGAGTACTTCAGAGGCTGGTCAGGCGGAGAGTATACCATGGAGCAGGTCATGAGGGCCGCCAATGCCGTGAAGGAAGGAAAAGGAGTGAATGTATCGGAGCAGCGCAGACAGGAACTCATCAAGCAGTTCTTCAGCGGAGAAGAATTTGAACCCACCGGCCTGGATATGAGCCTGAAAGAGGATGTCGGGTGCCTGCCCGACCTCATATGGGCCTGGCTGAAACGGCTGTAAAAAATGATTTGACATTTATCAGCTAAAGCGTTATTATATCACTTGCGTCTGATGATGCATGCGGAAGTGCTGGAACTGGCAGACAGGCTAGACTAAGGATCTAGTGTTGGAAACGACGTGTGGGTTCAAGTCCCATCTTCCGCATTACATGAAGACTAAGCAGAGATGCTTAGTCTTTTTTCATTATATCTATGCACCGATAGCTCATCAGTAAATTTCCTAGTGCAATAATCAAAAAATATGATAGAATAATATCGAACATCAGTTCTGAAAGGTGGACAAGAATATGCCGTCTCTTA
>CAMONC010000157.1 GCA_946620235.1 uncultured Lachnospiraceae bacterium | reverse complement strand
AACGATCGCTATCACATACGATCCGGGATTGACATAGAAAGGTGCCTTTCGGAATTCGAATAATGAAAACAGAATCCTCATCAGTTTTTCCGCGGAGAAAAATGATACGATAAGTCCCAGAACGATACCGATCAGCACCGACGGCATATTTGACAGCATCGTCTGCAGGATCAGCTGACCGGAAGTATAGCCCAGGGCTTTGCTGACCCCCAGGTCTCTCCAGGCCCTCGTGATCTGTGTCTTGATGATGAGCGATTCAACGAAAGCCACTATCAATGCGGTCAATAAAGCTATCAGGATCGCTATGGCTTTTACACCGAGCTTGATGACTCCTACCGTACCTTCTGCGTTCTGCTTGAAGTCCACGACCTCTACATCGGGATATCTGTCTCCGAACTCAGCGCGGAAATCATCCAGATCATATCCGTCCTTCAGGAATACTTCATAGTTATATTCCTTGACAGGGCCGTATGCCACGCTATAGCCGTCTATAGTCATATATGCCATCATACCCATATTGTTCAGGACCTGAACGAGGCCGCTCACAATGTAGTTTTCCTGTCCCGTAGCGGTTACGACCGTTACCACATCGCCTACCCCGACTTTCATCCTCTTGGCTGCATTGGTCGCAAACATCATCTCGTTGGGATGAAGCGGTGCCCGGCCTTCTATTACCTTAAGGCCCTTCATCAGCGAGAAATCCGTGACCGATCTCGTAGTGATGACCTGCTTGTCACGCACTTTCTGCGAAGTATAGTTTACGGCCCCCCAGTAATCACCGTAGTACATCTGTACACATTTCATGGAGTCCAGTGCTTCTCCCATGGCTTCATCTCCCTCGACCTCGGAATCCGCATAATCTATACCGACCATCTCCATCAATGCATCGTTACTCGAGAAAGTGTCAGCCATGCCCAGGCCGAATATCGTCGCTGACATCAGTATCATGATGATAAAGATGATACCTATATTGCTCTTAAACCGCCCGAAGGTCTCCTTGAGCGACAGTGTTACCGCTACAGGGAATGCACTCTTTTCAAACGGGAAAAGGTTCTTTTTGAAGTTATGGGCATTGATACCGCCCCTGAGTGCCTCCAGTACCGTGGTCTTACCGTAGTCCCTGCCTATCATCAGTGTCAGACAGACTACTATCGCACATAACCCGATAACTACTGCCATAGCGACGGAGACATTAACCGGCTGGTTCCAGTCCAGCCCAAGCGTCATGATAATGATCACTCCCAGTCTGCCTATGGTGAGCGCTCCTATGATCACGCCGATCAGACCGCCTGCCAGTGAGACCGCACCCAGCTGGAATATCAATATGGTCACCATCTCTCCGACCGTATATCCGGCTGCCTCCATGACACCGGTGTTCTTCATATTGGTCATTATGAAGTTCTTGACACTGAAGTGTATGATGACCATCGCTATGACGAATATGATTATCGCAAAGAGACATACGATACCTATGAACATCATGGGCAGTACCATGGCCGAACTCCTCATGATCTCAAAGGGAAGCACATTATCTATTCCTCCGGGGCTGTCCGGATGAGACATGGCATATACCGAATACCAGTCATTATGCTCATTGAATATGGAATCACTCAGGTCATTGCCGCTTACACCGTGCTTGACGGCATTCTTTGTCAGCTTCATCTTACACATCTGCGTGACAAGTCCGGAATAGGCTGCGTTCTCAAACCGGATATCGTTATATATGTCCTGTGATACATAACAGAGATTAATACCTATGTTAAGCGGAGAACAGTATAGAGAATCCTCAGTGAAGCCCGCTACTTTCAGATCATATATGTTTTCGTCTATCTTGACTCTGAGGGTGTCGCCGATCCGGAATGATGTACTCATGCTTATGGGAAGTACGGCGTCGTTGCCACCCATACCCTCTGTAGACGTATCGATCCGCTGGATCTTGATATCCTGATCATATGATATGAACTGAAAAGAGAATTCCGTCAGTTCCTTGTCGCCTTTATGACCGTACTTAGCCAGTGCCATAAGTGATTCAGTAACTTCGTATTCACCGATCTCCGACCTGCCGTGAACTATCTCTGCAAGTTTATCAAGAGATGCCCGGTCATCCTCCACCATCATCAGTATATCCGGTCCGTTTATCCTTTTATGTACCGTATCCAGTACATGACCGATCCCTGTCATAAATGAAAAGCTGATGAACAGCAGACATGCACTTATCATGATCATCAGGAAGAATGTGATCATATCACTCTTCTGTTTTCTGATATTGTTTTTGGCTATAAAGAAATATCTGTACACTGCTATCTCCAAATCAATACTGTATCCGGTCTACCATCCCATATCCTGAAGGAAGTTCTTAAGGCGGGCATGACGATCTTTGGCTTCATTAAGATGCGGGTTTGTTTCATCCTTGTAGCTGCCCATATACGGTCCCAATTCGACCTCGTCCGATATCACTCCGTCGGCCAGGTATATGATGCGGTTACCCCGCTCCGCAGCCATGATCGTATGTGTTACCATGACGATGCTCTGACCTTCGTTATTTAAGTCTGTCAGAATATCCAGCACGTTCTCGGTATTCTGAGAATTAAGCGCTCCTGTGGGCTCATCCGCAAAAAGAACCTCAGGGGAGTTGATGACGCCTCTGACCACCGCTACTCTCTGCTGCTGTCCGCCGGACATCTGTGTGGGGAATTTGCCCCAGTCATCTTCACCTATCTCAACCCTCTTTAGCAGTTCCTTTGCTTTGGTTGCCAGTTCTCTGCGGTTATTAGACTTAAGCAGTCCGCAGACCATGATATTATCAAGCGCACTCATGGAGTCGTTTAAGTAGTTCTGCTGGAATACAAATCCAACATGGTCACGACGAAACATCGCCAGTTTGTCATTATTGAATGTTGAGATCTCAGTCTCTTCAATGCCGGATTCCTCTCCGCCCCTGCCGGTCTTCGGTGTGAAGTAAGTGATCGTACCCAGTGTCGGCCGATCCATGCCGGATAGCGCATACAGCAATGTACTCTTACCCGATCCGGAGTTACCCATTATGACTGTGAAGTCACCCTTGTATATCGATATGTTCAGGTTCTTCAGTACATGTTGCTGTATGCTTCCGTTAGAGAATGTTTTGGAGAGATCTCTTGCTGAGAGTATTTCTCTTTTTGATGCTTCCATTTACCGGTCTCCTCCGATCATTTTACGATCTTTACGTCCTGCCCGTCGGTAAGCTCCGTTTCATCGTTCCAAATCACGGTATCACCTTCGTATAATCCGGATACGATCTGCACTTCATCGTCATTTCTTACGCCGGTTTCCACGAAACACTTATCTGCCTGATCGTCATTAAGTATGAACACATACTCACCTTCCTCATCTTCACACAGCGCGTCGAGAGGGATGATCAGGACGTTTTCAAGTGAAGCCGAGTCGATCCTGACCTTGGTCTCCAGGCCGAGTATGATATTCTCATCAGGCTCATCCAGCGTAACCTCGACACCTATCCCGGATGTTCCGTCATTTCCGGTCATATGCTCTATCCTGCTGACCGTTCCGGTGTATTCCTTATTCTTGATCATACAGCTCGCAGACTGTCCGACTTCCATATCCAATATATCATACTTGTTGACGTTCATTTTGATCACGACATCTTCCGTTGACTCTATGGTTATCATGGGTGTCCCGACCGTAACCGTGCTGTTCTCTATGACTCCGATGGATGTTACCACTCCGTCAAACTCCGCTTTGATCCCGCCACGTGCTTCCTCGTATTTCTCTATGGTCACTGTACCGTTCAGCTCACTCGATGCCTTGGTGGCTTCTACCTGCTCTTTGGCGCCGCTCGTGATAAGTCCCATGGTACTGGATGCCTTCTGGGATACCATCTGAGCCTTAAGCTCCTTATATGAGGCCAGATTGGTGTTTAAAGTATTAAGTTCCTGCTGGAGGCTGATGATCTCCGTATCATACTGCTGCGCATATGCGTTGCTTGCTGCCATTTTGGACAGATTCTCGTAATCCGAAGAGGTCGGATCGTCCGAATAGTCGATCAAAGATATCTGAAGCTTCGCTCCGAAGTCCGCAAGCTGTGCCTGCTTCTCGATCAGTCTGTTCTGTGCTCTCTCTATGGCTGCCTGCGTATCGGATATCTGCTGCTCGAGTACCGACAGATTCGTGTTGGCTTCGGAATACAGTCCGGCGTTACGTCCGCCTGTCTGGATCACGTTATCACACGTTCCGGCTGTCTCCTGCATGGAGTAATCGGTGAGCGAGATATTTCTGTCGATCTCATCGGTATCATATGCGATCAGCAGGTCTCCCTTCTTTACATAGTCACCTTCCTTCACTGCGATCCGAGCGATCCTTCCGTCTATCTGTGAATAATATGATGTTGTATTGTTGCTTACCACATTTCCGTTGATCTCGGTGACTCTGGACAGGTTTCCTTTCGATGCAGTATAAGAGTTAACCCTGATCGCCGCACTGGCATTGAGTGATATTCCTCCGATGGCCAGGGCTGCTATCGTGATCAGGCTGATCACTGTCACTTTCTTCTTGTTAAATGCTACGTTCATTTCGTATCCTCTCCTTAAGAAACGGTCTTCATTCTCCCCGGAACCTGAAAAGACTTCCATCGGTTCCACTGATGCTACTTTACATCAGGGATAGATGGAAGTCTTAATCTGTCTCTTGCGTAATCCTTAACTGTTTCTTAACCGGACAGGATCAATCATAGGAGCCCCCTTATCACTTTTTCATCAAAAAACCTGCATAAGGAAACTTATACAGCGTCACCTCAGTGCCAAACATATCCACTGCCTTTCCTTCGGCTTTACCGGCACGGATCTCCTCTGCACCGGTGATAAGCTTACCT
>CAMONC010000156.1 GCA_946620235.1 uncultured Lachnospiraceae bacterium | reverse complement strand
CAATGTCTCCTGTGCATTTTTTTCATTCGTGATGTTACGGATGCCCTCATAGATAATTGCTTCGTCTGCATTCTTCTCCAGCAGGATAAGTCTGTTCCGGATACACACCTTATCGTATCCGCAGCAGTCCGATATCAGTGACCTCCATGTTTCCGTTTCCTGCTCCTCGCCTGATGTGACAACTTTATTCAGAGCGCGAAGCAGGATAAACAGATTATCGTCATCAAAGCTGCTCTGAAAGTCTTTTTCGAGAAAACTGTCCGCAGATACATTCATCCACATCTCAGGGATATATCTGTCGTTGACTTCAAGCAGTCTGATACTGTCACCGCTGTATGAAATGATCGCAGCCGGTTCCGCAAATCTGTTATGTATGATGCTGCCGTAATCCATATTCAGTCCTCACCTCATCACTAATAATCGGTCATCAACCTGTCAACACCGGTATATCACTATCCTGAAGCCATCGTCATCGCTCTCCTTGTACCCCACGAGCGGTGAAGCCTTAAGCGAATCAAGCACGGTACTGTCGGCTCCGATAACGGGATAAGTCACGTCTTCGGACAGTCTTCCGCGATTATCTATATACATCTTACAAAGGTTTCCGTCTGCATCCTTTCCCTCCAGGATGTATCTGGCTGAAAGCGTACCCTCGCCGGATGACTCGATGACCTGCGTATCTACACCGCCAGGCAGTATTTTGCCGTTAAAGAGTTCTCCTTCTGCCTCTCCGTCAAACAATACCTGCCTGATCGTGCGGCCCGTGCCTGCCTCCGTCACGTCGTGAGAGTCATAGCAGTTGATATGAAGAGTAAACAGTTTCCTGCGAGGCTTAAGATGCCCGATCATGAAATCCACGGATCTGTCTATGGCAAAAACTGCATCACGCGCATTGAATCCGTGGCCGGCACCGGGGATAACGATCAGTTCCGAGTCGGCATATGTCCGGTCGGCATCCTCGGAATAACTCACCGGTACCAGTCCGTCCTTATCGCCGTGGATCAGGAGCACCGGACCGTCGAATCCGCGCATCACGGAATGAATGTCTATCTTCACGGCCACCTTATCATAATCGGGAGACAGATCGACTCCTCCGAAATTGCTTACTCCGTCGGCGATCCTCTTTGCCGAGTCATCGGGTATGACGAATGCTGGATACCAGAGTATCGCTCCTTTTATCCTGTCTTTAAGCTCGGATGCCAGGTATGCGGTCACCATTCCGCCCTGGCTTTCTCCCATCAGGAAGATGCTGTCAGGCTCAACCTCCGGACGTCCGGATACATATTCAAAAACATCCTCCAGATCGGACACCTCGGTCATGACAGTCATCTCATGCATGGTCCCGTCACTTAAGGACTCCGTACCGCCACCGCAGAAATCGAGGAAATAGCAGATGATGCCCCTTTCCGCAACGGACTTACCGTGATGCTCAAGCCATCTGTAGTTTCCTCCGAATCCGTGAGAAAAGATCACTGCAGGGTGCTTTTGTCCGTTATCCGACGGAAAATAGCCTTTCACGGCGATCTTCTGTCCTTTTTTGCCTGTAATGAAGGTTTCCTCTGTTACGAAAGAATTGTTCATATCTCTGTTCCTCATGATGACAAAGTGTTACCTGTAAATTGTATCAAATAATTCCAATGCCGTCAGTCCTTAGGTACCCTGTAGAATCTTCCGCTCACGCGCTCGGTACGCAGCACGTTCACAAATGCCTCAGGCTCCGCTTCTCTGACCGCACTGACCACTTTGTTTACCTCATTGCTTGACACAACGGAGTAAATGACCTTTTTCTCATCATGTCCGTATGAACCCTCTCCTTCAATGATCGTGGCTCCGTGGTGAGTCAGCTCATAGATCAGCGAGCATATCCTCGAGGGATCGCGCGTTACGATAAAAAGCGTGGTCTGCTGGTACTTACGGTACAGCATACGGATCGTCATCGTGGAGACGAACTGGAATATGATCGAGTAAAGAGCCTTGTCCCATGAAAAAAGAAGCCCCGCCACAGTCAGAATACATGCGTTGAATAACAGTATGATATTAAAAGAATCAATCCCGTTTCTTTCGGAAAGGAATATAGATATAAAATCCGTACCTCCGCTAGTAGCGTCCACAAGCAGGCAGAGACTGATCGCAGCACCATTGATCAGGCCTCCGAAAACGGATATCAGCAGAATATCCTTGGTCACGGTATATGCGGGAATGATATCTGTGAGTAGTGATGACAGAACAATGACCACACACGACAGAGCCGTGAATCTCCTGCCGATAAATTTAAATCCGATGTATACCGGGACAGCGTTGATAAGAATATTGACAGGAGTATACGGGATGCTTACCCCCAGGAATTTAAGAAAGATCTCCTGAATAAGCAATGTGAGTCCGGCAGCACCTCCCGGAATGAGGCCTCCGGTATGTACAAATGATTTGATATTGACCGCAAATATAAAAGATGCGATCACTATGACCGGTATGCGTACCGCCATCGGTATTTCTCTTCGTTCAAAAGATTTCTGTCTGCTCATTTTAACATTGCCACGATCCACTCAGGATCCGGTGCCTTCATCTCCGGATCTGTCGCCATCTGCTCCATGATACCCTGGACAGCATACCAGAAACACCTGGCCAAGGTATCGGAATCTCCTTTATGAAATATGCCTTCTTTCTGTCCTCGTTCGATCATACTGACTGTCGGAACAAGTGCATCCGCGGACTCTGCCAGCTTCCTCGCTTCCTCCGGCATCCCTGTACGCCTGACCTGCCCCATCAGCACGAACATATAGAACACCCACGGCTGTTCCTTTGCATAGGATAATATCTGTCCCAATAAGGATGTCAGATATACATCCGGAGGGACATCTTCGGGACACGCTACCGATCCGGGCCCCGCACTTCCCATCCTGACCAGCTCCATTAGCAGATCTTCCTTGGACTCGAAATAATGAAACATGAGTCCGGTGCTCATGGGCACCGCTTCCGCGATATCGGTGATCTTCGTATCGTGGTAACCGCGCTCCACAAACAGCTTAAGCGCTGTCATGAGGATGGCTTTTCTTCGTTCTTCTTTCTGTTCTTTACGGGTCATATCAAAACCTCTGTATATCAGATCTCTATGCTTCTGCGCTGCTTCTTCAGTATTCTCTGTACTGCAAACTTACCTGAGACTACTGCTACGGGAAGTCCTCCCGGGCTCATGATCCACTGGCCTGCGATAAAGAGATTGGATACACCCTTTACGACGCCCTTGAATCTCATCTGCTTGCTGCCGACGGTAGTTACGAATCCCATATATGATCCGTGAAATGCATTACAATACCTGTTATATGTCAGCGGTGTCCATGAATCAAGGATTTCGATCCTGCCTGCCAGTTCCGGGAAAGCCGTTACTATCCTGTCCGTCACTTCTTCGGTCAGTTTCTGCTTGGCTGCTTTATAGTCTTCCGGGCTCAGGCTCTCCCAGAACAGATAATCCTCATCTGACTGGCACAGGTTAGCCTGAAGCACTGCCTTACCTTTAGGAGCAAAACTGTCATCATAAGAGTAGTTCTTGATCGAGATCCTGTCGAAGCTCCTGTGCCCTACCGCCAGAGGAGCACAGTCAAAGAATACCGTATCCTTTGCCGAAAAGTCATCGTCTATAGCGTAAGCCACCTGGAATCCCGTCGTCACGGGATATGATCTGCGTTCATCATAAGCCTTCGCCAGTCCGGCGGGCATATACTTCCTGTCTATCAGTTTACCAAAAAGGAAGTCCGTATCAACAGCACTGATCACATAATCCGCTTTGACAACAGTACCATCCGCGAGACGTATACCCGTAACACCCTTCTTATCGATCACGATCTCGCTCACGGATGCCGAAGTATGAAGCATGCCGCCCATCTCCTTATATCTGGCTGCCATACGGAGTGACATGGCCAGAGACCCTTTCATCGGGATCTTGCCGTTACCGCTCGTCATCGTACCATATGAGACCAGAAGTGAATACGCAGTATATTCTTCCGGCAGATAATCGCTCATCATCTTGCGTATCACGGGCGACTTGAATCTTTGGCCAAGCTCTTTGCAGTTTATATTACCATACTCTTTCATGACCTTGGGCATGTTTGCCATGCCTTTACCCAATTCCATGTAATCCTTTATCCCCATCATATCCATGGGTTTGATCGAAGGTATCACACAGCTCTCGGCGTATCTTACATACTCGATAAATTTGCGGATCTCAGCTTCATCCTCTGGAGACTCTTCAATAAGTTCCTTTTCGGTCCGGTCCAGATCATTCCATAGTGTAGCTTCTCTGTCACCCACACGGCTGGTATAGAATTTCTCCGTATCGGCATACTCCGTATTCTCATCGATGGCTCCCACGGTCTTCCATACTTCCCACAGACCTGTTTGCGGATCGGTACCGGTGAGCCAGTGTATGCAGTTGTCGATATGATATCCCTGTCTGTTCCATCCCATGCACTCTCCGCCGGGGATGGCATTCTTTTCATATATTTCAGCCTCAAATCCGGCTTTCAATGCATATATGCCCGCGGATAATCCGGCGATACCGCCGCCGACTATGATCACTTTCTCTTTAGTGTTGCTCATTTTAATAGTCCTCCTGTGAAACGTTGAATCTGTTTGCTGAATTCCATTTCATTGAATGTATATTCAATATATTATGCCTCAAATGGTTTGTCAATAGTTTTGTTGAATTTTTATTCAACAAAAAGGCACTCCGTACGGGGTGCCTTAAATACTCTATAACATATACTAAATATCATGTTGCGGACGCTGCCTGCTTATATTTGAGCAATTCAGCCTGAAGGGCTGCAATCTGAGCATTTTTTTCATCGAGAAGCGCATTCTTTTCAGCCTCCATTTCAGCCACCTTTTCAGCCACCTTTTCAGCAGCCATTTCGGAGTAC
>CAMONC010000155.1 GCA_946620235.1 uncultured Lachnospiraceae bacterium | reverse complement strand
TGATTACTTGAAAAGAATGTCTGAAAGACCGGGGATAGAAGATGTGTAAGGGACTGTCAGAGGTCTCGATAGCTGATAAATACAAGGTGATGTCTGTAGATGAGCTGCCGCAGGTGGCTGCGTATAGCAAGTATCGTATTCGCGGGGCAGAATATGATCCGGTTACGATATATGATATGCCAAACTGTATTGCGATAAATGATACTTCACAGTCTTTTGTGGGTGAAGAGGTTTTATTCGTATAAGTCTAATTGCTATAGATTGATTAACTCCCGATGCAAAGCGTATTGATTAGCTTACATCGGGAGTTTTGTTTTAGAGAGGTATATGGACGTTCCATATGGAGATTAGATTGCAATCGGTGCTGCTGCCGACAGAGGGAATCTGTGAGGAGCAGGAGCTGTATTATCATACGTTAGATGAGGGGCGGAGTGAGGACTACGACGGATATTTCAATCTCTTCTATATAGAGAAGAGGAAGAGGTATACCGGTTTGGTCGGACTGCGTCTGAATCTCAGATTGCAGGGGTATGTATCGATCACTCTGATGCATGATCGTGATGAGATCATGTCGTATGAGCTGGGGTATCCGTATGAGCTTAGAGATTACTCTTTTGATTATCCTTATGACGGGTATAAGGACGGAGTGTTCTGGTTCAGACTGGTCAGAAGCGGAGTTGCAGGCGATACAGGCGTGGCTGGCGGCGAAAAGCGGGCAGACGACGGACACGACACGGATTCGACAGGTGGCGGAGTACAGACATCGGTCGCCGGAGAATATGTCGGGATCGTGGATGAGACGAGACCGGTACGGGTGCTGGTGGATATATGTACATACAGGCGTGAGACCTATGTGCTGGAGAATATGCGACGGCTGACCGGATACCTGAGTGATGAGCGTAATCGGTATATTAGGGATAATATCATAGTTGCGCTGATTGATAACGGCAGGACATTGAATGAGATGCCTGAGATTATGGGCATAACAGATGAGAATCCATATATCAGAGTTATAGAGAATCGTAATACAGGTGGATCGGGCGGTTTCACGAGAGGTATGGAGGAAGCCATCGCGCTGCGGGAGAGAGAAGGTCTCACGCATGTGTTGCTGATGGATGATGATGCGACATTCGAGCCTGATCTATACGTCAGACTGTATGGGATACTGGCGACTCTGCGAGATGAGTATGCGGACATCACTGTCGGCGGCGCGATATGGAGAGACGATTATCCATATATCCAGCATGCATCAGGTGAATGGTATGAGAGACTGTCGCTGCGCAACACTATGCCGTTTCTGGATATGCGTTCATATGAAGAGTGTACTCAGGAGGAGATGTGTTCCACCGCGTATGAGTACAGACGTTACTCCGGCTGGTGGTGCTGTTGCTATAGCCTGAACACGGTCAGGATGGATAATCTGCCGATGCAGTTCTTTGTACATGGTGATGACATAGAGTATGAGAAACGTAATCGTCTAAATGGTAATCCTGTGGTATTTATCAACGGAATCGGTGTATGGCACAGGGCCTTTGACAGTGAGTATAGAGGGAGTAAGGAGTATTATGACTTCCGTAACTACCAGATACTGACAGCTATACATGAGCCGGATCTGCCGAAGAGTTATATCAGGCATAAGATTGGCCGTATGCTGCTGGCCAGATGCTTCGCCAGACAGTATATGGGGATGGAATGGGCATATATGGGCGCGATGGACTTTCTTAAAGGCCCGGAGTGGTTCGAGGGGCTGGATCCGGAAGAGCATCATCGTCAGGTAGTGAAGTGCATGTCAGACAGGTATAGATTCGTGCCGGTGGAGCAGGTGGAAGTCTCTAACATAGAGGAGATACTTAAGGCTGCTGACCTGATAGGTAACGGCGCGAGCGAGGAGAAAATCCTGAAAGCGGGACGTATGCGTCCGCGAGTTATAGAAGCGTACATCAGATGTGTACGAAACGGTATGGGCAGACCGCATAAGCCGGGCGCTGCGAGATCTACACCTGATGAGCACTTCTGGGAGATGGATCTGCGTCACAGAGAGACTGTTTTCTATCTCCCCAGAGAACGTAAAGCGTGCGTGGCACGTGTGAAGCCCGGAGCGATATGGCGGGTAATGGAGATGTATCTTTCTTTTGCCAGAGGACTGTCACGGTCGGATATAAGTGAGTGGAGCAGGCGGTATGGGGCGTAAGGTCAGTATATCCATAACCGGTCTGCGGATTGCGGCGTATATATATCTGGCGATACCTGTAGTCATATTCTGGCTGGGATGGCTTAGGCTGCCTGTGGCCATAGCAGCAGTGTTTGTGCTGGGGATAGGTGTGTGGAGTCTGGTACGGGGACTGATGAAGGACCGGAATGATGTCTATACGATGTCGCTAATGGCTGTGTGTATATCCGTCATCGTGATAATACTGTGGGTAATGTTCAGTGGTTTCGGCGGACTTGTATGGCAGAGACCGGACTGGCACGCACGGAATGCGATCATGCATGACCTGCTGGATAACAGATGGCCGGTAATCCTGGATGGCGACAGAGGATATGTGTATTATATAGGTTTCTGGATGGTGCCCGCGCTGATAGGCAAGGCGGTCGGTGCGGCTATGGGCGGCGAGTGCGCCTGGAACGCAGCTAATGCAACGCTGTATGCGTGGGCAGTTATCGGAATACTGATCGCATTATTCCTGCTGTATGGTTATGCCGGCAAGTCATTGAGCGGGAAACGGGCTGCAGTTGTATGCGCGTTTATGATCATGTGGAGCGGTCTGAATCTGGTCGGGCAGGCGATAGTAGCACTTGCAGGTATAGGGACTATGTCCCTGTACAGCATATACGGTTGGTCTATATACCAATACACCCCTAATATGGCTCTGCTCGAGTGGGTATTTAATCAGGCGGTGCCTGCGTGGATAGGCGCGATGCTATATCTCCATGCAAGGCAGAGAGAAGCTCTGGGGGAGTATGTTGCGATAGTGCTGCTGGTCCTGACGGCGTCGCCTTTTGCGGCAGTGGGTGTGATGATGCTCATGATACCGGATATCATCAGATATCGCGGCAAAGGTTTGGTCAGCGAGATCAATATATGCACGCTGATATCCATATTCCCGATATATGCTCTTTACTATGGATGTAACATGGCCGTCAGTGGAGAGAGTGAGAGAGCCGGATTCGGACTGTTCGTGCCTCTGTCGGAGTTCGGGGTATATGACCTGATGGTGATCGTGGTGTTCTGTGTGACACAGTTCGGGGTGTATGCTTTTTTAATCCGGAATAGATATAAGGGTGATCTGCTGTTTGTGACGGATGTGGTGGTGCTGAGTGTGATCCCTTTTCTGAGGATCGGGGGTGAACGCGATTTCATCATGCGCGGATCCATCATACCGATGTGGGTGTTGATGGTGTACGTGATGATGGCTGTGCTGGATTCAGGATTAAGGAGGTCAGAGCCTAGGAGCCATGAGCCGGACGAATCGAGGCGACGCGGGGGTATGTTGCACGGATTCAGATTCGGGTATCTCGCGCTATGTGTGTGTCTCCTGATCGCTGCGTATTCATCTATCGGGGATCTGATCCTTATATGTAAGAATACGATGGATCCTGCAATTGAGAATGTGGCTGATGATGTGGGATCGATGGGGAGGACAGATCTGGAGTGGTGGAACGAGTATATGAGCGGGACATCATATCTGGTGGATGATGCCGGCGAGCATGCGTTCTACAGATATCTGGCGAAGAGATAGTGGTATCAGAAGTCGGGAACTTGCTCCCCTTGCATAACTATTCCGTCTATGGTAAGATACGCATATCTTGAAATTCGAAGCCCGTTCGGGCGAGTATTCCAAGAACTACTGCGAGATGCTTTATCACAGGAGTGGCACCGAATACGAGGATATGTATTGGATAGATGCCGACACATGCCGTATTGTAGGTGGTGTAACAAACTCAAAGAGAAAGCGCCATATAGAGTATCCGCGTAGAATCAAGAGAATGCTACGCAAACAGCAATCTCAGGCATTAATAGTATTGCATACACATCCAAACAGCGGACCTCCGAGTATAGATGATTTCAATTCATGCTATTCACACAGATATAGACTGGGAATTATCATCTGTCACAATGGGGGCATATATATGTATTCATCAGGCGTAATAGTCAGTAGACAGTTGTACAGATTGTATTGTTCAGAGTTTATAGATCGTGGGTTGTCTGAGTGTGAGGCAAGGATTCAGGCTATAAAGGAAATCGAACGAAACAATGAGATAGTATTCGAGGAGGTGAAATAGTATGTGGATACAATGGTATGAGGACGATAGACCATTATCTATACCTAAGAGGTACCTTCGTATGACGAGTGAGCAAAGACAGGCTCGGATTAGAAAGATTGAAGAAAAGATGAAGAGAAAACAGGCAAAAACGAAAAAGCCGATGAATTGCTTCGTTCCATAGGGAAATGGTATCCCAAGGAGAACACATTCATCAGCTACTGGTATGGAAGTCTAGGTTTTATTGACTGAATTGGAAGATTGTAACTTCTTTACATAGAGAAAAGTCCGTTCTTTTTGCTCATCGGATAGACCAGAAAAGCTTTCGACTATATATCGTAAGCGTTTATCCCTGTCGTATACTATATAATCCAAAGGAGCCTTGTCGTCTATTCTGTTTGTGAGATATTCAACAGAAGTGCCCAAAGCCAAAGCCAATACTCTTATTACAGAGGGAGATGGAGCGCGTTCCCCGCTTTCATACCGGCTATATGCGCTTTGAAGTATTCCCGCTTCTTCGGCTGTACGGTTTTTGCTCCAACCTTTTGCCTCTCGCAATTCTTTTAATCTTTTTATATCCAGAACCGGTTTCATTTACAATACACACTTTCCCAACAAAAAGATTATTGATATTTATTATTATACATGGGTGGGGATTTTGTACTTCTGGAAAGCAGTAATGGTGCGGTGATAAGGCAGGA
>CAMONC010000154.1 GCA_946620235.1 uncultured Lachnospiraceae bacterium | reverse complement strand
CTGCGACCCCCTGGTCCCAAACCAGGTGCTCTAGCCAAACTGAGCCACACCCCGAAATCTTTTCAATTATACATCCTAAAGCCTGCTTTTGTCGAACCGGCCCTAGAAGCTGCCCGTGACGGGATCCTGCCATCCTTATGGGACGGGAAATAAACTGTCACAGATATCTGATTTCAAACTCAGGAGCCCGGCCTTCCTCCGCTTCCATCACTATATCAGAAGGGCGCCTGCCGTTCTGTCTGGGATAGGTAAGAGATCCCGGATTGACCGCGATCACGGGGCCGGACAGATCCACAAGAGGTTTATGCGTATGACCGAACATCACTATATCTACTTCTCTGGCTGCCGCCTCGGATTTGATGATGCTGTGATCCATGGAGACATAGTAGTTGTGTCCGTGAGTGATCCAGATCTGCAGACCGGCAATCTTTATCGTACGTTCACGCGGCAGCATGCTGAAGAAATCATTGTTGCCGGGAACCATCACACACGCGCACTTCGGGCCTGTCAGTCTCTCTATCTGTTCCTCTTCGCCCTCCAGGTCTCCGCAATGTATCAGCATGTCAAATGGCCCGTCATCAGCCAGTATATCCTCCAGAGGATCGTGATATCTGTGTGTATCGCTTATTATCAGTATGCGCATCGTCCGATCTTATCCCAGTGCTTTCTTCAATTCATCCCGCATCGCCCGGAGTGCCTTGCCTCTGTGACTGCGGGCATGCTTTTCCTCATCGGTGAGTTCAGCCGAGTAACACTTCACGTCAGGCAGGTAGAATACAGGATCGTATCCGAAGCCGTTCTCGCCTTTTTCCTCATATCCGATCATGCCCTCATATGTTCCGTGTGTGGTGATCTCACGTCCGTCGGGAAGCACGGCCGCTATCGAACACACGAATCTGGCAGTGCGCTCCTCATCGGGCACCCCTTCAAGCAGCTTGATGAAATGCATGTTTTTATCATGATAGGGAGTATCGTGTCCCAGGTATCTCGCTGAATATATGCCGGGTTCACCGCCCAGATAGTCGATCTCCAGACCGGAATCATCCGCCATCACGATGTCGTTAGGGAGTTTCTCGGCTACGGCACGGGCTTTGATCAGGGCATTCTCCTCAAAAGTAGTACCGTCCTCTTCTATATCTATATCCACTCCGGCTTCCGCCATGGATACGATCTCCAAACCTGTGTCGCCGAGTATCTGATGTATCTCTTTAAGTTTACCCTGGTTGGCTGTTGCAAAAACTATCCTGTGCATATCATTCCTCGCTGTATGCATTCGCGATCGCCGCAGCTATTCCTTCGGCGATCCTGCTTCTGTAATCATCTCTGTTAAGCAGGATATTCTCCTGAGTATTGGTGTAGTACCCAACCTTGATCGCTGCAGCGGGAACCGTTGCCTTGCGGATGACCTTATCATTTTCTCCGGCCTCGGCGAGACCTACCGCCTTGCCACCTATGGAAGTGGTCACATTTGCTTCCAGCAGATCGGCCAGCTCCACGGATCCGAATCCGGGTATGAAATAGGTGCCGTTATATACGGTTTCGGTTCCGTAAACCTTCGAATCCTCATCATATGAGGTCTCGATACGTATATACATATCGGGGTGCACCTCGGTCAGCAACGCAAGGCTGTCATCATCGGAAGAAATCCTCTCATCGAGGCTGGTCACATACACACGGATACCGTCTGCCTCAAGCAACGTGAGCAGTTTGGCGGAAATATCCTGACATATGCGTGCGGGAGTAAGCGAATCATGATTTATAAGTTCCGCAGGAACGAAACCCGCAGGATCGATCACAACTATCCGGTCATATACTTCCCGCGGCCTCATCTTTTCTATATACAATACACCGTTCTCAAATATCGTATTGTACTCATATACCTGATCCATATCGAATCTGAGTATAATACGGTCAGCATCATCTATAACCGCTCCGTACCTGACACCCTCCAGATTACCCGAGATGTATTCATCACCGTAATAAGCGGCATCACCGCCTGCGATCGCCACCCACAACTGTCTGTCCATATAGTGGTTCTCGATCGTGATGTCCGAGCTGGATATCCCGTCGGCAACAGGCACCCAGAGGTATTCGGATTCTGTCGAGGCTCCGTTCAGAAAAAGGGCAGTTCCCTCAGCCCGGCTTTCTGCCGCATTTGCGGTTGATGCAGTGGAAGAGCTGCCGGCGTTATTGGTTGACATAACTCTGCCAGTCGGATCACCGTTCACACCGCCAACCGCCGTTGTCCCCATTGCTCCATGGCTTATTTCCTGCACTCCCTTGCTTCCCAGTCCGGACATAACTGCCGGATGCATGATCTGCATATATGCAAAAGCTCCACCGATCATGATCACGGCACAGATCAGAGTTAATATGAGTGTTTTCTTATATATATTGTAGATATTGCCTGCTGCTTCGCTCATCGCATATCCGGGTGCCTCACCCACAGTGTCTGTTATCCTCACGCCCCGGAACCGCATCACGCCTCGGCGGCTTCGGCCCCATATACTGATAGTAATACGTCTTGATCATACCGTTATAGATCTTACGGTTTTTGTCTGCTTTGTGACCTATGTCATATTCCGCTTTTTCATATGCGGTTATTACATACATTGACCAGGAATCCAACGCTTTGTATCTCTCCCCGAGAGTTCTGTAGAGCGAGGACAGCTCGCCGTCCTTCATCAGCCTCTCTCCGTATGGCGGGTTGGTTATGATGAATCCGTACTTCTTCGGGTGCGACAGGTCCTTCACATCTCTCCGCTGGAAATGGATCAGATGATCGACTCCCGCTTCTTTTGCATTCTCACGGCAAATTGCGACACAGGAGTCGTCTATGTCATATCCCTGAATGTCCGTGTCGACATCATCAATGATCAGATCATTGGCTTCATCCCCGGCATCATACCAGAGCTTACGTGGAAACAGATGCTCCCATTTCTCTGCCGTGAATTCTCTGTTCATGCCCGGAGCAATGTGCGCAGCCATCATCGCTGCCTCTATGGGAAAAGTCCCGCTCCCGCAGAACGGATCGACCAGTATGCGGTCACCTTTCCACGGTGTGAGCATGATCAGTCCGGCTGCCAGATTTTCCGCGATCGGAGCCTGATTGTTAAGCCTTCTGTAGCCTCTCTTGTGAAGGCTCTCCCCGCTGGAGTCGATACCGACCATTACCTTATCTTTATACAGGAATACCCTCACGGGATAATCGTCTCCGTCTTCCATGAACACTTCCCGGTGATAGGTGTCCTTCATCCTCTCGACCATGGCCTTTTTCATGATCGACTGGATGTCTCTGGGAGAAAAAAGCGCGGACTTGACGGTCGCAACCTTCGTCACCCAGAATCTGGCATTCTCCGGCAGATACTCCTCCCAGGGTATCGCTCTGGTACCCGTAAAAAGCTCCTCATAGGTCGTCGCATCGAACTCTCCGACCTTCAGCAGAATTCTCTCTGCAGTACGCAGAAATATATTGGCTCTGGGCAAAGCATCGGCACCGCCCACAAAGCAGATGCGACCGTCCTGTGATAATGTGATCTCGTATCCCAGATCCTGTATTTCTCTCTTAAGGGGAGCCTCCATGCCGAAGTGGCAGACGGCTATATATTCATACCTGTCCATCTGATGTAAAAGAGCTTGTTTCACCGAGATATTGCTCTATGCTAAACGTTTAACTAATGCTATAATAATGCTTGTCTATCATCACACAACGAATGTGTGATGTCAAGAAAACAAGTATGGAGGTATAGTATGAAATTCGGCCATTTCGATGACGCTGCCAAAGAATACGTCATCACTACTCCCAGGACTCCTTTGCCCTGGATCAACTATCTGGGTACCAACGGATATTTCACTCTGATATCCAACACCATGGGTGGTTATTCTTTTTACAAAGATGCGAAGCTTCTCCGCATCACACGTTATCGTTACAACGACGTGCCTACCGACTTCAACGGTAAGTATTTCTACATCAAGGACGGAGATACCGTATGGAATCCCGGCTGGCAACCGACCAAGACAGAGCTCGACTCCTATGAGTGCCGTCACGGTATCGGTTACAGCAAGTGGAATTCATCGAAGAACGGTGTGAAAGCCTCTGTCCTCTCATTTGTTCCTACAGATGATTCCTGCGAGATTCATCAGGTCAAGCTGACCAACGACTCCGGCGCTGCCAAGTCCCTCAAGCTCTTCTCATATGTAGAGTGGTGTCTGTGGAACGCCGATGACGATTCCAGGAACTTCCAGCGTAACTTCTCCACAGGTGAAGTTGAAATCATCGGATCTACCATCTACCACAAGACCGAGTACAGAGAGCGTCGTAATCACTACGCAGTATTCTCCGTTAACGCTCCGGTCGATGGTTTCGATACATCCAGAGACGCATTCCTCGGAGCATATCGCGACAACTCGAATCCCGAAGTCGTATGTGAAAAGGGACAGTGCACCGGTTCCGTAGCACACGGATGGTCACCTGTAGGTGTACACCAGATCAATGTGGACCTCGCTCCCGGCGAGACCAGATCATATGTATTCGTACTCGGCTATTGCGAGAATCCCGATAATGATAAGTGGGAATCCAAGGGTGTCATCAAGAAGGATCCCGCAAACAAGCTTCTCGCCAAGTATCAGTCAGACGCTGACGTAGATGCCGCTTTTGCAAAACTGAAAGAATACTGGGATAACCTCCTGTCGATCTACACGGTTGAGTCCTCCAACGAGAAAGTTAACCGCATGGTCAACATCTGGAACCAGTATCAGTGTATGGTAACCTTCAACATGAGCCGTTCCGCTTCATATTTTGAGTCGGGTATCGGCAGAGGCATGGGCTTCAGAGATTCCAACCAGGACCTCCTCGGTTTCGTACATCTGATCCCCGAGCGTGCGCGTGAGAGGATCATCGATATCGCATCCACTCAGTTCCAGAACGGTAGCGCATATCATCAGTATCAGCCTCTGACCAAGAGAGGAAACTCCGACATCGGATCCGGCTTCAATGACGATCCGCTGTGGCT
>CAMONC010000153.1 GCA_946620235.1 uncultured Lachnospiraceae bacterium | reverse complement strand
ACACGGCATTTTACGGCATTACGAACGGAGATTTTATTATGATAAGAGTGCTTTTCGTCTGCTGGGGCAATATATGTCGCAGCCCAATGGGAGAATACATATTGAAGGATATGGTACGCAAGCGGGGGCTGGAGGATCAGTTCTATATAGAGTCTGCTGCTACATCGACAGAGGAGATCGGAAACCCGGTATATCCCCCGGCGCGGGCGGAACTGGCCAGGCATGGGATCGATTGCTCCGGACATCATGCCCGACAGGTGCGTAGGACGGATTATGATAGGTTTGACCTGATCATTGCCACCGAGGAGATCCACAGACGCATCATGGAGGAGAGATTCTTCGGAGGGGATGCTGATCATAAGATAGTGCTGTGTATGGATCTGGCCGGACGTCCCGGCGAGGAGATCGATGATCCCTGGTATACAGGCAGATTTGAAGAAGTATACGGACAGTTGTATGATGCATGTGAAGGTATCATTGAACGATATGCAGAGGATTAACCGCTATGTCAGTTTTATCAGAGTTTGAACCCCGGAGAGTTTTTCATTATTTTGAGGAGATATGCGCTATCCCGCACGGATCAGGCCATACGGACCGGATCAGAGAGTATCTGTGTGCTTTTGCCGAGGAGCATGAACTTAAGTATCACGCAGATGAAGTCGGAAATGTGATCATATATAAATCTGCTTCAGCCGGATATGAAGACCATCCCACCCTGATCATCCAGGGACATATGGATATGGTGGCGGTGCATGATCCCGGTACGGATATAGATATGTCTGAACATTCGCTCATACTGCACGCGGACGGCGACAGGGTATCAGCCGTACATACTTCTCTGGGCGGAGATGACGGAATTGCGATAGCTTATGCGCTTGCGGTTCTTGAAGCCGATGATCTGGCACATCCCCCGCTGGAAGTGCTTATCACGAATGATGAAGAAACCGGTATGGACGGAGCACGCGGCCTGGATGTTTCGTTCTTAAACGGCAGGAGGCTGCTCAATATCGACAGTGAAGAAGAGGGGCATCTGCTGGTAGGATGTGCAGGGGGTGCCAGAGTATATATCAAAAAAGAATTCCTGCGTTTTCCGCTTCCCCGTCTTGCGGCCTACAGGATAGATATAACCGGATGCACCGGCGGACACTCGGGCAGCGAGATCCATTATGGCAGGGCCAATGCAAATGTGCTGGCCGGTCGTATCCTGTACGAATTACGCCGACAGGCTGAGATACAGCTCATAGGCATAGGCGGAGGAGTTGTGGATAATGCGATACCGGTGTCATCACATCTGATCTTTGCAGTGAGTGACAAGGGCTTTTCTGCTGTCAGCGCGGATCAGGTGGAGAGCATGGTTGATGAGATACGCAGGGATATCAAAGTCGAATATGCGACGACTGACCCGGATATGGATATTTCTTTCTCCGTATGTGACAGAGAGAACGACAAAGGAAAAGCAATCTGGACAACCATAATAGATAAGGACGACACGGGATATATCGCAGACCTGCTGGTGAGTCTTCCGAACGGAGTGATGACCATGAGCAGTGATGTGCCCGGGCTGGTGGAGACTTCTCTTAATCTGGGCGTTTTGAGTCTGGACAAGGATACTTTGCGTATGCAGTTTGCAGTCAGAAGTTCTGTGGCATCGGCGAAGCAGGCTCTGATAGATAAGCTGAGTGCCATCGCTTCTCTGGCAGGTGCGGATATAGAGATCGGTGGGGATTATCCCGGCTGGAAGTATGCAAAAGAATCGCCACTGCGCAAAGTTATGTCAACCACATATGCCCGGATGTACGGACACGAGCCCGTAGTGGAGGCCATACATGCCGGCCTGGAATGCGGCTTTTTCGCAGATAAGATACCGGGCCTGGACTGTGTGTCCATAGGCCCGGATATGTCTGATGTTCATACGACGTCCGAGAGTCTGAGTATCGCTTCGACCGCCCGGACATGGGATTATCTGTGTGAGGTCCTGAAAGCCCTGTAATGATCAGCAGTCGTTCGCAGTGCTCACACCGTTCATGGCGTCAGCCATGTTCTGAAGCGTAGTCTCTGCGATGGATTCGAGAGCTTCCATGGTATAGAATCCCTGATGCGACGTGATCATTACATTCGGGAAGGACAACAGTCTGGAAGTTACCGAATGCATCATGATCTCATCGGATCTGTCCTCATATACGTTGCCGGTTTCCTCTTCATATACATCCAGTCCTACACCGAGGAACTTGTTAAGCCTTATGCCTTCAATCAGTTCTTCCGTGTTGACAAGTGCGCCTCTGGATGTGTTGACCAGTATGACACCGTCCTTCATCTTCTTGATATTCTCTATGTTGATCATATGATAGGTTGAATCCATCAGAGGGCAGTGGAGCGATATAAGATCGCTTTCGGCCAGAAGCTTATCCAGTGTCACATACTTCACGAAATCTTTGAGTGCCGGGTTCTCGTATACATCATAAGCGATCACGTTCATGCCGAATCCGTGGCATATACGGCACATGGCCGCTCCGATCTTACCCGTTCCCACGATGCCGGCAGTCTTGCCGTACATCAGCACACCGCGCAGGCCTTTTAATGAGTAGTCATTTTCCCTGACCTTGTTATAGGCCTTATAGAGCCGGCGGTTAACTGCCATAGCCAGTGCCATCGCAAGCTCGGCTACTGACTCGGGTGAATAGGCAGGCACTCTTTTGACCGTGATCCCCAGCTCTTTAGCCGCTTCCGTATCCACATTGTTGAAGCCCGCACATCTCATGAGCACGGCTTTGACACCGCAGTCGTGCAGGATCTCGAGAGTCTCCCTGCCCACATTGGCACTTACGAATGCACATATCGCATCGTAGTCTTTGGCGAGTGTAGCAGTGAGCGGTTCGAGCTCGTGGTCTATATAGTCGATCTCGATATCCGGGAAGCTCGCGTCCCGAACTGGATCGAATGACTTCTTGTCATAGGTTTTAGCAGCATAGAACAGTAATTTCATAGTGTGATCCTCCTTGCAACATATACTCCGCTGGCTGATGCATGGGAAAGTGAATGAGTCACGCCGCTGCCGTCGCCGATCATATACAGCCCCTTGTGGCAGGTCTCCAGATTCTCATCAACCTCTGCTTCCATATTATAGAATTTTACTTCGACGCCGTACAACAGTGTATCATCGTTTGCCGTACCCGGTGCGATCTTGTCGAGCGCATATATCATCTCAATGATGCCGTCCAGGATCCTCTTGGGCAGCACGAGACTTAAGTCTCCGGGCTCCGCCTGCAGTGTGGGTACCACGAAGTTCTCGTCGAGCCTCTTATGTGTGCTGCGTCTGCCACGGATCAGATCGCCGAATCTCTGCACTATCACACCGCCTCCGAGCATGTTGGACAGCCTGGCAATGCTTTCTCCGTAGCCGTTACTGTCCTTGAAGGGTTCCGAGAAATGCTTCGCAACCAGCAGGGCGAAGTTCGTATTCTCGGTCTGTTTGGCAGGATCCTCATAACTGTGCCCGTTGACGGTGACGATCCCGTTGGTGTTTTCTTCGACTACACTCCCGTGAGGGTTCATACAGAATGTCCTTACCAGGTCTTCGAATTTCTCCGTGCGGTATACGATCTTGCTCTCGTAGAGTTCGTCCGTCAGATGTGAGAAAAGGTCCGCGGTCAGTTCGACTCTGACACCGAGGTCCACGCGGTTTGACTTGGTAGGGATGGACAGCTCTTCGCACACGGTCTCCATCCACTTGCTTCCGCTGCGGCCTACGGATATGACACACTTTTCGCAGGTGTATTCACCGTTCGCAGTAGTGATTCTGTATCCATCCGCTTCTTTATATACATGTTCCACAGCAGTATGGAAAAAGAAATCTGCTTTTCCCTCCAGATGCTTATAGAGGTTCTCGAGTACGATATAGTTGATATCCGTTCCGAGGTGTCTCACGGATGCATCGAGGAGTTTGAGCTTGTTCTGCATGCATTTCTTCTTGATGTCCGTGCCGGTCGTGGAGTAGAGTTTCGTTCCCTCGCCGCCGTACTCGAGATTGATTTTATCTACATATTCCATCAGATCCAGAGCTTCCCTGCGTCCCACATGCTCATAGAGTGTTCCGCCGAAGTCATTGGTGATGTTGTATTTTCCGTCGGAAAAGGCACCCGCACCGCCGAAACCGCTCATGATCGAGCAGGTCTTGCAGTGAACACAATTCTTGACCTTATCGCCGTCGATGGGGCACTTGCGCTCGCTGAGCTTGCCGCCGGCTTCGAACACGGCGATACGCATATCACCGCGCAGCTTCACCAGCTCATATGCCGTGAAGATCCCGCCGGGGCCGGCGCCTATTATGATCACATCATATTTCATATATTGATATCTCCGTTTTGATATTAGTTATGAGTGTGAACTCTATTTCTTGATTTTATCATATACGGAGGATTAGTATAAGTTGTATGGAATATAACTTATACGGTGATCCGGAAGCACCGGTGCTCCTGGTACAGCCTTTTGACTGCCGGGAATCCGAGTCTGTTGAGAAAGAAATACATGAGATCCGCAAACTGACTGATAGTGAGTTTGGCCTGATAGTCGTGACGGTGGATGATTGGAACGATGATCTGTCGCCATGGAACGCTCCCGTGGTTTATGGCAAAAAGGATTTCGGAGGCGAAGCATCCCGTACGCTGGATGCGATCCTTAAGTATATGTCATCGCATGATCTACCCGGGAAGGGGACCGTGAAGTGCTGTATAGGCGGCTATTCCCTGGCCGGGCTCTTTGCCCTGTGGGCAGCATATCAGACTGATGTCTTCAGCGGTGTCGCGGCTGCATCTCCTTCGGTATGGTATCCGGGATTCACGGACTATATGAGAGAACACGATCTCCGGGCCGGGCGCGTGTATCTGAGCCTGGGTGATGCCGAACCACGCACCCGCCATCCTGTCATGTCTACTGTGGGTGACAGGATAAGGGAAGCGTATGACCTGTTGTCGGGAGCGGGGGTGAACTGTACGCTTGAGTGGAACTCAGGTAATCATTTCGCGGATCCGGAACTGCGTACCGCCAAAGCATTC
>CAMONC010000152.1 GCA_946620235.1 uncultured Lachnospiraceae bacterium | reverse complement strand
TGCTATGATCATAGTACGTAGCTTAGCTGTGGTCTTATTTGCAGTTTTATTGTTTGGAGTTTCTGACATTCCTGAAATCCTTAAGTATGGTCAGTATTTGATACCTGCTCTTCATCCAGCACTATACGTATGGCCCAGTCGGGAACATCGGGCGCCTGTCCGTCGTCCCTGAGAAAAACAAATGCTGTATCATAATCAGGCATGGAGGGCGGATATACCCCATATCCGTCAGTGAAATATATAAGCCCCCTTAAGTTACAGAATACACCATTTTCCCTCAAATCGTCAACATAATCGAAGACCGGACGGAAGTCCGTAGAGCCGAATCCCGTGAGCTTTGCGGTAGCAATATAAGCCTCCAGTTCCTCACTGTTATGAACGACATCATCCGACCGCACTTCACTGTCGCACTGGATGATGTGTACGTTGTACTGGTTAAAGAAATTATCGGCATCACTGATTATGCTCACGGTGCGTTTAAGGAAAGCCTCAACCAGCTCTCCTTTGCAGGACGAGGACGTATCTATGGCGATCACGAACTCCTTGATCCTCGATACATCCGCATATTCAAGCGGTTCTATCAGGGGCATGTTACCATAAGTATCGAGTCCGTAGGTATAGTAGATATAATCAAACTCATCATCACTGACATGCAGAGTCTCGCCTGACACCATGAATCTGCGCAGAAAATCGCTGTAATCCACGCGTTCCCTGGTCGCATCCTCCAGCGCCGCCTTCAGACTCTCGGAATCCGTATGCCCCTTGGAAAAGCTCTTCAGATCTGCCTTGATCCTCTCGGATATCTTCTTCCACTGCTCGAGGCTCACTTCAAGTGTCTCATCGGGTATCCACAGGTCATGGTCATCGCGTTTAAACAATCTGATCAGTTCGGCGGTTTCCTTGTCCGAAGGAGTCTCTACCAACATAAGTCTGTACAGTGCCTGAGCATGCAAGCCGCCCGCACGGTCCTTAAGCGTCTTGAGTTTAACCGCACGTTCGGCATCGGATTTCACAGTAGTCTGATACAGCCCGAGATCCATGATTATATTCTCGACAGCGATATCGCATGCCATATCCCAGAGTTCTGTCCTTTTGGATGCATATTCGTAATTATGGTGGAAAATGAAATGAAAAAGAACATGCAGATAGCATCTGATGATACTGTTGGGTTCGTTCCTGTAACGTCTGATCACCAGAGCGGGATCATAGAAGCATTTTTCTCCGTTGCATACAATGCGCGCGCTTCCGACACGTGCCTCCCATCTGATCGCAGCCATGGCCACACCCAGAAAACGGAGATTCATGATCACGCCGTTCTCGGCATTGCGTATGATCTCCGAGGCTATATCGAGTATCTTGTCTTCTCGTGTCAGCGATCTGCCCATAAACTCATATCTTCATAAACCGGCAGGACCCACATATAGAGTCCTCCGTCGAAATGAACCTCTATCTCGGCAGCTACTTCGTCATAACGGATGTGGTCATAGTCATAACGGACCATGTCATGCCGCCATACCTCAAGTACCTGTTCAGCCGTGCCCTGTCCCTGTCCGATATGAGTATATACATCGGCTCGCAGATCATGGAAATCCACACTGTTGACATTGGCATCATCGGGAACATCATAGTCAAATCCCTGCCATACACCCGACTTATAATACGCCGGTCCGATTATGCGGTTGAGCATCCCCCGGTTCTCGTCATCATCCATATCGATCCATATCAGACGGCTGCGAGGTGCTCCTTTATTCAGCCGGTAATATACCTGAAGAGGCAGTGGGGAACTCATTTCATGATAATCCGTCTGCTGTGACTTCGCTGCCAGGGTAAGTATGGCTTTCTCATCGGGAAGGATCATATGAGCCTTCACATATTCTGCTGCGTCGATATAGTCATATACGTGACCGTCCTCGTCGTATTTCAGATTGAAACCGTAGTAGTAGCTGTCGAGCGGGCAGAAAACGGCATACGACTCCAGATCGTCATACTTCGGTACGTAAGAGTTGTACTTTTTCTCAACACTGCGGATCACTCCGAACGCGGTAAAGATCACGATCAAAGAAACTATGATACTCCCCCAGCTCTTAAGTGCGGTGCGGATGCTGCGACTGAATACCGCCTCCAGTAGCATCGAAACTACCACTGCCGTCACGATCATGGATACGATCTGCATCACATCTCTGTATGCATAGAAGCTGTCATAAGTGGAGTGCCCCATCATCAGGGCCACGGGAACCACGATCATCAGTTTTATGAGCAGATGTGAAGAATAAAAAGCTATAAGGGTTCTCGAGCTCTCGGCGGGACGCTTCAGATAGCGGGAACGGCACATCAAATACGTAACCACGAACCATATAAGCAGCTTCACTATCGCCGAAACAAATGCCGACTCACTCACACCCAGAGAAACATCGCTCCTGACAGTCGGATATAGGGCTTCCATATAGACATCGATCAGCGATATCGACGGGCTTTTGGGTTCAAAAAAGGATGAATGTGTCGCGAAGTCACACATGAGATCGATCACTTTTTCCCACAGATCAATATAGAAAAGGAGAACAACGTCGATCATCAGACCTATGATGATATTTCCTGACAGGCAGAATGCGTATATGGTGAAATTCATGACCGTCAGGAAAAAGAAAACGGTCATGGCCACTGCCATGCACAATCTGGCAAACAGTCGTGCGTCAAAGCTGTCCAAAGGCACTCCGAGCGTCAGGCTGACAAGTATCGACAGAGCGAGTCCCCCGGCATATACCAGCAGGCATCCCGTATAAAATGTGCGAAAACGAACGATCGCAGATACGGGCAGGCTATGATAAAAATCCGTACGTTTCTCGGAGTGAAGATAAGCAAACCAGTAAGAAGCGATGCACACGGCAAAAACTCCGGTCGCACCGGCTATCATAACGCAGAAAGGAGGCACCTCGAAGAAAGGCATTCCGCGGTGTCTCGTATCCGAGATAAGCAGACGACCGCTATAGGCGGAAACAATCCCCACCACAAAGAGCATGCTTACTATTATTCTTCTTTTACTGTCAGCGAATAGCTTCCAATTCATAGGTATAATCTATCACATCTCCGAAAACGGATGTGTCCGCCAATGCGATGACAAAAGTTGTCCCAAGCGAGTCCAAAGCATCGGCTATCATCTTCCGTGCCGATGAGCGCAACTCATTGCTCATCGCGGTGAACAGATCATCGCAGACCAGATATTTGGTGCCTGCGGATATCCCTATCGCAAGCATCATCAGATTACGGGCATACGGTTCCATCCTGCGCATCGGAACATCGGTCGAAAGCCCGTATTCTTTCACCAGTTCTCGCATCCTGTCCGCATCGAAATTTTCATACATATGAGCGTAGAAATCCGCAAGTTCCGCTGCGGATTCATAGGATGGACAGTATGGTTTCTCCGGCAGAACGAACATACGCTTCAGTGTGGCCACATTGTCAAAAATGGGCATGTTGTCCACTACCACCACACCGGCGTCAGGGCGCACTATACCTCCGATAATGCGGATAAGTGTTGATTTACCGCTACCGGAGGTACCTGTGATCGCGCTGATCGCGCCTTCCTTAAAGGAGGCGCTCACCCTGTTCAGCGCGCATATATTATCGAAATGCTTGGTTACATTACTAAGCTCTATCATTGATCACTGGATCAAAAGGGATTTACCCGTCATCTCCGCAGGCTGTTCCTCACCCATCAGCTCGATCAGAGTAGGCACGATATCTGCCAGTACACCGCCTTCGCGAAGCTTGTACTTGGGATCTGCATTTACGAGAATGAAAGGAACCGGATTGGTGGTATGTGCCGTATGAGGAGCTCCGGTCTCGTAATCTACCAGCTGCTCGGCATTACCGTGATCCGCACAGATGAACAGTGTACCGTTCACTTCCTTGACAGCTTCTACCGCACGTCCCACGCACTCATCCACTGTCTCGATAGCTTTGATGGCAGCTTCCTCTACGCCGGTGTGACCTACCATGTCGGGATTGGCGAAGTTGATTATGATCACATCATATTTATCCGACTTGATACATTCTACCAGTCTGTCGCATACCTCGGGTGCACTCATCTGAGGCTTGAGGTCATATGTAGCCACATCCTTGGGAGAGTTCACGAGGATACGCTCCTCGCCGGGGTTCGGCTCCTCTACTCCTCCGTTGAAGAAGAAAGTTACATGAGCATACTTCTCGGTCTCGGCTATCCTGGCCTGAGTCTTGCCCTTGGATGCAAGCCACTCTCCGAATGTATTGGTCACCGATATCTTCTTGAACGCAACAAGCTTATTGGGGATGGTGGGATCGTAGTCGGAGAAACATACATATACGATCTGTTTGCGTGCTCCCCTGTCAAACTTATCAAACTCATCATCGCAGAAGCAGTGAGTGATCTCACGGGCTCTGTCAGGTCTGAAGTTAAAGAATACTACCGAATCGCCGTCCTGAATCGTAGCTACGGGTTTGCCGTCCTTTACGATCACGGTGGGCTTAACGAACTCATCGGTCTCCTCACGGTCATATGAAGCCTGAATACCTGCAGGTGCGGACTCAGCGGTATACTCTCCTTTGCCTTCGGTCAGGGCTCTGTAAGACTTTTCCACACGATCATAGTTGTTATCTCTGTCCATCGCATAGTATCTGCCGTGAACGGATGCAACCTCACCGACACCGATCTTCTTCATCTCGGCCTCAAGTTCCTCCACATAGCCCTTGCCCGAAGCGGGAGGCGTATCACGTCCGTCGAGGAAGCAGTGTACATATACTTTCTTCAGTCCGTTTTTCTTAGCCAGCTCAAGAAGCCCGTAGAGATGTGTGTTGTGGCTGTGCACACCGCCGTCGGATACGAGTCCGTACATATGGAAAGCGGAATCGTTCTTCTTGCAGTTTTCAACAGCCGCAAGCAAAGCTTCGTTCTCAAAGAAAGTACCGTCCTGGATCTCCTTGGTGATGCGTGTCAGTTCCTGATAAACAATGCGGCCGGCACCCATATTGAGGTGTCCAACCTCGGAGTTGCCCATCTGTCCGTCGGGAAGTCCTACCGACATACCGCTCGCATATCCTTTTACAAAAG
>CAMONC010000151.1 GCA_946620235.1 uncultured Lachnospiraceae bacterium | reverse complement strand
ACGAAGCTATCAGGATAGTTTTCCGTGTTGATGCACTGTCGAGGATGTTCGGTTCTCTCGTGGTGTTCGTATGGTTTCTGACCGGTATATATGCCTGCGAGTATCTGAAGAAAGATAAGCATTTTGACTCTTTCTTTGCATTCTATCTGATGACAGAGGGTATGATCCTTGCATTGGCTGAAGCCGGTAATATGATCACTTTCTATATGTTCTTTGAGATGATGACGATGCTCTCATTCCCCATGGTCATGCATGACCGGACGCACGAAGCGATCCGTGCCGGCCTGAAATATATCTTTTATTCGGTGGCAGGGGCACTGATGAGTCTCTTTGCGATATTCATGCTGACACCTTACGGATACCTGGGAGACTTCAAAGCCGGCGGTATCCTGGATATAGAAGCTTTGACAGGACATGAGCAGGTATTGCTCATATCTGCACTGATGATGATAGTGGGTCTGGGAACCAAAGCGGGTATGTTTCCGATGCATGCATGGCTTCCGACAGCACACCCCGAAGCACCTGCACCGGCGAGTGCCGTTCTCTCAGGTGTGATAACAAAGACCGGTGTGTTAGGTATCATTCGGGGAGTATATTATTGTATCGGTTCGAGATTGCTGGCGGGAACGTGGGTTCAGCACACCTGGCTCGTACTCTCGCTGATCACGGTCCTTATGGGATCGATGCTGGCATACAGAGAACCCGTACTCAAGAAGCGGCTTGCTTATTCTACGGTTTCGCAGGTGTCATATATGATGTTCGGACTGGCGATAATGAACTCCGTTGCATTTACCGGTGCGGTTTCTCATATAGTCTTTCACTCGCTGATCAAGACCACCCTTTTCCTGGTGGCCGGAGCGGTGATACATCAGACCGGACATACGAGAGTGGAGGAACTGCGTGCGATCGGCAAGGAGATGCCTGTGACAATGTGTAATTACACCATAGTATCGCTGGGACTGATAGGCATCCCTCCTCTGAGCGGATTCGTCAGCAAGTGGTATCTGGCAAGCGGAGCATTGATGTCAGGCACTTCCCCCTATTCATGGTTAGGTCCCGTGATCCTGCTGATAAGTGCTTTGCTGACCGCAGGCTACCTTCTTCCGATCACGGTACGGGGATTTTTCCCGGGAGTAAATTACGGAGTGGGCACTCCCAACAGAGCAGAGCCTGACATGATCATGTATGTACCCATGATCGTCATGAGCGTAATGACACTGATCATGGGCATATATCCCGGATTCATTACGACAACGATTCAGAGCATAGCTACAGGCATCTTCTGATAATGATGCTCGTGCATGGCAGATAGATTTTCAGAGGTTAAAGATGGATCAACAGATTTTGATCATACCGGTGCTTTTCCCTATAATAATGGGCATTGCTATGATCATATTCAAACCGAAGGCGAAAGTGTACAGCCCCGTATTTATCGAGGGGATCGTTTTGATTAACAGTATCCTTGTGTGGACTGTTATTCTTACGGGAATGGGCCGGGGAGAAGGCGCTTTACTCTTCAGACTGACCTATGATCTGAGTGTATACTTCAAGCTGGATGGTGCGGGTATGGTCTTTGCAGGGTTGGTGTCATTCCTGTGGCCGCTGGCAACACTGTATGCATTTGAGTATATGGAGCACGGAGAACATATCAGATCATTCTTTTCGCTTTATACGATGACGTATGGTGTAACGCTGGGCATAGCCATGGCGGGCAATCTCGTAACTTTGTACATGTTTTATGAGATGCTCACGCTTGTGACTTTTCCGTTGGTACTTCATGACCGTACCAGAGAGGCGAGGCGGGCCAGCCGTATGTATCTGTATTATTCCATCGGCGGTGCGGCATGTGCCTTCATGGGACTGGTATTCGTGCTGATATACGGTTCCACTTCGGATTTCACACAGGGCGGAGTTTTTAGCGGCGGTGTGATAAACGTGGATCAGAATATATTGCTGGCAATGTACGTGCTGGCATTCTTCGGCTTCGGTGTGAAGGCAGCGATAGTGCCGGTTCAGAAATGGCTGCCTGCGGCTTCGGTCGCGCCTACTCCGGTTACGGCGCTTCTTCACGCGGTGGCTGTTGTCAAATCCGGTGCATTCGCAATCATCCGGCTTACCTATTACAGTTACGGTGCGGATTTTCTTCGTGATACATGGGCACATTATCTGACGGCAGCTTTTGTCATGATAACGATCATCTACGGATCGACGATGGCGGTGAAAGAGATCCACTTCAAAAAAAGACTCGCGTACTCGACGATAAGCAATGTGTCGTACATATTGCTGGGTGTGGTAATGATGTCACCCGCAGGACTTATCGCGGCATTTACTCATCTGGTCTTCCATGCATTTATGAAAATATGCTCTTTCTTCAGCGCGGGTGCGGTGATGCATCGTGCAGGCCGCAATTACGTGTATGAGCTGGACGGGCTGGGCTATCAGATGCCGGTAACCTTCGCGTGCTTCACGGCTTCGGCGCTTGCACTTATGGGCATGCCGCCTTTTGCGGGATTTATCAGCAAATGGAATATCGTGCAGGCTGCCCTTTCCGAAGGCGGAATACTCGGGATATGTGCTATAGTGATAATCCTGTATTCCGCATTGATGACCGCTATATATATGCTCTCCGTGACGGTGAGAGCTTTTCTGCCGGCTAAGGACACTGTCCTGACTGCAAATGAGGGTGTATCGGATCCCGGCTGGAAGATGCTGGTTCCGCTTGTGATATTCGTGATCGTATTCACTGTGATGGGTATATACTCCAAACCCCTGATGCAGTTTCTGGAGGAGATATGCTGACGGCGATACTCATATTGTGGCCGATGGCCGCAGCTATCATATGTTTCTGTTTAGGCAGGCGGTCTGAGAAGGCCCGCGATATCCTTGCCGATATCGCGACCATAGCAGAGTGCGTGCTTATGATCGCACTTCTGGTGCGTTCGTTGCAGGGAGGATCGGATCTGTATTTAGGTCTGCCGGGATTATGCGGGATGGGACTTAATCTGACTCTTGACGGATTCAGGTGTGTATACGGGACCATTGCCTCGCTGATGTGGGCGACGACCAGCGTCTTTTCGAGACAGTACTTTACATATTACGCTAACCGCAACAGATATTATCTCTTTAATCTGCTGACCCTGGGTGCAACCATGGGCGTATTCCTGGCCGCCGACCTTTTCACAGCTTTCGTATTCTTTGAGATCATGTCATTCACTTCGTTCGTATGGGTAGCACATGATGAAACGGGCAGTGCCATGAAGGCAGCCTGTACTTATCTTGCCGTGGCAATCATAGGCGGTCTGTTTACCCTGATGGGCTTGTTCATGCTTTATAACATGACAGGGACACTGACACTCTCCGAGCTTCCCGAGAAGATCGCGGAGATCAGACAGGTGTGGCCACGCCCATTTGTGACTGTCTACGGCGGGATCGTCACACCGACGAGACTGTATCTGACAGGTGCATTGGTCGCATGTGGTTTCGCTGCAAAGGCTGGTGTATGGCCTCTGCATATATGGCTGCCCAAGGCCCACCCGGTAGCTCCGGCACCAGCCAGTGCACTGCTTTCGGGTATATTGACCAAGTCCGGAATCTTCGGCGTCCTCGCGGTGACATGCAATATGTTCGCAGGAGATACCGCCTGGGGAAGGGCAATAATGTGGTTGGGTGTGATCACGATGTTTACCGGAGCTCTGCTCGCGCTTTTCTCGATAAATCTGAAGCGTACTCTTGCCTGCTCATCCATGTCTCAGATAGGATTCATCATGACGGGGATAGGAGCTTATGCACTCTCGCAGCCGGGCAGCGAGTCAGCGATTCTGGCCGCACGCGGTACTGTCCTGTATATGGTCAATCATTCGCTGATCAAGCTGGTTCTCTTTATGATAGCCGGTGTTGTATATATGAATATCCATAAACTTGAACTGGGTGACATCAGAGGATACGGCCGCAGGAAGCCTCTTCTGGCAGTCTGCTTTGCCATAGGGGCACTTTCGATCAGCGGTATCCCGGGTTCGAGCGGATATATCGCCAAGACATTGCTGCATGAAGCTATAGTTGAGAGCGGTGCTGGACAGGTTATTGAATGGCTGTTCCTGCTTTGCGGCGGTATGACACTTTGCTACATGCTTAAGCTCTTTATAACTGTTTTTGTTGAAAAGAATCATGATGATGAACTGCAGAAGCATTATGACGATCAGAAAGACTATTGGAATACGGAGAGCAGGATAGCCGTTGCTGTTCCTGCAGTCATACTTGCGGTGATGGGATTGTTCCCGTACCTGATAATGAACCGTGCGGCATATATGTCATCGCCTTTTCTCGGGATCACCCATGATGCGATGGGAGAATGCACGGTAATCTATTATGCGTTGCATAATCTGACCGGATCTCTCATATCGATCGCGATAGGATTGGTTCTTTTCTTCCTGATATTCAGACGTCTTGACAGAAATGTATGGCCGGAATGGCTGGATCTGGAGGACAGGATATATCGTCCGCTCATACTTAAGATATTGCCCGGGATCCTCGGATTCGTCAGTGCGATCACCGGTCAGATCACGGATGAGGCGATCATATTGCTTCGCAGGACCACACACAGACAGATATCCACGCGTGTACCGACCGGATCGATGGATGACCATCTGGCCGTGGAAGCCGGCGTGATCCTGGATCATATCTTACCCCACCGTGACGGATCGTCTCATATTCCCGAACTGGTTGAAAAAGAGGAGCGTGCAGCCCGTACACAACGTGTTATCGACGGCAGCCTGTCATTCGGCCTGATACTCGTGTGCATAGGACTGATCCTCGTATTGATATATACTCTGGCTTCGGCGTGATCACATTAATGTATCATCGTAATGCGCGCGTTCGCCGCCGATGTACTTCGGACGGACTCTGGCCGCAGTGATGTGTGCCTGACCGATCTCGTGATGCTCCAGTCTGACGGGTACCGCAACCTTCTTCAGATGCATGCCTATAAATGTATCACCTATATCTATGCCGGCATCGGCTTTGATCTCCTCAAGCGCAACCGGATCCTTAAACTGCTTATATGCGGTCGTGGCAAAAGAACCGCCGGCTTTTGGCTGAGGCACGACATTGACTATATCCGCACCGGGAACAGCATCCCGTTCGGTTATGATG
>CAMONC010000150.1 GCA_946620235.1 uncultured Lachnospiraceae bacterium | reverse complement strand
TCGCCGCAGTGATCGCGGCGGGGGATCTGCTGTGCGGCATATATATGATCACGGTATCTCCTGCGGTCATGGAGCATATCCTTCTGATATACTATCTGGTCCATGCATGGCTTTTGCCGGCAGTTACGGTGATGATCTTATCGACCGCGAATAACATCCTGAAGAACAAAAAAGGCGGAACCTCCGTAATGCCGGCCCTGATCATATCTGTTCTGCAGTCGGTCATCGTTATTTCCGGGTATGTCAAACCGGATGTCTTCGGATTTACGGACCGGGTTATGCTGGTCAAACACTGGGTCGTGGCCACGAAGCCGGGGAACCCCGCATTCCTGATGCATTACGGTGTCTATAACGCGTTGTTCTATATCAATACTCTTTATGCGTTATATGTTCTGGCAAGACTTTTCGGCAAATACCCGAAGATCTTCAGGTCCAGATATGTCACTTTTTTATCAATAGTATTATGTGTAGCCGTAATGGAAGTGTTCACGGATGTGCTTCAGCTTCCGGTATGGATAGAGAGCATGCTCGGTAATATACTGCTCCCTGTTGTTTATTATCTGACGGGGGATTATGCGAGCAGGAGGATCAGAGACTGGTCGCTGGATAACTTCGCCGATAACATGAGTGACGGATTGATCCTGTATGATATGAATGACAGGCTGCTTCACATCAATGCGATGATACGCCGCTCGATACATGCGGAGCTCAGCAGGGACTTTGAGGATCGCAGCAAGCTTGATGAATGGCTCTCCCATACGATCGAGATGGATAACGCCCAGATTCTTAAATACGAGGGACCTGACAGGGATTACTATTTCAAACCGAATGTACAGGAACTGACCGATAACGATATCAGGATCGGTACATTGTATATCCTGCACGATCACAGCGATTCATATAACCGTATCAGATCCATGCGTAAAGCAAACGAGGAACTGGAGAGGGCCGGTCGCATGAAGTCCGATTTTCTGGCCAATATGAGTCATGAGATCCGTACTCCCATGAATGCCGTCATAGGAATGGCGGAGATAGCGATACGTGAAGACGATCCCGAGAGGGTTAACGATTATCTCAGACAGATCCAGAACTCCGGCAAGAATCTGCTGAATATCATCAATGACATTCTGGATTATTCCAAAATCGAATCCGGCAAGATGGAGATCATAGAGGATGCCTACAGTCCTTTTGAAGAACTCTCCGATATAGCCAACGTACTGTATGTGAGGGTGGGCGAAAAGCCTGTTGAGCTTTTTGCACTGATAGAGGGCGAACTGCCTCACAGACTTGTCGGTGATGCGATGCGTATCAGACAGGTATTGATCAATCTGGCCAATAACGCCATCAAGTTTACCAATGAGGGGTCGGTCAGGATATGCCTCACCTGCGAGCGGATAAATGAAGATCATGTGGAACTGACCTACCATGTCATCGATACCGGCATCGGCATCAAGGATGAGGATAAGAGCAAGCTTTTCGACAGTTTCCAGCAGCTTGACTCCAAACGGAACAGATCCGTGGAGGGCACGGGACTCGGACTTGCCATATCCAAGAGGCTTGTCGGAGCCATGGGAGGCAGGATGGGACTGGAGAGCGAGTACGGAGTGGGTTCCGACTTCTGGTTCACCATCCCTCAGAAGATCGAGGATGACAGTAATGATATCCGGGTGGAAAATGCCGATTCGAAATATGCATTTATACTGACGGAAACCCCGGAAAGATCGGTTGAACTCCTGAAAGGGCTTGAAAATCTGGGAGTGGCGGGAAGGTTCATCTCCGGCCTGAATGAATATGAAAGTACGGGGCTGACGGAGTTTATGTTTATCGAAGCCGGGTCATGCAATGATGGAATGCATCTCTTTCTGAAGGCGCATCCCGATATCAGATGCTTCATCCTGGCTGAACCCACGGATGATACGGATGACGATATCCCCAATCTGCATACCATACGCAAACCCAGGACCACCATGAATATAGTCTGTGCCATGAATGAAAGGTACGATGCGCATGATTCCGGCGACAGGAACGTGTTCAGAGTCAACTTCTCAGCACCCGATGCGCGTGTTCTGGTGGTAGATGATAACGATATCAATCTGACGATAGCCGATGGACTTCTGGCACCCATGAATATCGCACCCGATCATGCACACGGCGGGCGTGAGGCGGTCGAAAAGACCATAACCGGCCAGTATGACATCGTGTTCATGGACCATATGATGCCCAACGTGGATGGAGTTGAGGCTACCATCGCCATCAGAAAAGAACTGAACAGCATGGCTCATCCTGTGATCATAGCGCTGTCCGCAAATGTAATGGAGGAAGCCAGAAAACTGTTCAAAAGCTCGGGAATGAACGATTTCGTCGCCAAACCCATAGATATCAAGGACCTTACCGAGAAGGTGAAGAAATGGCTCCCCGAAGAAAAGATCATACCGAAGAAAACAGGAGATCCTTACGAAAACGAAGCTGACGCAAAGGAGTCGGAATGTGTTGCTTCACACATAAACTACAGCGGTCTGGATACCGCCGCGGCACTCGGCGCACTGGGATCGTCTGCTCTGTATGACAAGATACTCGAGGAGTATTACAGATACGGAAACGAAAAGTATGAAGGGATCGCGCAGGCATATGCAGACGGGGACTGGGCTGATTATACGATCAGAGTCCACGCATTGAAGAGCAGTTCGCGTCAGATAGGAGCCATGGCTCTGGGTGATATGGCGGAGGAACTGGAAAAAGCGGGAAAAGCTTCGGATATTGACACAATCAGAAACAAAACGGAGGATACACTCGGAGAATACAGGAGTTTTCTGGATGCTCTGGAAGAGTATTACGGGGGCTCGGCGAAGGCGGATGACGAGGCAGATAAACCGCTTATCGATAACTATACACTTAAGATAATCCTGACAGATCTGCGCCAGGCATGTGAGGATCTCGATATGGACGCAATGGAATCGGTATCCGGGCGACTGGGTGAATTCGCATATGATGAAGAAGTGAAGCCTGTTATCGTCGAGCTTCGCAAAACCATAAGTACCATGGACACGGATAAGTGTGAAGAACTGATCGAACAATTGTATAGTATCGGCTAAAATGGTACAATCGAAGATTAGAAGACGATAATAAGGACCGGTGTAAGATTCCGGTCAATACACGAGGAGTAAAGGAAATGGTTAACTTTAAGGAAGACGAAGAACTGCATGTACTCAATCATTCATGCGCACATCTGATGGCTCAGGCGGTAAAGCATCTGTATCCTCAGGCTAAATTCTGGGTAGGTCCTGTCGTGGATGAAGGTTTCTACTATGATATGGATCTCGGCGATGCGGTCCTGAATGACGAAGACATAGCCGCTATCGAGAAGGAGATGAAGAAGGTCGCAAAGACCGGCGCAAAGATATACAGGCGCGAGATATCCAAGGCCGAAGCCGAAGAAATGTTTAAGGACGATCCGTATAAGCTGGATCTGATCTCGAATATGGAAGATGGGACCATCACCTGCTACGATCAGGGTGATTTCACGGATCTGTGCCGCGGACCTCACGTGGATAATGTGAAGCTCTGTCGTAACTTCAAGCTCATCAAGCATTCCGGTGTGTACTGGAAGGGTGATGCCGAGAAGCAGGTACTCCAGAGAGTATACGGTGTATGCTTTCCCGAAGCGGAGCAGCTCGAAGAACACTTAAAGCTTCTCGAAGAGGCCAAGGAACGTGACCACCGTAAGATCGGCAAGGACATGGAGCTCTTCATGGTGGATGACCTGGTAGGCCGCGGCCTGCCGATGTATCTGCCCAAGGGACAGCTCGTATGGCAGGAGCTTGAGAACTACATCAGACAGAAGGAACTCAGGCTCAACTATCAGCATGTTCTTACTCCGAGCGTGGGCTCCGTTGAACTGTATAAGACTTCCGGACACTGGGATCATTACAAGGAGAATATGTTCCCCGCAATGGAGGTAGAGGGAGAGAGCTACGTGCTCCGTCCCATGAACTGCCCTCACCATATGCGTATATATGCAAACAAACCTCATTCATACAGAGAGCTTCCGATCAGACTCGCAGAGATCGCTCACGACTACAGATTCGAGGCCAGCGGTACCCTGAAGGGCATAGAGAGAGCCAGGCATTTCTGCCAGAACGATTCGCATATCTTCTGTACTCCCGACCAGATCGAGACGGAAGTTAAAGGTGTATGCGATCTGATCTTCGATACGTATAAGGATTTCGGCATCACGGACTACAGATGTATCCTGAGCCTGCGTGATCCTGCCGATACGAAGAAATATCATCCCGATGATGAGATGTGGAATACGGCAGAGGATGCTCTCAGGAAGGTTCTTAACGATATCGGGATCGAGTTTACCGAGGAGATCGGTGAAGCCGCATTCTACGGACCGAAGCTGGATGTAAATGTTAAGCCCGCCATCGGTAACGAGATCACACTGTCGACATGCCAGCTGGACTTCTGTCTGCCCGCCAAGTTCGAACTTACCTATACGGATACGGACGGATCAAAAAAGACTCCCGTTGTACTTCACAGAGCGATCCTTGGATCACTCGACAGGTTCATGGCATATATCCTCGAAGAGACCAAGGGCAATCTGCCGCTGTGGCTGGCTCCCGTACAGGTTAAGGTATTGCCCATCAAGAATGACGATGATGATCTGAATGTATACTCGAAGTCGGTAGTGGATGCACTTAAGGATGCCGGCGTGAGAGTTGAGTTTGACGATCGCTCCGAGAAGTTCGGATATAAGATGCGTGAGGCTCAGATCGCGAAGGTTCCTTACATCGTAGTCCTGGGCAAGAATGAGGAAGAGGCTAAACAGATCTCATACAGACTGCATGGCGAACAGGGCACAACTACGGTAGGTTTTGATGAGTTTGTGACACTTGTCACAGACGAGATCGTTTCAAAAAAACTATAGGGGAAAAAGATGGTATACGTATTTCTTGCAGAGGGGTTTGAGGAGATTGAGGCTCTGACGGTCGTGGATCTCGGGCGCAGAGCCGGTCTGAATGTGCAGACTGTATCGATCACGCGTGATAAGACCGTGACCGGTGCACGCGGCATCCCCGTAGTTACCGATACGGTACTTAAGAAGGTCGACTGGGATGCGGCTGATATGCTTGTTCTCCCCGGTGGTATGCCGGGCACGAAGAATCT
>CAMONC010000149.1 GCA_946620235.1 uncultured Lachnospiraceae bacterium | reverse complement strand
ATCACCCTGCGCACTTTTTTGTTCGGTATGGCATGTATCATCATCGGCACGAACAGTATATGGCTGACCGTCAGGTAATATCCTATGCGGCTGACGATCGGCAGGAACGATCCGAAGATGTACAGTGCCAGTGCTCCTATGTTCAGGTTGAAGAAAAAGAGCCCGACACGGCTGTCCTTCACAACTTCACGATAAACATATACTGAGAGTGCGAGCACCGCCACGCATCTGATGATGTTGATCCAGCTGAATCCGCTGCCCGCGAGATACTCCGTCCCCTCGTAGCTGGGATAGAGGATCACCAGGACTTTCATGTATATATCCTTGAGGAAAAAGCACGATATGCATGCAACAGCCCCCAGAGCGATCATCCACTTTTTCCATACAAGAGAAGCGAGGAAGTACAGCGGCAGGATCACGAGCAATGATTTGTGGAAACCGCTGCCTATCAATACCAGCACTGCGAAGCTGATCCACTTGCGCTCGTTCACGAGCCTCATGCAGTAGAGTGCGATCGCCAGCGCCATATAATATCTGACCGTGGAGAAACTCTGGAAGTAATATCCAAAGGTCATGAAGAGCAGGAAGCTCAGTCCGAAGTCCACGCTCTGTTCTCGGATCGCGGTGATGAAAAAAGCTACTGTAACGAAAGCATAGATCGCGAATACCAGCAGGAAACTTTCACCGCCCGAGATCCAGTAGATGAATCTCGCCAGCAGATTGAATCCCCACTCGGTGGGTACGCCCGCATCGGCAATATACTTATCGGTATAGAGTCTGTGCATGAACTCCACGTAAGTACCGTAGTCATTGCCCACGTTGATCCTGCATGCCGATACCGCAAAAAGGATCACGAATATGCTCAGCAGACACAACCGCTGAAAGAGCACAGCCCTGTTAAACGATGCCCCGTACAGACGCAGGCACACGCTTTTCTCATAAGGTGCGGCATACTCATCCACACGGCAGCACATATAAGCCAATATGATAGTTATGACTGTCACACATATGTACAGTATCACTGTGTCATCTCCCTCATACCGCGTTTCATAAGTCTATATGCCTCAGAGAATCCGATCTCTTCATACATGTATTTATGACGGACCAGGAAGAGTATCGCACGCGGGATCGCATTCGCTCCGTATAATCTCACATACAACGCTCCGCGACTGACGAAGAATCTCTCATCATATCCCTTAAACCAGGTGGACTCTCTCTCGGTTTCTTCACCGAGGCAGACCGGTGTCCTGTATATACGCACCCCTGCCTTCAGCAGATCATGCAGAAAAACCGAATCCTCCCCGTTGATGTATTTCGCTCCGCCTCCGAAATCCAGCGGGAATCTGACGCCGGATGCCATCAGTTTATCGTGTCTTATGGATATGCTGTATGCGGGATATCTGCCGTAGTTGTAGAATCTCACACGGGCATAATCTTCATTCCAGTATGTGCGGCGAGCCTCGCACACACGCACATTAAAAAGTATTGCATCAGCCTCGGGATGTGCCTCATACTCCTTCGCGATAAGGCCGGAATAACCTTCGTCATATATGATGTCCTCGTCGGTAAAAAGGATCACATCACAATCGGGTGCATGGTCGATACACGTATTCCGGCTGAGTCCCACTCCACGCTCACGCATATCGATCTGCCTGACCGTAATACCACAAACACTGAAGGTCTTATCACCCTCAGTGTCGCATTGATTGACTACGACCGCATCCGTTTCCGGATGCATGCCCTCGATCATCTGTCTGATGTTTTGATCTACTGCGGAAACAAGCGAAACAATCTTCATCAGGAATCAGTGTCCTTTTTATGATCGGCAAAAGAATAATATGCTCTGTAGAATCTGCTGTCGGCATCGGTGATCTCCGCACCGAGGATATGAGCACCGGCTCCCTCCGCCCGATCAGCCATCAGCGCCAGTACACTGCGCGTCACACGGCCATACGGGATCCTGATGACGAGATGTGTCGTGTCGGATATCGACGGCAGTTTGCCATCTGATTTCTGATATTCCGAGGCGTCTATATATATCGTGTCATCATCTTCCACAGCCGAAGTATCGAGAAACGCATTAAGCCTGTTCTCAAGTTTTTCATCATGATCCGACATACTTATCCGAAGCAGCGGGATGCCCATATCGGAGATATCGGAAGGTACATAGATACGGTCGTCCAGCAGATATCTGTAATCCATAATGCCAAGTGTGATCAGCAGACCCAGGATAGCCCCCAGCAGTATCGCCTGTTTTATACGATCGTCGGCAACCACCTTTTCCGGGGATACAGATTTGATCAGTGAGATCTGCGTAAACTCTTTGGCCTCGGTACCGAAGGAGACAAGTGCCTGCTCGGTAGCAGTCTGTATATCCGCACACTTCTGCTCGTCACTGTCTGAGAAAGATACTCTGAGAACTCTGATATCGGAGAGGATCTCTGCCGTAGTCACACGCTCCAGCTCCGCGATATCGGATCCTCCGTGCAGATTCTCAAGCGTATGTGCCGCGATCATATCCGTGGTCATCAGGTCATTCCAGGTATAACCGTTATAGTAATCGTATGCGGCTCCGTTCTCTGTCATCGCGAAGTCCAGATAGAACTCGCTGTATCCACTGTACATCGCCCCGTCGGTTATCCTGTGAACACCGGTCCACAGCAGGGCACCCAATGCCGCACCGATCACGATACCGGGGATCAGCTTCCATATATTCCGGCTCAAAACAAGCAGCTGTTTGCGCATATCCATGGGTTTACGCCAATACCTGTCGCGCACCGCTTCGTTACTTGTCAGTGTCTTCATTTGCAGGCTCCTTCATTGCCGTGACCTGTGTTGCTTCAACCCCCTCCGTACTCTCCGGACGGAGCAGTATCTTGAGTGTCAGCATCATCAGTTTGATATCCATCCACAATGAATAATTCTCAATATATATCAGATCAAGTTTCAGTTTGTCATAGGGTGAAGTGTTGTATTTACCATAGACCTGTGCATATCCTGCAAGTCCCGCCTTCACTCTCATGCGATATGCGAACTCCGGCATCTGCTCCATATATTTGTCTATGATCTCGGGGCGCTCGGGCCTCGGTCCTATGAATGACATGTCGCCTTTCAGTATATTGAAAAGCTGCGGGAGTTCGTCAATACGTACGGCTCTGATGAATCTGCCGATAGGTGTGATACGCGAATCACCCTTGGTCGCAAGTCTGGCTACTCCATCCTTTTCAGCATCAACAGACATGCTTCTGAACTTAAGAATATTGAACTCGCGCCTGTCGCGGGTACATCTGACCTGACTGTAAAGTACCGGACCGCGATCATACAGCTTGATACATATCGCCGTGATGAGCATGATCGGAGAAGTAAGGACCGCTAGTATCAATGCACACACTATATCCATGAGACGCTTGGCGAATCTCTGTCCGGCAGTCAGTGCATACTCTCTGGTCAGCATGATCGGAGTATCAAACAGATGTATGGAATCCGAGCCCTGAACGAGTACATCCGGTATCTTCGGCATCATATAGACGCGCATGTTCACACTGTAGAAGTATTTGAGAAGTTTGTTTCTGTCATAGGTGGGAATATCCCACAGTACTATACCGTTGAAACGTCCGCTCATCCCCTCGCTCTTCACCGCTTCTATACCGGCAGAAATATTGATGGTATCTTCGATCAGATATTTGTCGGGTCTGGTTGAAAACTTATAGAGGATGTCATCTATCGGTCGGTCGCCATGGACAAACAACAGTTTCCTGGGTGGGAACACCTTATGATAAAAGGCATTGCACATCAACGTCCACAGTGCACTGTATATTATCTCGATGAGACTGCACAGGAGCATGGGACGAACGGGCACAAGCCAGTTACCCATAAGTGAAAGCTGGAAATACGAGATCGTATTGACCGCCACTATACCGAAGAACTGGCTGAATATGATATCACCCGGCTTCAGGTAACCGACCTTCAGGCCGCCGAAAGTGCTGGTGAAAAAAAGGATCAGAACAAAATAGATCAATATGACAAGCACATGTCCTCTAAAGTAATAATTCAGACCGCGTGCCCTTCTCGACAGAAAAGGATAGTATTTCTCAAGCCAGAAGAAAGCATAGATTACCGTGTCTATGACGATGCTTATCAAAGACAGTTGAAGAATGACTATGCGTTTGAGCGATTCAATCTTTTTCATATTAACAGGTAGATCGGTCGGATCACAGCCTGCGCAACGTAGCTCTGACCGCCCAACCCGCGAAACAGATGCAACTTCCGATAACCGACAGGTGTGCAACCTGTCTGTACAGATTCCAAATGCGTCTGAGTGCTTCGATCTTATTCGAGGACAGTGACTTTGCCGGACGTCTGTATATGGCAGTCACTTCATCTATTCCGTATGCGATATGACCGGCCTTCAATATCCGCCACCAGGTAGCTGTGTCCTCGCTTTTGATATATGGCATATGTATCAGTTCGATCGGAACGATCTCCGTATCAAACAGCGTAGTCGTGGTAAAGATGATCGTACGTGAGAGTGCCTGTTCGAAATTCAGCGAAGCCGGAACATGGACTATACGCCCGGTGCCGTTCGCCTCCTCATCTCCGAATTCGTATGCACTGAAAACGAAGCCGGCAGAAGGGTGCTCCCTCATATAATTCATACCTGTTTCCAGTCTGTGAGGAAGCCATATATCATCTGCATCCAGAAAAGCTATATACCGGCCGCGAGCCTGATCAAGTCCGGTATTTCGTGCGTGTGCCGCACCGCGGTTTTCCTCGCTCTCGATCAGACGAATGCGCTCATCACCCAGTTTCTCGATGATATGGCGTATCTCATCCGCGGTACCGTCATCCGAAGCATCATCAACCAATATCAGTTCCCAGTCGGTATAAGTCTGCTCCCGCACACAGTCGACGGTCCGGGCGATATACTCTTTTGCCCTGAATACCGGTACTATGATGCTGACCATCAAAACTCTTCCTTTATCAGATAGATGGGGCGATTCTTCACCTCCATATATGTCTTGGACATATACTGTCCGATGATACCGAGGCAGAACAGCTGCACACCGCTGATCAGGGATATGATACATACGAGTGACGGCCATCCGGATGTCGGATCACCGAATACCAGCTTGCGGATTACCGTGACTACGATCAGTACGAAAGCCAGCACGCAGAAGAGCACA
>CAMONC010000148.1 GCA_946620235.1 uncultured Lachnospiraceae bacterium | reverse complement strand
AACAGTCTTGTTTGCGGATGACTTATCAGTATCATCTGCCGCTACCTCGGCCACACCCGCACCTATCACTCCGTCCATGGTCATATATTCAACGGCTCGCAATGCTTCCTTGCGAATCTTCTTGCCCAGCGCGGCATCGATCTCACCGCCGTTGGACTCCTTGATGATAGCTTCGGTAAATGCCTTCTCAAGCTGCTCTATCAAGGATGCCTTGGTATCCTCGTCGAACTCGTCAAACAGGGATCCGGTGTGCTGCATGATCCGCTTACGGACTTCCTCTTCGCGCTTCTTTTCGTTTTCTTTCTTGGTGTTCTCCCAGTCAGCAAGCACATCTTCTATACTTAACTGGCCTGTTATCTGCTTCTCAACCTGCTCAACTTCAGACAGTGCCAGTCTTATCTGTCCACTGTACTCTTCAGCCAGCATCTGGTCATAGGCACTTGATATTGCTCCCACAGGTTCTATCTGCCCTGTTACGGCACCGGGGATAAGCTCGGCCTGCGCATCGGCGGTCTTCATGGATGCGGTGGATGCCTGCATCTCCTGCATCAGGCGCTGAGTGGTCAGATAATCAACAACAGCATCCGTAGGGATACGTTTGGTCTCTCCGTTCATGACCGGATCAACCGGCGCAGGTGCCGGCGCAGGTACCGTCGCAGGTGCCGGTTCCGGCTCCGGCTCGGGTTCATTAACCGGTCCGTTTTCGTCTATCAATACCTGCTCGGACAGGGTATGGGGAATCTGCGGGATCACCTGGGTGGGTGCATCCTCCGGCGGTTCCTGCATAAAGCCCGTAGCTGCCAGTGGGCTGGATTCAAATATCGTATTATCCTCAACGTCCAGCTCGGGAGTGGAAGGAGTCAGCCTTTCCTCCCTGTTTCTGTCCTCTATGTCTTCGTCGGTATTCAGAAGCTCCTTCATGCTCTCGGCGAGAGCTTCCTGCAGGTTCATGGTATTATACTGACCCACATCCACGGGTTTTACCTGAATATCCATCTCCTGAGGCATCTCGGTAGTGGGTGCTCCCTGCAGATCGGTCTGATCGGTCGAAGAGGGGACATCGGAGATGGCTTCCCTCACCTTCACTTCGCCGGGTTCACGCTGTTCCTCTTCTTCAGGCTCATAACCATTGTTTTTCAGGTATGCGTCATACTGTGCCTGCTCTGACGGGCTCAGTTTCGTGTGACGTGATTTAAGCTCCATCGCCTTTATCACGTACTTGCCCTTGCCGGATGTAACGATGATATCATCGCACTCATCCACACATTTGCTGGACAGGCCCATACAGTGATAGAGATAAGCCAATTCATAGACCCATCTCTCCTTATAATCCTTACTCTTATACTGCTCGAGCAAAGCGGCCCGCTCCTCAAGACTTACATCATAAGCCTCAAGTATGCGGTATCTTAACACAAAATGGCTGGTATCGTTGGGAGCGAGCTGGACGAATTCCTTATAGTACTCCATCGCCTGAACCAGTTCGTTCAGTTTGACGGAAAGCTCGCACAGTGAATAAACTATGAGACGCCCGGTGGGGTATCTCTTATAAGCCATCAACAGGATTTCCTTACTTTCCTGATAGCGTCTGTTAGCCTTATACAGGTCCGATATCTTACACAAAGTCTGAATGCTCTTAACCCTGCTCCAGTCAATGGTATCGGCGATATCTACTGCCTTTGCCAATTCACCTTCACTGATCAGGTTATGGATCTCTTCGACTCTGACTTTGTACTCGTATTTGTCCACGATAACACCTCATTCTAATCGACAGATAATCATTTTTTAGTGTAACATAGCATATCTGCGATGTAAAGTGAGTGGGCACAAACTGTGGTATTCCTGTCACGAAAAAAAACTATATCTTGTTGTCGGCACTGTCACACAAAAGTGTTGTCAGCTCAGCGAACTCTCCCAGGGTGAATGTCTCGCCTCGTACAGTCCGCTGCTTGCCCATAACATCCAGGGCTTCCCCCACACGTTCTCTGGTAAGTCCCTGTATGCCGCTGCAGAGTGCGTTAGGTAATGTCTTACGACGCATATTGAAGGTTGCCCTGATGATCCTGAACATATAATCCGGATCCGCGACATCCACACAGGCATCATGTCTGACATCCAGCCTGATGACGGCAGAATCCACTGCCGGCGAAGGATAAAAAGAATCCGGAGATACCGATGTCACTACCGTAGGTTCCGAATAATACTGTACGGCCAGCGACAGGGCTCCGTAATCCTTGCTCCCGGGCCCCGCCTGCATCCGGACCGCCACCTCCTTCTGCACCATGACGGTAATAGTATTGATGATATCGCTGTATTCCAACAGCTTCAGTACGATCGGGGTAGTGATATAGTAAGGCAGATTGGCTGTGACCTTCAAACCGGTCCCGTTTCCGTATTTCTCATATATCTCCCGGATATCACAATTCAGGATATCGGCATTGATGATATCCGTGTTTTCACATTCTTTCAGGGTCTCCGCAAGAACCGGTATCAGCTCCTTGTCTATCTCCACGGCGACCACTCTGCCTGCCGCAGCGGATAGTCTCCGGGTCAGAGCTCCCAGGCCGGGACCTATCTCCAATACGGTATCCTCACGGGTTACCGTCGAACATTCCACGATCTCATCCAGCACACTGTCATCGATCAGGAAATTCTGGCCGTATTTCTTCTGGGCGGATATCCCATATACATTCATTATCTCGCGTATTACGCGACCGTCACTCAGATTCATATCAATATCCTTATCTTCACAGATCCCGCTATTGCTCCATCCTGTACAGGTTCATGGCATTTCTCAGCGTGGTATCCTCTATCTCACTCATCTCAGTGCCCCGTATGTGAGCAATCTGTGCCACGACGTAGCTCAGATTCAATGATGAATTGCGCTGTCCGCGCTTCGGCTCGGGAGCCAGATACGGACAATCGGTCTCCAGAACGATGCTTTCGATCGGCAGACATTCCACACACTCCTTCAGTTTCCGTCCGTTCTTATATGTAACCACTCCGCCTACTCCTATATAAAGCCCCATCTCCACATATTCACGGGCCATTTCCGGTGAATAGGAGTAGCAATGTACCACACCGCCTATATCTCCCGCATGATAATACTTCAGGATGTCCATAGTATCTTTTGCCGCATCGCGTGAATGTATTATGACCGGAAGTCCCACTCTGCGTGCCATATCCAGCTGAGCTTCGAAAAACTCCTTCTGCCTCGCCTCATCGGTGTCGGGATAATGATAGTCCAGGCCTATTTCCCCTATGGCTACGGTTTTTTCATAGGAACACAGTTCCTCAACACGGCTCAATACGCTCAGATCCAGATCATAGATTTCCGTGGGATGCAGCCCCGCGGAAGTATATACATGATCGTATCTCCGGGCCAAAGCCGGGCTTTCCACCAGGGAAGCCTCTGAAGCGGTCACATTCACCACTCTGCATACGCCTCCGCGAGGCAATGAAGAGAGCAGTTCATCGCGGTCTTCATCGAACGCTTTATCGTCGTAATGTGCGTGTGTATCAAAGATCATAAACACCTCAGAAAAATAACTAAAAACAGGGTGAAAAAAATGTTAAATTTGTCTTGCAAAACAAAAAGCATTATACTATAATAATTTTTGCGTTGCAAAAAAGACATTATGTCAATCGCGAGCGCCACTAGCTCAGTTGGTAGAGCACCTGACTCTTAATCAGGGTGTCCAGGGTTCGAGCCCCTGGTGGCGCACTTAAGTCTCAGTTTCGTCGAATAACGGCGGGGTTGGGGCTTTTCTTTTATATAAAAAGCGCGCTCCCGAAGGATCGCGCTCGTGACTTGTGCTATGGATCTGTAATATGATCACTCTCCGGACAAATATTTCTCTATACCGTCAAGTGCCTCCTCCTCATCCGCACCGTCTGCAGATACGGTAAGCTGCTCACCGGCATCCATTCCGAGACTCATCATACCCATAATGCTCTTCGCATTGACTCTCTTTCCTTCGGCTTCCATGTAGATGTCCGAATCATACTGACTGGCAACCTGAACCAGCATAGCAATGGGAGTAGCTTCCAGACCGTCTGCGAGCTTGATCTCCATCGTCCTTTTTGTCATAATAATCTCCTCTTCTTATGTTCTCAGAGAATCCGCAAGCTCACTCAAGCTCCTGAGTCTGTGATTGACTCCGGACTTACCTACCGGAGGATCCAGCATCTCACCCAGTTCTTTGAGCGAAGCTTCGGGGTTAGCCAGCCTCACCTCAGCTATCTCGCGAAGTCTGTCGGGTAATTTGGCCAATCCGTAATGATCTCTGATATACTCTATATCTTCACTCTGCTTGGAAGCAGCATTTATAGTCTTAGCTATATTGGCGGCCTCGCAGTTGACCCGTCTGTTAACGGTGTTTCCCACTTCCCTGAGGATACGTATATTCTCCAGATTCATAAGAGAAGTATGTGCACCCATCAGGTTCAGCATATCCACGATGGCTTCGCCTTCTTTGATATAGACGATGTCGTGATTCTTGCGCACAGACATATGTGCCGAGATTCCGTAGCCCAGCAATATGTCATACAATTGACGGGCCTGTTCCGGACTTCTGCACACATACTCCAGATGATAGCCTTTATTCGGGTCACTCACGGTCCCTCCCGACAGGAATGCTCCCCTAAGGTAAGCCCGTCTGCAGCAATCCTTGAGAAGAAGGCGTGCATCCGTAACATAATCGGGTGCCGTATCGGCATCGGTATCCGTATTAAGCTTCAGTGCCTGTGCTACAGTGTCACTGACCGACTTAATGTTAAATGTTTTTGATAGTAAAGTAAAGTATTTTCGGGAAGCATGTTCATTTTCTACGGGAATGTCAAAACCCGCTCCGGTTTTGCTCTTTTTGCCTGCAAAATGCACAATAGAAGCAAGCTCTGCCAGCTGACAATGGCGAGCCTGTCCGATCACGCTTATAAGTTCGTCTTTTACATCCGATGAAAATGACATGGGCAGAGCGCCGGATCACTTGCCGGCTTTGGTAACATCCCTGTGAGAAAGTGTGAGCCCATAATGTCCGCGATTCTGCATCCGCTTATACAGACACTCGGCCAGGGTAACGGATCGATGCTTACCGCCGGTACATCCGATACCGACCACGAGCTTGTATTTACCCTCCTTGACGTAGTTCGGGATCAGGAAATCGAGAAGATCCACCACCTTGTCTACGAATTCGCCCGCCTCGGGAAAACTCATAACGTAC
>CAMONC010000147.1 GCA_946620235.1 uncultured Lachnospiraceae bacterium | reverse complement strand
TTCACAGGACGGTTTGTGGGAATCTCAACAACATCCATGTAATAGATGTCACGGAATTCCTTCTCCTCCGTCAGAGCGGTACCGGTCATGCCGGCCTTCTTTTCGAACTTATTGAAGAAGTTCTGGAATGTGATCGTAGCCAGAGTCTTGGACTCTCTCTTTACCTTAACATGCTCTTTTGCCTCAATGGCCTGATGCAGGCCATCGGAATAACGCCGGCCGGGCATGATACGTCCGGTAAACTCATCGACTATGAGCACCTGATCGTCTCTGACCACATAGTCCTGATCTCTGAACATCAGGTTATGCGCACGCAGAGCCAGGATAATATTATGCTGGATCTCGAGATTCTCGGGATCGGCGAAGTTGTCTATCTGGAAGAAGCGTTCAACCTTCTCAACGCCCTGCTGTGTCAGGTTTACAACCTTGTCTTTTTCATTGACTATGAAATCTCCGGTCTCTTCCTTGACGATGCCCATGATGGCATCCATCTTGGTCATCTCCTCCATATCCTCACCACGCTTCATCTGGCGGGCCAGGATATCACAGGCTTCATAGAGCTTCGTAGACTTACCGGACTGACCGGATATGATCAGAGGTGTCCTGGCTTCATCTATGAGCACCGAGTCAACCTCATCAATTATGGCGTAGTGCAGGCCTCTGAGTACGAGCTGTTCCTTATAGATGACCATGTTGTCACGCAGATAATCGAAACCGAGTTCGTTATTGGTAACATATGTTATGTCACAATTATATGCGGCTCTTCTTTCTTCCTGACTCATGGAATTGAGCACGACACCCACCGTCAGACCCAGGAACTGATGAACCTGTCCCATCCACTCGGCGTCACGCTTGGCCAGATAGTCGTTGACCGTAACTACATGCACCCCCTTGCCTTCGAGAGCGTTCAGATAAGCCGGACAGGTGGATACAAGTGTCTTACCTTCACCGGTACGCATCTCTGCAATACGGCCCTGATGAAGTATGATACCGCCGGCAAGCTGCACACGGAAGTGTTCCATGTTCAATACTCTCTTTGCCGCTTCTCTGACGGTGGCAAAGGCTTCGGGGAGGAGATCCTCGAGAGTTTCGCCTTTCTCCAGTCTGGCCTTGAACTCAGCAGTCTTGTCGCGCAGCTGCTCATCGGTCAATGACTGCATGATGGTCCTGTATCTCTCTATCTCATCGAGTACGGGCTCGATCCTTTTGAATTCTCTCTGTGAATGTGTACCGAAAATCTTTTCAACTAAACTCATGTACGAAACCTCTATTTCTTAGATTTGCCGCGATTCTTGTCGTCTTTTGAGGATTTTGCCGATTTGCTCTTGCTGTCGGACTTGTTCTTTTTATCGGTCTTGGCACTCTTGTCGGTTTTCCCGGATTTTTCGGACGCCTTGTCCGCTTTGGCGCTCTTTTCTTCCTTGACTGCCTTAACCGGTTTGGCTTCCTTCTCGACCTTCTCTTCTTTTTCTTCCTTTTTGCGCTTGATATCAAGTTGTGCCAGCTGGTCGAAGTAAAGGATATGCGCCGACTTGTACTCGTCGTTGAAGTTCTGGTCGTCTCCGGAATGCAGGTGGAAGATGTACTCGTGGCTCTCTCCCATCTGATCGGGAATGGCTCTGGCCACAACGCTCACGCCGACATTCGAGCAGACATCGGATATCCTCTCGATATCTACCAGCAGATTCATGAAAATAACACCTACGTCGATACTGCACTTACCGCCTCTTAAGCGCTCCAGATGTCTGTCTCTGAGAGCCTCGACCATATCATCCACAACCTCCTCGAGGGGCTCGATATGCTTGGCGGCGTCCACATCCTGCTTTTCAAATGCATTCTGTGTTCTGGTGAGGATATTGTCGATAAGCTCGTTCATTACCCCCAATTCGCTCTGGGCCTTATGAGAAAACTCGAGGCCGGAATCGTACATATTATGTGCGGACTCGGCTATATTCATGGCATGATCGCCCAGTCTCTCAAACTCGGTAACCAGCTTATAATACTGGTCCATGGTCGAAACATGCATATCCAGAGAAACATGCGGAGACAATGCAACCAGGTAATTGCTCACACGGTCGGCGAGCATATCGATATTGATCTCCTCTTCGCTGATCTCGTTCCATGTCTGATCATTGAACTCAGTGAGCAGTCCCATGGCCTTTTCTATATTGTTTCTCGAGGACTTGAACATGGTATCAAGCACCGTATAGCAGCCCTGAAGTGCCAGAGCCGGTGTCGCATAGAATGCGGGGTTAAGAGACTCGAGGAGCTCGGTGTATTTATTGGTTGTATCCTGTACGTCGTCACGAATGATCTTTTTGCTCAGTTTCTCATAGACCGGGATCAGCGGGAAAAGAAGCACCGCACTGCACAGATTGATCACCGAGTGAGTGTTGGCCACAACGCCCGATGTAGCGGTCATGTTCCAGATATTATCAAGTGCTCCGCTGTAGCGAAGTATCGGAATGATTATGAATACCAGCACGGTCTTGGACAGGTTGAACATAATGTCAACGATACCGACTCTCTTTGCATCGGCTTTTGCACCGATGGAGCACACGATCGCGGTCGTGACGCAGTCGCCCAGATATACACCGGCAACTATGGAGTAGATAGCGTTGAACTTCATCACGCCCGATGCGGAGAACGCCTGCAGTATACCGATGGTAGCAGATGAACTCTGCAGGATGAACGCCACGGAAGCACCTGTCAGATATCCGAGCACGGGATTGCCGCCAAGGCCGGTAAACAGATGCTCGAGCTTGCCCGACTCAACCAGAACTCCTACCGCGCCGGTCATATTCATCAGACCGGAGAAAAGAATACCGAAACCGATCGCGATATTACCGACGGATCTGGAATTCTTGAAGGATAATCCCATGATGATCACTATACCGATTATCAATGCTATGGGAGCCAGGGTAGAGGGCTTGAAGATCTGAAGCCATCCTGTGGAAGAAGAATCTATGTCGATAAGACGAATGATCTGGCCGGTAACGGTCGTACCGACGTTTGCGCCGATAACGATACCCAGCGACTGCCTGAGAGTGATGATACCTGCCGCAACCAGACCAGATGTGATGACTATCGTAGCTGTTGAAGACTGGATCAGTGCCGTCACACCTACACCGAGCAGAAACGCTTTGAAGAAGTTGTTCGTAACCTTCTCCATGATCGCCTTGAGTGCGCCGGATGAACTCTCCTTGAGTCCGTCTCCCATCAGGCGCATTCCGTACAGGAACATGGCGAGTCCGCCGAATAGAGTTAATATACTGAAAAAATCCATGTCGTAATATCCCTCTGATATCCTCGGGATGCCCCGAGGATGATCATCTGTAACAAGTCATCGATCTGCGCCGTAAACATATGCACACAAAATATATCATACCACAAACACCCAAACTCTTAAACATAAACAGAATGCTAATCTGTTGTGTTTTTCTACAAAAAAGTGATTGACATAATTCCTTAAACTTATATAATTAGTCAAGTCAGTTTCGAGAAAGAGGAGAAACATGAATAACAAGGTCAAGTATATCACTCAAGGCGCCGCAATTGCGGCCATCTATGTTGTATTGACGCTCGTCGCCAACGCCTTCGGTCTGGCTAATGCAGCTATTCAGGTCAGGCTATCGGAAGCACTCACCGTCCTGCCCTTTTTCACACCGGTAGCCATCCCCGGCCTGTTCGTCGGATGCATACTCAGTAACATTCTGACAGGCTGTATGCCGCTCGATACCGTATTCGGATCGCTTGCGACACTGATCGGCGCACTCGGAACCTACTTCATCAGCAAGAGGCTTAAACATAATAAAGCGGCACAATGGCTTGCGCCTGTACCGCCGATAGCAGCCAACACTCTGATAGTTCCGTTCGTGCTAGCCTATGTATACAAATTCGAAGGTTCGATTCCCTATTTTATGTTAACCGTTGGGATCGGAGAACTGATCTCCTGCGGATTCCTCGGACTCGTACTTCTATACGCCCTGCACGAGCGTAAGGAAGATCTGTTCTGAGTCCGGTATCATCTCATATCCACGGGTACGTAGTCGGTATGATGACCTACATACTTATATGCCGGACGTATGATCTTGGATGTGTTCATGAGTTCCTCGAGTCTGTGAGCACACCAGCCGGGCATACGCGCTATCGCGAATATCGGTGTGAACAGCTCCTCGGGAATATCCAGCATCGAATATACGAAGCCTGAATAGAAGTCCACATTCGGGCAGACATTCTTGTTGAGTCTGCGTCTCTCCATGATCATCTCGCCTGCGATCGATTCCACGTTCTCATAGAGCGCAAACTCATCGGTCATGCCTTTCTCTTCTGCCAGGCTGCGCGCATATTCCTTGAGGATGACCTCTCTGGGATCGGACAGTGAGTATACCGCATGTCCCATGCCGTAGATCAGACCGGCCCTGTCAAAAGTCTTCTTATCCAGGATGTCGCTCAAGTAGGACGAAAGCGCATCCTTATCGTTCCAGTCCTTCACATGCTCCTTGATATCCTTGAACATATTCTGGACCTTGATGTTGGCACCGCCGTGACGGGGGCCCTTCAGTGATCCTATGGATGCCGCGATGGATGAATATGTATCCGTGCCCGAGGATGTGACCACATGAGTGGTAAAGGTGGAGTTATTACCGCCGCCGTGCTCTGCATGAAGGATGAGCGCGATATCCAGCACTCTCGCCTCCAGCTCCGTGAAGTGACCGTCGGGCCTGAGCATATACAGGATGTTCTCGGCCATCGAGCGTCCGGGCTCGGGATTGCGGATCATCAGTGTCTCGTTTCTGCGGAAATGACAATATGAATTATAAGCATATACGGCTATCAGAGGGAGTTTGTTGATCAACTCCAGGCTCTGTCTGAGTACATTTGCGGGAGTGATATCATCGGGTGCCACATCATAGGTGTACAGAGTCAGTACGCACCTCTGAAGAGCATTCATGATATTGCCGTTGGATGCCTTCATGACCACGTCACGGATGAAACGGTTACTGAGCTCCTGCAGTTCATCAGCGACCTTCAGATAATGCTTCATATCCTTTTCGCTCGGCAGATGACCGAACATCAGCAGATAGCTGGTTTCCTCGAAACCGAACTTGCGGCCTTCCATGCCCTTCACGATATCCTTGACGTTCACTCCCTGATAATACAGGGAACCGTCTGCGGGTATCTTGTAACCGTTCTGCAGGTCGAATGCGACCACGTCGGAAATCTCGGTCAGACCTGTCAGTACCCCTTTTCCCGCCGAGTCACGCA
>CAMONC010000146.1 GCA_946620235.1 uncultured Lachnospiraceae bacterium | reverse complement strand
CATTATGCAGACACAGTTTAATTATGGTCACATCGTTTGTTTCTATCCTATTATCGACGCGGAAAAAAGGATGGAAGTCTTTATCCCCGACCTTTACCCCTGGGAAGAAGGTGCAGAGGAAACAATAGTTTTTCTCAATGATAAGTACAGCATCGATGCAAACAAGAAGTCTAAACTCCTGTTCTATGAGGATCATAAGAGCATGCGGGAGATAGCTCTTCATTTCGAAAGCGGTTACTCCGATAAGCCGGTCGCGTTTCTGCAAAAGACCCTCGCGGAGGAGGGGATAATCTTTGAACCGGGAAACGGAAGAGGATGCGATGGCGTCAAATGGTGTCAGGAGGACTATACCTCTGAAGTCATGTACTGCGAAGACGCTATGATGGATCGCTGCACGGGACCTTATTGGGGAGAACAGTACCAGTTTGATTTTCTTAATGAATCATGCAGGCCGGTCCTTGGCGGCCAGGCAGTAAGAAGCATCCGGTTCAGCGATTGTGTGAGTGGAGTGTGGTCGGAAATGGAGAAATGGTTCACAAAACTTCTGGATGAGCCGAGGGTTATTGATCGTCACGAACTTTCGGTGATGGCCCGTGAGCTGACCGAAGGCGGCCCGTTTGATCTGTCGGTATTTAAAAATATCGGGTGTGAATACGACTGGATCCACCTGGATATATAGAGAGCAGATATATGGCAACTTACGTAATTTCCGATATTCACGGTCAATATGACATGTTCATGCCGGTCTCGGGAATTTCTATCCCGGAAAAGATATAGAGGATTACTCCCTTGCCGATCTCGTCTGGAGCAGAGCGGAATATGACTTTGAATATTACCCGGATAAATATGTAGTGACCGGGCACACTCCGACACAGGGGATTCCGGGCAATCCGAATCCGGGATATATCTACAGACAGCATAATCACATAGCGATCGACTGTGGATGTTATATCCCGGGAGGAAGACTCGCGGCAATATGCCTCGATACCGGCGAAGAGTATTACGTATCCTCAACATCTTAAACATCATGCCTCGCATAATACAGGTGTAAACATTAACGGCACATGTATTATGAGAGGTATATTTATATGAAAAACATGATGAAAGAGTATCTTGGAAACGAATACAGCAGCGATCATCTGAGGAATTTCTGTCTGTACTGGATGAAAGGCATGGATAACAGAGACGAGTACGAGTCTGAGGATGAATGGCGCAAAGCCAACGACCTCGACTGCCTGTATTTCGACGGTGATCTGTGTGCCGACACTCTGATGAGTGCGTGGACTCCGGTCAAGTGGGTTGCCGATTGCTTAAACAGAGATCTGGGGATCAGGTTCTATAAGAGAAACAGGGAAGCGGGAGATCCGGATCACGATCTGAAGATTCTGGCAGAAGACGGGGATCTGTACCTGAATCCCGAACACAGGCTTGTGGAACTTCTGAACAGATTTCTCGAACTGGCTGAACAGAGGTGCAATTTCCTCCTGCTTCCCTGCAGGGAAATGAATCCCGCCAGATACAAAAGTTTCATTCGCGGCAAGGCCGTATGGCTCTGTGACGAGGTGCCTTCAACGCTCGCGCATCTGTATGACAAAGACAGCCTCGGCAGATTTTTCCTCGGAGAGGACGGGGAGATCGATGAGGACCGGGTGAGAGAGTGGATCTATCGTGAACATCTGGAACCCGGATTTGAACTGGGGGCAGTCGATCGTGAAAACATACTCCCGCTGCTAACGGGGCAGGATCCTTACGAGCCCGTATGGCCTGACAAAGAGGAAGATATAGCGGAAGCGCTGGAATATATGATCGGTTTCCTGGAGACCCGCCGTGAGCTGATCGAAGATCCGGACGGACGGCAAAGCGTCGCCCCGAATGATCGCGGAACGGTTTCATACACTGCCTCCGCAGGAGGACCGGACAAAGTGCCGGTGGCTATAGAAAGGGCATTTCACGGTGTCATGAGAAATGAATCTCAGGAGAACATCATTCAGATGGACTTCGATATCGCAAGCGACATTCCGACAGAGGAGGCCGGCATGATCGACGGATGCATCCGCAGGTTATGCAAATGGTATGGAAGAAGCGGGATCATCCCTTACGGATTCAAATATACAATGGATAAGAACTTAAATGATGTCTGCAAGGCAGATGTACAGCTCCGGCTCAGGAATACGCGCAGCCTGCTTTTGCATCGGATCCGGAAATCCGCAGCTGCCCTGGACAACGCGAGTATCCCGGTCAGACCGGAAGGGATAACTTCAGACGTCCTGTGGGAACTGTATAAAAGGCTTAGCAACCGGGAAGGAGTTCAATTATGGATCAATCCGGACAAAAACTCACGCGGGAAATACAGACTATATGTGGTTAGGGAAGCAACGCTCGGTCATGGTGAGACGGATTACGGTGTGGATTCCATGGGGATCGAACTCCCGTGGAGCAGGAAAGAATGGATCGATCTGACGTTGATCCAATGCGATACCGGAAGCATTTATAAGACGAGAATTATCACGGATGTCCTGTATGAATGCAGCGATCCGGCTGAGGCTCTTTTGGCCCGGAATTACATGAAACTTGCATAAGCGTTAGTTTGTTGTGTACGATTAAAGAGGAGGTGCAGATATGGCATTTATAATCACAGGCGACACGCACGGAATGATAGACATCGGCAAGGTTGTGAGGTTCTTTGATGAACATGAGGATGAGTATGGTGAGGAAGACTATCTGATCATATGCGGTGATGCCGGTGTGTGCGGGTTCGACCCGGATACGGAGAAAGAAGTGCGACGCATATTCCGGGAACTCCCGGTCACGGTGCTGTTCATCGACGGCAATCATGAGCATCATCGGAAACTGAACGACTATCCGGTGGATGAATGGATGGGCGGTAAGGTGCATGCCATCGAGCCGAACATCATCCACCTGATGCGCGGTCAGGTATTTGATATAGGAGGCACGAAGTTCTTCACATTCGGCGGTGCATACAGCATAGACAGATATGCCAGGATCGAGGGCTTCGACTGGTTTCCGGAGGAGATCCCGTCACGCGAAGAGTACGAGGAGGGGCTCGATAACCTGGAGAAAAATGATTACCGGGTCGACTTCATCATCACACATACAGCTCCGCGCGAAGTGGCCGCCGCAATGGGCTTCGGCGAGATGTCGGATGATGAGATCGAACTGCGCAGATACCTTCAGCAGATAGCTGACGAAGCTGATTATGAGAGCTGGTTCTTCGGTCATTTCCATGAAGATGAAGTGATCGAGGACACGTTCTATGCGATGTATGACGAGATCGTAGTTATCAGGGGGTGATCATCATGATAAACAGTATAGAGGACTTGCTGACATGCAGGAGAAATGAACTGATGCCCGATAGCTCGCATATCAGAAAAAGCGGTATCGAAGGGCTTCTTGAGTACCGCCTGAGTGAGATCAAAATGCCACCGGAGAGCATCTGGCAGAGATATGATGAGGATGAGCATAAGTATGTCGGTAGATCGAAGGCTGCAGAGTATATCGGCGACCTTTATGGTATCGATGTATTTGAAACCGGCGGGATAAGTGTGATCTTTAACAGCTGGGCATATATAAGCAGAATACTACGGGGTATGTCACGTGAGCATTGGGATAACGAGGAATATGCGCTGGAGTATCTGGACGATATTTTTGAAGGATACGAAGGGATAAGGCACAAGCTGGATAAACTGGCAGATTATCACTATAGCCTGGCCAATCTGATGCCTGCGCCCGCGGGATTTGCATATAGCAGATCCTTAGACGGGAAGGGCAATCCGCGCAGAGATAATGATATGCCCGACTTATACTACAGGCGCGCCGAAAAAGACTTTCCGCAGATGTTTAAGTGGATCAATGATAATATGGATGCATTTTCCTTGCAGGTATTCCGTGAGTATGATTCGGAATGTGAAGACGGCTGTGCGAATGAACCCGTATCCGACGATCCGGTGGAATGGGTTCCGTTCGAAAGAAGCATAGATGATGCGTTAGCGTGTATTGAGAGGAGGGCTGAGAGGATACATGGTCGAGAGCAAAACAAAATATGAAGCATCATTTGAAGAGATAAAAATACTTTTTCAACATCACGGATTAGGCACGGTCACAGACACAGCACCGCTTGGAAACGGAGAGTTCAATGCAGCATATGAAGTCGTATGTGACGACGGAGCACATTATGCGCTGAAGATCGCACCGCCCGATGGGATGAAGGTCCTAAGCTATGAAGAGAACATGATGGAGTCGGAGGTGTTCTGGTATGAGATGATGCATGAGCATACCGATATACTCTGCCCGAAGGTATATGCAGTTGACTTCTCCCGTGAGATAATAGGCTGCAATTGCTTCATCATGCAGATGATGGAGGGTAAGCCACTGACCGAACTGAGTCTGGCGGACGATGACCGCGACAGTATCCTTCGGCAGAAACTTTCTGTGCTGTCGAAGATCCACCGGATACAGGGTGAAGGATTCGGATACAGACACAGGGCACAATATGCCACATGGTATGAAGCACTTAAGTCCATGGCGGACAGCCTCATATCGGACTGTAAAGCCATGGGATATGAGACTCCGTACGGAGAAAGATTCACCGGATACATTGAGAAGTACGGCGATCTCCTGAAAACGGTCCCCTGCAGGATGGTGAACTTCGATCTCTGGGACAGCAACGTCATGTACAGTGATGGAAAAATCTGCCTGATCGATCCCGAGCGTGGTTTCTGGGGTGACCCGGTCGGCGATTTCATAACGCTGGCTCCCGGTCAGAAAGCACCGCTGTCAGAGAAAAAAGAAGCGCTGGATATATACAATTCTTTCGCTGAAGAGAAGATCGTTCTGTCAAAAGAAACAGAGATCAGATACGCTCTGACAGTATGTTATCTGGCACTCATCGAAGAAGTCGAAAAGTATGTCCGCTACGAGCCGGATAACCCCAATTATATCCGTAACACCGTGGACGCAAAAGCCATGTATGAGATGGCATTTGAGATACTGTAGGGACCGGCAGGTGGTAAGATGCACTATGTAAATGCGAAAGGAATACTGACCGCAAACGGCGGACGTCACGGCATGAACATATATCGCGGTTGCAGCCACGGGTGTATATATTGCGACAGCAGAAGCAGGTGTTATCAGTTCACGCACCCCTTTGAAGATATCGAGGTGAAGCAGAATGCACCTGAGCTCCTGGAACAGGCATTGAAGTCCAAAAGAAAAAAGTGCATGATCGGAACCGGTGCGATGTCGGATCCGTATATGCAC
>CAMONC010000145.1 GCA_946620235.1 uncultured Lachnospiraceae bacterium | reverse complement strand
TCAGGCGGTTTCTTTTTTGGATCCCGCATGTTTACCAATCTGCCACGAGATGATTATAATATATGTGTTTCGGAGATAAAGAGTGTAACAAAAAGGAAGAGGCATAAAAATGAAAAAAAGAAGAACCCTCATAACTGTGATCCTATGTGTGGCCATGCTCCTGACTGCATGCGGCGGAAAAAAAGCAGAAAGCGGCACGGAGAAGGAGATCACGGTGTCGGAGGATCAGCCTTCGGAAGATCGCCCTTCGGAAGACCGGCTTACGGAAGACCAGGCATACACTGCGGTGATCAATTACAATAAGTCCATCGGGTCAGGGTATGATGAAGACATCAACCCGGAAGGATACTCTGAATACTGGGATGTATCAACGAACGAAGACGGTACTATAGTCGTATTATACCGGTCCTATACGGCAGCACAGATCCGTTACTACGTGGATCCTGTCTCCGGAGAGACGTATATCACGGAGCTCGTTCCCGGGATAAAAGATGAGGAAGAGAAGACCGGAGAGACTTTTAACGCAAGAGATTATCTTGAGACAGGGGCACCTGAAGGAGAGGATCCTTACAGCCCGGAGACCTTCCGGGTATCGGATGTATATATAGCTCCGGAACAGACGGGAAGCCTTGACATCAGCGGGTGCGATACGTTCACACAGATCGTGGACAAGCTGGAAAACGGCAGGGGCTATGCCAACGTCACCCTCGGCGATACGGATGTGCTCCTGGTATCATCAGGGACATACGAGAATGAGCCCGGGCAGTTCTGCGCCATAGATGCGGAGATATACTGCTACAAGGAAGGAGCACCGGCCTATCTTGCCACGGTGGCATCAGGCGGGACAGCATATCCGCTCTCTGTAAAGGATGGCGATCTCTATGTGGGCGGCAACCATTTCATGTCCACGTATCTCGTAGACGGCGGCTTCATCATCGAGACCGAAGAGGCGTATGTCGAGTATAACGCGGATGGGAGCGGGACATATTATTACAAGACCTGCAACAGCCAGTTCGAGGATTATGACCAGGCGACCGCAGAAAGCCGGTTTGATGATATGTTCAGAGCTGTGGCTGATGCCGAGCCCATCTCCTTTCAGACGGTAGGCGGAGACAAGCAGACGAGTGGTGCACTTCCTGCATATGATTATCCCGGACCTGAGCTCTTCTACAGCGTGCTGTACAATTATCTGACGGATAAATACGCCGGGAATTACCCCGAAGCCCAGGTAAGCATTCCCTGTCCGGTCATCGTGAAAATGGATGAGTCGGACAAGTCCGACATCAAAGTATACGGCAACTTCTGGATATTCAACTACGACCTTAACGGCAAAACTCTGGAGAACAAGTCCGGCGGATCCTATCCGGGATGCATACATGTGAAGTGGTCGGATGACGGCTATGAGGTCACTTCTTTTGACGTGGTGGAGGACGGATCCGGCTTCACCGAGAGTGCCAAGAAGATCTTTGGAAGCAACTATGATGCTTTCATGAAAGACGGTGAGGACGAAAAGCTCCGGGAGAAGACAAGAGCTCAGATCATAGCAAACTATGTGGCAGCCAACAACCTCGATATCACCGCATATCAGGACTACGGGTGGGATCCGGTGACACTCCCGGAGCAGAATATCGACACCTTCTACAGTGACCTCTGAAACGAAGTGTGAACGGGGGTAAGAGAGACCATGCTGGATCAGTTCTCGAGGACAAAACTGTTATATGGTGCGGAAGCGATGGGAAGACTGGGATCTTCCCGGGTGGCTGTATTCGGCATCGGAGGAGTGGGAGGCTACGTCGTGGAGGCTCTGGTCAGGAGCGGCATAGGTTCCCTGGATCTGATAGATGATGACAGGGTATGCCTCACGAATATCAACCGGCAGATACTGGCTACGAGAAAAACGGTCGGGAAATATAAGGTAGACGTGGCAGAAGAGAGAGTACACGATATAAACCCGGACTGTGAGGTCAGAACGTACAAAACATTCTTCCTGCCCGAGACACAGGATCAGTTTGATTTCCATGAGTACGACTATGTAGTGGATGCGATCGACACGGTCACCGGAAAGCTTGCGATAATAGTAAAAGCAAAGGAGGCAGGTGTGCCGGTCATATCCTCCATGGGGGCGGGGAATAAAATGAACGCCGCTATGTTCGAAGTGGACGACATCTACCGGACATCCGTCTGCCCGCTGGCCAAGGTGATGCGGCATGAGTGCAGGAAGCGCGGGATAGACTCGCTCAAGGTCGTGTACTCCAGGGAGAAGCCGGTCAAGCCGTTGGCGTCGGAGGAAGAGAGTGACGCGCGGCGGGAGATACCCGGGTCGACAGCGTTTTCCCCGTCCGTAGCCGGCCTGATCATGGCCGGTGAAGTCATCAACGATCTTGTGAATACGGAGGTATTATAATGAGCAGTTTGTCGGAAACGATCAGGACAAGAAAAAGCGTACGTACATATGACGGTAAGCCCGTAAGCGCAGAGCACAGGAAAGATATCGAGGAATATATGAAGGATATCCCCAATCCTTTCAATATCCCGGTGGAGTTCATGCTCCTGGATGCCGAAGAGCATAACCTGTCCAGTCCGGTTCTGTCCGGTGAGCAGCTGTATGTGACCGGCAAGGTTGAGAAGAAACCCTATGCCGATGTGGCATTCGGATATTCCTTTGAGAAGCTCGTGCTGCATGCATGGACTCTCGGCCTCGGAACAGTGTGGATCGGCGGTACGATGAAGCGTGAGCTGTTCGAGGCGGCAGCAGGCCTGAAAGAAGGAGAGATGATGCCGTGCGTAAGCCCGCTGGGATATCCGGCTAAGAAAAAGTCGCTCAAGGAGTCCATGATGCGCAAGGGAGTCGGGGCAGACAACCGGATCGCGGCGGATGAACTCTTCTTTGATGAGAAATGGGGACAGCCGCTAATAGTTGATGGCGGGATTGCAGCGGACAGTGGGATCGCGGAGATCCTCGAGATGGTGCGCTGGGCCCCCTCGGCAGTGAATAAGCAACCCTGGAGGATCGTACGTCGCGACGGAGTCTATCATTTCTATGAGAAGAAGGACAGGGGATATGAGCACCCGGACACAGGCGACCTTCAGAAGATAGATGTGGGCATCGCTCTGGCTCATTTCACCATGGGTCTTGAGGAGCAGGGCCGGCAGGCGGAAGTTATGGTTTCCGATCCCGGTATCGAGATACCCGGCGATGCTGAATACATCGCAAGCGTTGCGATATGCGCGTAAGGGGTGTAAGTAGCGTATGGCTTCTGCGGATATGACCGGATGTACGGCTGCGGATATGGCCGGATGTATGGCTGCGAATCAACATATAATATGGAGGGTAACCTATGGCATGGAAATCAATTATGGAAGGAAGCACGATAGATAATGTCAGAGAAGACCGGCGGGACTCGGTCAGGGTCGAGCAGTACCGGATATCTCAGCAGGCAGTGTACTTCAACGGACAGTATCTTCCTCTATCATGTATTCGTGAGGCTTCTGTCGTAGAGTCGTCGTTCAGCCCCACCATGAGTTGCGGAAAGAGCATACCTGTGTTCAAGATCCGTATTGATTACGGTGCAGATAAACCGCTGATCCTCATGGTTGAGAAGCGGAAGAACGCAGATATGATGATGGAGATTATAGAAGCGAATAAAACCACATGAAAGCGTATAAAATCGCATAAATGCATATAAAACCACACCGATGGGTCATAAACTGTCACACCGCTTTCATATCCGGCTTATATGTTCTATTATATCGGTATGATAGTTAAGCATCATAGGGAAAACGATACGGAGAATAGCAGGTGGCGTTTAAGATCATACGAAACGATATAACAAAGGTTGCTGCGGATGCGATCGTGAACACCGCAAATCCTGACCCGATATACGCAAGCGGGACGGATGGCGCGATATACGAAGCTGCCGGAGCGGACGAACTGCTGGCCGAGCGCCGGAAGATCGGTGAGATGCGGGTGGGTCAGGCCGAGTATACCCCGGCCTTTAACCTCGCAGCTAGATATATCATCCACACGGTAGGCCCTGTGTGGGACGGAGGAAACTGTGGCGAGCTCGATGCGCTCAGGCGATGCTATGAGAACAGCCTGAGACTGGCAAATGAGCTTCAGTGCCGCAGCATCGCATTCCCTCTCATATCGACCGGCGTGTACGGATTCCCCAAGGATAAGGCACTTCAGACTGCCATATCCGTATTCAGCGAATTCCTGTCAGATCATGAGATGGAGATAATCCTGGTCGTATTTGATAAGAAATCATTCGAAGTCTCCGGGCAGATATTTGACGGCATAGATGCGTTCATAGATGAGAACTATGTCACTGACCAGATCGATGAGGAGTACGGCAGTGCGGAGGTGTTTAAAGCGATCTCGGAGTGGCCTGAAGGACATGCGTCTGAACCGGCTGATGAGCCGAGACGCAGAAGATTAGGTGCTTCTTTATTTACGCGCAGATCCGGACGCAACGCAGATGATATGATGATCGGTGCGGCTATGCCGATGGCGTGCGTGCCGATGCACGCTGCACCGTCACACACCCTGGATGATGTAGTCTCTCACATATCTGATACATGGCAGGAGAGTCTGCTCCACCTGATCGATACGAAGGGCTACACCGACGTAGATGTATATAAGCGTGCGAACGTGGATCGCAAGCTCTTCTCCAAGATCCGTTCCAATGCAAACTATCAGCCCAAGAAGATTACCGCGGTTGCATTTGCACTGGCGCTGGAACTCAATCTGGATGAGACCAGAGACATGCTGGCACGGGCCGGATATGCCCTGTCTCCCAGTTCCAAGTTTGATCTGATCATCGAGTATTTCATAGACCACGAGGTATACGACACCTATACGATCAACCTGGCTCTGTTCGAGCATGGCCAGCCGCTGCTTGGCGAGTGAGGCCCCGCCGCATGCACCTGCCTTGTCGCATGTGCCCGCTCCACCGCATAACCACACTATAGATCCGGTTCAGGTCGTCTCCATGCGATGTCGCATGGCGGGCGACCTTTTTGATCTGCGGAGAAACTATACTTACCTCAACAGTTGAAACACACCGCCGGATATCCGGCAGAAAGATGAGGTAAGAACATGAGAAAGAACACCACCGCGAACACCACACTCGCAGCAAGCACCGCAAACACCACCCCCGCGTCAACCACCAAAAAAAACATAACATCACCCGCGACCAAGAATCTGACCGAAGTTGTCTTCATTCTCGACAGGAGCGGCTCGATGGGCGGGCTGGAGACGGACACCATCGGCGGCTACAACTCGATGCTCGCCAA
>CAMONC010000144.1 GCA_946620235.1 uncultured Lachnospiraceae bacterium | reverse complement strand
CGGTCATTAAATACGCCCAAAACCTTGCCTTCTTCATAGTAGTTTCCTCCTCTTTTATCTTAGGGGGTTACCATAAATCCGGCTCGATGGTTCGGGCGTTCCGAGATGTCTGTGATAACTCTAGTCCTAATCTTGTGTGTTGTCTGTTATCTGTATCGAGTATTTTACCGCTTTTCTTAAGACTTATCGACACAAAAACAGATAGTTATATCTATGTCTCTTTGTATATAAAGACGCATTTCGTGCACAAAAAGGTTCAGATCATGCAAGGTTTTTTAAAAAAATTTCTTAATCCACCAACCACAGGCATTGTGGTATGATAAATACCATGAATAACAGTAATCTTTCGGCCTCGGCATCTGCGGGTTCCCCGGCCATTCAACTTAAACTTATTATACTGTATATGCTGGATCGCGTGCCTTTTCCGCTGACCAAGGCTCAGATATTCGATTTCCTGCTGATGCATGATTATACGGACTATATCACCCTGCAACAGGTAATGGGCGAGCTCATGGACGCGGATATGGTACTCGCCAAGTCAATGCGTAACCGGACTCACATCTCGCTGACCGACGAGGGTCACAATACTCTCGATATGTTCCGCAAGAGACTGAGCCCCGAGACAGTTAAACAGGTCGATGAGTTCCTGAGTGACAACGAAATGGAGCTCCGAAACGAGGTCTCCATCCAGTCAAACTATTATAAATCCACTACCGGTGAGTACGAAGCGCATCTTGTTGCACTCGACCGCGGCATCGCCATGGCAGACATCACCATGTCAGTACCGGATGCCGATATCGCCGCCCATATATGCGAGAATTGGGAGAAACACAACCAGGAGATATACCAGATGCTGGTTGATAAACTTTTCTGAAAAATCTGTTTACCCCGCCCAAGCCGCGCGTCTTGACCTATCTCGGATTCTGGACAGCACTCCAGGAGCTTATCCCTATAACCCCCAGATATTTATCCACATATGTTGATTCCTGGCCGGTACCGCAGTATTTATATGCGGTATATCCCTCTTTGCCGCTGATACCAAGTGCCAGTCCTTCAGCCACCTCAGGCGCGGCATCCACCTGCCTGGACAACAGCATATAGTCAATGTGAGAGTTTTTCTCCATGATCTTCCATGCATAGGCAATTGAAGCAGCCTGCAGATTCTGCCCCCTGCTCGAGGTGTAGCCCATCTCGGAAAGGATCACGTGTCTAACATTGCCGTCGTTATCAAGATACGATGACTGGCTCAGGTAATCGGTGAGCACATGGATATTTCTCATGGATACGATCGGTGATGAGGAAGATCCCGATACCATCGAATCATATCTGCCCCACGACCATGCCTTGGCCTCGGTCAGAGGATAGTTGTACGGGTGATATCCGACGTGCCAGTTGATATTACCGTACGCACACATATAGGAATTAAAGGCATCCATCATGTCCTTGACATCATAGAACGACTTGTCGGACTTGTTCATATTCCAGCGGTTGTCCAAAGACACGTATACACGAGTAGTGGAGTTGACCGCGCACATGGCATTATAGAACACTCTGACCACGTCGGCATAGAGTTTTGCGTACTCGTCGACACCCATATACGGAGTATAGTTGTATATCGTACGTTCGTTTACTTCGTTGCCTATGATCCAGTTGGATACTTTGCCGTGCCCCGATGCGCCGGAATATCTGTTGGCCAGGAAGCTTGCAACGGCGGCGAGGTAGTTCACGCCCTCTTCATCCGCTGCGTTGAACGCATAGAGAGTCGCTCCGCCGCCTCTCGAAGACGGATATGTCAGTGTTGAGTTAGATAGATCGTTGATGATGATCGCATTTATATCTATGCCCCTGCTGGACAGTCTGGAGAAGATGATGTCATACAAACCCACCTGATGGGCATTGAAGTTATATGTATGGCCGTTATATGTATAGCTGATACCGCCTCCGTTACATATCAGGGAAGTATACACGTTATACGCGGCATGCTTCACTCCCAGATCCTCGAGCTGTCCGCTGGTTATGAGCTCAGAATATACGAGCAGACCCTTTTTGCTGGATGTACCTTCACGCCCGGATGAATATGCCGCCTTGGCCTCCGGATTGGTGATGTACATGGAGTTGGAGACTTCCACATATTCATTATTAATACGGAGTGCTATGGAAAACTTGTCAAAAAGGCGCGACTGGGCGGAATTATAGTTCAGGTTACACTCGGCAATGAAATCCGTATCCTTCTCTATCTTCGCTATTGGTTCCCCTGATATGCTGTCCTGATATATCGCCTTGGAGAATAAATAATAATACCCATCGTCGGATACCGGCAAAGCTTTCGCAGGTATGTCAACGCTCACCTCTACCATACCGGTCTCGGGTGATATGAGTACAGACTGAATATCGGCAAAATGAGCTCTGTTAGCATCGGTGATCTCCACGTAAGGAGGCCTGTTGTTCACTCCCTCCACAGTATCGATACCCGCGTTCACCAGAGCATCAGCTACTTCCTCACCGGTACCGCCGAATACATCCTCAACGGCATGCTTGTGAAATGTATCAAGAGCCAGTGTGTATGCCATCTGCTTGACAACGGCATCATCCTTAGCGATTCGTTCCTGTTCGGCGAGATAAGACTGGTTCTTCGTGTATCCTATATATCCACCGATACCGCCGAGAACGAGAAGCGCAGCGGCCACTATCCCCGCGATCTTAAGCCACTTTTTATTTTTTAAAGAAGAAAATAAATCATTCATCTCGAAGCTTCTTCATATGTTCTCTGATCTTCACTTCATATCCGTTGCCGGTGGGAGTATAGAACTCGCGTCCGGTCAGTTCATAAGGAAGATATTGCTGTTTAACATAGTGGTTCGGATAATCGTGCGCATACAGGTAGCCCTGTTCGCGTTCTTCCCCGGTCGAATCGGCATGCTTATTCTGCAGATGCCTCGGTATCGGGTATATCTCTCCTTTTTCCACCATACTCATAGCCTCGTTGATCGCCAGGTATGAAGCGTTGCTCTTCGGTGCGGTTGCTACGTATACTGCCGCCTGGCTTAAAAGTATACGTGCTTCCGGCATTCCCACGCGCTCCACGGCAAGCGATGCCGCCACAGCCACCTGCAATGCCTGCGGATCAGCCATCCCCACATCCTCTGAGGCACATATCATGATACGTCTGGCTATGAACTTGATATCCTCTCCGGCCTCGAGCATCCTGGCCAGATAGTACACGGCCGCGTCAGGGTCAGAGCCTCTCATGCTCTTGATAAAAGCGGATATCGTATCGTAATGGTTATCGCCGGTCTTATCAAATCTTATCGCCCGTTTCTGTATGCATTCGGATGCTACATCGAGAGTGATATGGATGCGTCCGTCGGCTTCCGGCTCTGTAGACATTATACCCAGTTCGATAGCGTTGAGTGCCCGTCTCGCATCTCCTCCGGCCATATCGGCCAGAAAATCCACTGCGTCTTCATCAATACATGCGTTGTATGCGCCCATGCCCTTGTCGGAATTATATACGGCACGCTCGATCAGCATTTTGATATTCTCTGCGCTGAGCGGCTTAAGCTCAAATATCATCGATCGGGATAACAGAGCACTGTTGACCTCGAAGTACGGGTTCTCGGTAGTAGCACCGATCAGGATGATGGTGCCGTCCTCTACGAAGGGGAGCAGATAGTCCTGCTGAGCCTTATTGAAGCGATGTATCTCGTCAATGAAAAGGATGGTCTTGCGGTTATACATCCCAAGCGCCGTCTGTGCCCGGGATACTACCTCCTCCATGTCCTTTTTGCCGGCCACGGTAGCGTTGAGCTGCTTAAACTCGGCCGATGTCGTATGCGCTATGACCTGTGCCAGCGTGGTCTTACCTGTGCCGGGAGGTCCGTAGAATATGACGGAGCTGAGTTTATCGGCTTTGATCGCACGGTACAGGAGTTTATCCGGAGCCAGTATATGCTCCTGTCCGACTACCTCATCGATCGTGACCGGACGCATCCTGGCCGCAAGCGGTGACTCGCTCTCCATATTCTTTTCCTTCATATATTCAAACAGGTCCATACCAATCTCAATCGCAGGTATACAGTCCGTGATATTTTATCATATATCGGTGCTTCATTGTAGAGTTTTTCGCTCTTGAAAGGCAGATTTCAATCAACTAGAATATATACGCTTATAATAATAATCCCGGAAGGACATAACAAAAATGAAAAAAAAGATATCCGCTCTGATCTTACTGATAACTCTGGCAGTTACCGGTTGCAGCGAGGCATCCGTCACAGAAACACCTGACACACCAGACGTCACGGAGGAAGCGGATGCAACAGATCCCGTGGTCGAAGTTACACCGGAACCGGAATATCCGCTTTTAAACGAAGACGGATCATACACCTATCAGTTCGAATTTGCTGATGATTATCTTTCAGCCGACTTTGCAGGCATAGATGTACTTGATTCCACAGAGGATTATCCGAGAGAACGTTTTGAGGACGTATTCATGTACTCAAAAGGCGCATACTTAAATGACCCCGATACCCCTCCGGAATTCTTCGATGAATGGGGATACACATGCGCTGCGTGTGATTGCAAGATCGCCGGTGACCCGGAGTTTGGATTCAATTGCCAATATATCAAAAACATTGACGGAAAAGTTTCTTTTCTGATCAGTGATCTAAACTACACCATGGCAGTACGATGGGAAAAAGGTCAGGTACTCTATACACTCTGGGATAACGATGTCATGCGCATCAAGTATGAACGTGCGGGAAAAGAGCTCACAGCCCTGGCCGTGAAAGAGTTCCTGGCCCACAACGATCTTGTCGGAACTGATGCAAAGGCATTTGTTGATTCTTTTGATGAAGGCCTTTATGACAAGGTTCTGTCCACTCTTTCCGAGGATAATAGGACAGCGTACTCTCCGCTTTTCCGTTTCGATAACGGTGTGATGAGAGCCAAAAATGTTGATGATGAGGCACTGGGAACCGGCGATTTCAAAGAAGTGGGGTTTGAATTCCTGCTTCCAAACCTGGGTCGGAGGGTATTTGAAGTTATCGTGGATAAGCCCACCGGCAGGATCTTCTGTACGTCATACAGGACACTCTATCCCGGAGAAGACTTCTATGCTTACCCCGCAGGTGTTGAATGGGATGAATCCGGGCCGGTAACACCTGATATAAGTTGCCCTGAATTGGAGCCTGCCGAACCGGACGAACCGGAAAAAGAAGAAACTCCCGCACCCGAAGAGGAGCAGACTGAAAACGCACCTGCAAAAGAAGAGTCCGCTGCTAAAACAGGTGTGGTAATAGATGAAGAAGAATTTCAACACGG
>CAMONC010000143.1 GCA_946620235.1 uncultured Lachnospiraceae bacterium | reverse complement strand
ATCTACACTATCGGGGGCATCATATATGCTCTCAAGCTGATCAGATTCAACAAGCGTGGCAGTGTATGGGGATCGCACGAGATCTTTCATCTGTTCGTAATGGCCGGAAGCATCTGCCATTTCATCAGTATCTACCTGATATTCAATTGAAAAGAAAACGCCGGTCGAAAAGACCGGCGCTTTGATCATTTAAGAAGCATAAGTTTATCTGTAAGCGTTTCTACGGTAAAGTCTTTACTCTTTCTGTGGACTTCACCATCAGTATGTACCCAGAGTTCTCCGGATGTGCGTATTCTGACCTTTCCTGCCCTTTTACAGGTGATCCCCCTGATCATTACATGTTTTCCTTTAAAGGCAAGCGGGATACCGAAAAGAACCTTGGCACGGCTGCCGACACTTACTATGCATAAGTCAAGCCGGCCGTCTGTCGGATCGGCATCCGGACAGAACATGAATCCCCCGCCCTCATATTTATTCTGCATCACTGCTATGAACAGAAAATGCTTAAGACGTACGGGTTCTTCGGAATCGATCGTGTAAGACACGCTCACACCGGTCTTAGCCAGCAGATGCTTCAATGCAATAGCCAGATATGTGAGTTTCCCCAGCCCCAGCTTATTTAGGATTCCCTTCACTCCGTCGGTATGCATGGCTTCCTCGCATACCGCCGCATCAAATCCTATACCGCAGCTCACGTCGAACCTGCGGCTGATCGTCATGGGATTCCCGGCATCGTCAACCGCATCCATATATGTGAGCAGGCCTACATCCACACCCGTCGGTTCGGTACAATCCAGAATATTCTCAAGCTGCCTGACCGGGTCTTTGGGATATCCGAGTGCTCTGGCGAAATCATTGCTCGATCCGGTAGGGATATATCCTACCCTGATGCGATCAAAATCTCTGATCCCCTGTAACACTTCATTCATGGTGCCGTCACCGCCGACCACGATCAGCCTGATCTGTCCGTAGCCTTCCATAGGATCGGTAAGCCTGGATACGATCTTGACGATATGGCCCGGGTACTCGGAGTAGATCATCTTATACTTGATATCACGCTCCGTAAATATCGGTTCAAGCAGTTTCCAAAGTTTGATACCCTTGCCTGATTTGGATGTAGGGTTGATTATCACATGATACATCACTGAAGGAACTTGATCCCCTTGATCATAGGCAGATCCTTGGACTTACCCTGGAACGCCCATACGATGGCGATGATCTCTACAACAAAAAGGATGACGCACAGAACACCGGTAACGATCCATCCGAGTATCGGGATAATGCATGGGATAAAAGCAAGTACTTCGGCAATACTGAGCCTGAGAGCCTGCTTTACATGGAACTTCATATATTTGGAATCTTTTGCAAAAAGAGCAGCTACGATGATACCAATGAATCCGAAGAGATAGCAGCTGACTGCAAGTATCTTGTTATCGGCAACTTCAGAAGAATCAAACTCTGCAGTATGATCTGCGGGATCATAAGCATATGCAGGCTGACCGTAAGGCTGCTGATACTGAGCTCTGGTCTGTCCGTAAGGTGCCTGCTGATACTGAGGAGCAGGTGCAGGGGCAGGTACGGGAGTCGGTGCGGGTGCAGGATCGGGAGCAGCAAGTGATGCGCCGCAGTTGGTGCAGAAAGTGGTTCCGTCTTCTAACTGAGTTCCGCATTTAGGACAAGTGATCATGATATTTCCTCCTTATATCTCACGAGTTTCGCGTCTGTGATCAACTCTCAGGATACAGACTTCTTTATAATTTTACTTTTTTATCCAAATAAAAGCAAGTCTGATTGCCAGCCGGCTGACCGCTATGATATATTGAATAAGGTGCGTTTTGCACAGGTAGTTATGATCACATATTGGAGGACATATCATGTATTCTTTGGATGAAGTTAGAAACGTTGATCCCGAGATAGCAGAAGCGATAGTCGCCGAGCAGAACAGACAGAACAGTCATATCGAGCTCATTGCTTCGGAAAACTGGGTAAGTAAGGCCGTTATGGCTGCCATGGGATCTCCCCTGACCAATAAATATGCGGAAGGATATCCCGGCAAGAGATACTACGGCGGATGCGAGTGCGTCGATGTCGTTGAGGAGCTTGCCAGAGAACGTGCAAAGAAGCTTTTCGGTGCCGAGTATGCCAACGTACAGCCCCACTCCGGAGCACAGGCAAATATGGCAGTATTCTTCGCCATCTTGGAGCCCGGTGACACATTCATGGGCATGAACCTGGATCACGGCGGACACCTCTCCCACGGCTCACCGGTCAACTTCTCCGGTAAATACTTCAACTGTGTACCTTATGGAGTAAATAACGACGGTTTCATAGATTATGATGAAGTAAGACGCATCGCTCTCGAGTGCAAGCCCAAGCTGATCGTGGCCGGTGCTTCCGCTTATTGCAGAACCATAGATTTCAAGAAGTTCAGAGAGATCGCTGATGAAGTAGGTGCCGTACTGATGGTTGATATCGCACATATCGCCGGTCTGGTTGCTACGGGCCTTCATCCCTCACCCATACCCTATGCTCATGTGACCACCACCACCACGCACAAGACCCTCCGCGGTCCCAGAGGCGGTCTGATCATGTGCAGCGAAGAAGTAAATGCAAAATACAACTTCAACAAAGCCATCTTCCCCGGCATACAGGGCGGTCCTCTCATGCACGTGATCGCTGCCAAGGCGGTATGCTTCAAGGAGGCTCTGGATCCTTCATTCAAGGTATATGCACAGAATATAGTAGACAATGCTCAGGCCCTCTGTAACGGACTGATGAACAGAGACATCAAGATCGTATCGGGAGGTACGGACAACCATCTGATGCTGATGGATCTGACACCTTACGAGCTTACCGGTAAGGTTGTTGAGAAACAGCTTGATGAAGCTCATATCACTGCTAATAAGAACACTATTCCGAACGATCCCCAGAAGCCGTTTGTAACGAGTGGCATCCGCCTGGGTACTCCCGCTGCCACATCCAGAGGACTCGGAACAGATGATTTCGATCGCGTAGCCGAGGCTATAAGCTACGTGGTAAAAGAAGGCGATGCCGGCATTGCCAAAGCCAGAGCGATTGTAGATGAACTGACCGCGAAATACCCTCTTATCCAGTAACTTTTTAAACCTAGTTAAAAAAAATAACCGTGCGTATATGTCTCCCGAACGAGGACTAACGGGCCGCAGAGAGCGGAGATCATATACGCACGGTTATTTGTATTAATATCTAGTTATATCTTTCGTCACCCCAGAAGAACAGTGCCACGGTACCCGGACCTGTATGAGATCCGATGACCGTTCCGATTGAAAAGATATGTACCGGCTCAGCCAGCTTGTGAAATCTGGATTCTATGAGATCGGCGAGTGCTCTGGCATCATCATAGCAGTATGCATTGGATATGAATACCTTGCCGCTGTAGTCGAGCCTGTTCTCAGCCAGCTCTTCCATCTTCTTCTCACATGCTTCTATAACCTTCTTCTTCGTACGGATCTTCTCACGTGCGATCAGTTTTCCTTCATAATCCACATTCAGCAGCGGACATATGCTCAGGGCTGTACCGAAGAATCCGGCTGCCTTGGAAACACGTCCGCCTCTGACCAGATACTGCAGGTCCGTTGTAAAAAACCAATGGTTAAGCTTTTTCTTATTATCTTCCGCGTAAACACGTACTTCATCGATGCTCTTCCCCGCATCACGCAGATCGGCAAGCTTATCCATAAGCAGGCCAAATCCGGCCGAAGCAGCAAGTGAATCAACGATATAAATCTTTCGATCGGGATATTTCTCGGACAGGTCGTCGGCTGCTATACGTGCGGCATTGACCACTCCCGATATGCCCGAACTCAGGCTCAGATGAAGTATGTCCTTACCTTCCTCCAGAAAAGGTGTAAAATACTCGGTAAATTCCTCAACATTGAGCTGTGATGTCTTGGTCATGGCACCGTCAGCCATTGCCTGGTAGAACTTATCGAACGGCATCGACTTGCCCAAATCATCCTCATACTCTACTCCGTCAAGGAAGAAATGAAAGCAGGCATAGTGTATATCTCTGGATTCAAAGAATTCCTGATCGCCGTCGGCGGTCGAACAACATGATAGAATATAGTTACTCATAACATCCTCCTCATGAATAATCTCAACGTCTTATAGTATACCTTGAACTTCAAAATAATTCCACTATATTTCCTTTTTTTTGTTATACTGAAGAAAAACAGGACACACATCAGGTTTCAAATCTGAAATACCGATCCGGAAAGGTTTACATAAAATGAGTACAGATTCAACCGGCACTAGACCACGCCCGCTTCCTCAACAGATATATAAACATTTCAAGGGCAATATCTATCAAATAAACTGCATCGCAGTTGATTCCGAAGACGGAAAAGAATGCGTGGTATATCAGGCTCTCTACGGCGATTACAGATACTATGTCAGACCGCTCGATATGTTTATGAGCGAGGTCGATCACGGGAAATATCCCGATGTCACGCAGAAGTACAGGTTTGAGCTGATCAGTGCTGCAGATACAGCATCACCCGAATATGGCTCGATTTCTCTCGACCCCGACCTGGAAGCTTTTCTCGATGCCGATACATGCGATCAGCGTCTGGAAATCCTCTCCCGCATGCATGTTAAGATAGATGATGACATGATCGATATCATGTCTGCGTCAATAGATATAGAAATACCTGCCGGACGTACATCCGACAGGTATGAAAAATTGAAAGATGCTCTTATGCTGCGTCGCAAATTCGAAGCCGGTCGTCTGCGCTGACCTTAACCTCTATACTCACACAGCTTTGTGTCAAAAACGTTACTTCTGTACGCTTGCTCCTGCCTTGACTATCTCAAGAGCCTTGGCAGCGATCGCCTGCTGAAGTACGAAAGGCTCTCCCGAAGTTGTTACCAGAGTATCATAGTAATCCTCGGTCTGGCCGTCAGCTACCAGCTTAGCCCTGTAATAATCCGCATCAGCTACAGCGCCTTCCTTCTCTACTATCGCCTGATAGATCATATTCTCCTTGCAGGTTTCCTTTGCCTGATCCTTCAGTGTCTGATAATACTCATCCATCGAAGTCCCGATATATGACTCGAAAGAATCATAAGCTGCCGATCCGTAATAGTTCTGATAGAACTGATTCATATACTCGTATGACTGCTGGTCGTCAAACATCTTGATGCCCTTAAGTGCTTTCAGATACCTGGACGGATAAGAACTTACTGTAGTATTCTCTTTCAGGTAATCCTTCAGATAAGTTTCCAGATTCTCATCTTCATGTGTGCTACGAACATACTCACGGTATCCGTCTGCAGTGGAGGCCTTGTC
>CAMONC010000142.1 GCA_946620235.1 uncultured Lachnospiraceae bacterium | reverse complement strand
GTGTCTTCGATTCACTATGCAGCGGCTTATAGTCGTTGTAGAGCTGAGTGCTCATCCTGCCGGTCTCCAGCTTGCCCCGTGGACTGTTCGCTATGTCGACGGTCAGATCGGTATTCGCATATCCGCAACGTTCCACACCCGGGATAAATATGATGCGGCACGGAACAGAACCTATATCATACATCTCAACATGGCTCTGTGCGGCAAATCTCTCCGAATCCACAGCCAGCCTGTACAGTTCAGCACCGTTATCCTGCTCTTCCATACAGTATACGATCGGTCCGCGCGTTACAGCCACACGGCCGAAGTCTTCCCTGACATCATCACTTGATGCGATCAGGCGTATATCCATGGGGAAGCTGATATCGATCTTTCTTTCTTCTCCCCATGCACCGCTTATATACAGATAACCGTGTTTCACGTCCTTATCCATATCATCCGCGCCGGTCAGCTCGTATGTACCGAGACACCAGTCGGGTATACGCAGCGCCACCTTATATCCATCCGGCACTCCTCTGACGGCGATGCTCACATCACCCTCCCAGGGGAAAGAAGATTTCATGCTGATATCGGCACCTGTCCCGGTAGTGAAATCTGCACCGATATACTGATGTATATATAGTGTATCTTCCGATTCTGTATAAGCGTACTCACCTATCGATGCGATAAGGCGTGCTATATTCGGAGGGCAGCATGCGCATCCGAACCATTTCTGTCTGACAGGTTTAACATGCTTCTTGCGTTCATCGAGAGCACACGCCTTGGGATTGACCTCGAGCGGATTCACATAGAAGAAGCTCTTTCCGTCCAATGCCATACCACTGAGTGCACCGTTATAGAGCGCACGCTCCATTACATCCGCATATCTGCTGTCGGGACTGATCTGAAGCATTCTCCTGGCAAAAAAGACAAGTCCTATGGACGCACATGTCTCAGCATAATCCGTATCGTTCGGCAGATCATAATCAAACGTGAATGCCTCTCCCACATGCGTGGATCCTATACCGCCGGTGATATACATACGCTTGTTGACCATATTGTCCCACAAGCGGCAACAGGCTTCATAGAGTTCCTCATCATCAGTAAGTCTCGCCACATCCGCCATGCCCGAATACAGGTACACTGCACGTACTGCATGCCCTGCTGCCTCTGTGAGCTCACGTACGGGTTTATTTGACTGATGATATACGTGTCTCTCCTCATCCTCGTGCCCGCGTATCTTCTGATCGGGATGGTCCTCGAGGTCGAAATAATACAGATCATGTCTGTACATATCATCTACATTGGCATTCTCCCCGTCAGCTTCACCTCCGATCACGAAATTCGGATCATAATAGTCAGCCTTGTGTCTAGTTCCCCTCTCATCTATGAAGAACTTACTCAGTTTCAGATATTTCTCATCACCGGTCACATCATATAATCTGACGAGAGCCATCTCTGCTATCTCATGTCCGGGGTAACCTTTACACTTACCGGGCTCAGGTCCGAATACGCTATCCACGTAATCGGCAAATCTCTGAGCGGCACGGAGCAGCTTATCCTTACCCGTAGCCTGATAATATGCCACAGCTCCTTCCAGCAGATGTCCCAGACAGTACAGCTCATGATGATCCCTGAGATTCGTAAACGACATATCACGTCCGTTGATTATATAGTATGTATCCAGATATCCGTCGGGTGCCTGTGCATCGCATACGATATCGATAGCTCCGTCCGCGATCTTCTCCAATGCGGCATCCGGATACTGGGCAAGCGAATACGCAACTGCCTCTATCCATTTGGAAAAGTCGGTGTCCTGGAATACGAATCCGTAGAACTTATCCGGCTCGGGATGAGCAGGATCCTCCGGCAGTGCCTGAAATCCTCTGAATGTGTAAGCCGGCGGTATATACGCCGCACCCTGGGCACGCATCTGTGCGTTCATATTCCCTGCCACCTTGAAGTTGCGCATACAGTAGCTGGGCTCTGCACCCTCCACACGGTCATTGATGGCATCCCACTGATAAGGGATAACCTCGGTCCTGACCAGTTCTATCTCTTTTTTCCAGAATTCATCCGTTATATGTATGTCTCGAAGCTTAAGCGGTGCGGAATAATTGTTTTTATCCATATTACATCCCCTTATGATTCATGATCCACTCAATACGTTACCACATATCATAACACATAAGAGGGTGCATAAGCACCCTCTCCGTACGATCATCTCTTGCGCCTTGATCCCCATATAGCTATGCCGCTTGCAATCATCGCTATTGGGATGAGTAGCATCAGAAAGACGCCTACTATAATGCCTGTAGCACTGGATATGACCAGATTGCTCACCGTATACGGCTTGGACGGAATGACCGGCAGATCGAGATTGCTCTCATTTACATGTCTGCTAACTATACCCTTGAACAGAGCGTTATTGGAGCCCGCAACTATCTCATCGGCATCATCATTGAACACATCCATGCTGCCGAACACTATGAGCGAACCGGCTTCATCGGCTTTATTCACGGCTACGCCTATACGGAAAGGTCCGTTAACCCCTGTTGCATTCTCATCCGCCTCACCCTGTTCGTTGACTGTCATGGCCTTGGCTTTATCACTTGTGACAAGGATATCTGTATAGTCATAATCCACATTATCCTCGTCTATCGTCAGACCGGCTGCAAACGGCGTGAATACATATCCGTTTACCAGGCTGCCGGTATATGAGCTGTCGACAACCTCCGGAAGCAGATAATATGCCACCTTCTGATATATATGTCCGGCATCATACTCCATCACTATCCCGTCCTGCTTCGTGATACCGTATATGCCCAGGAGTTTCTCCACATTCGGCTGGGGTCCGGCATCGTAGCTGGTGGTGAGAAGCACATTACCTCCATTCTCTATGTATGTGTGAATCTTCTCTTCATCATCGGCCGACAGGTCCGACATTGCCCCGTTTATGATGAGGAGCTGGCAATCATCCGGCACAGCATCTGTCGTTAAGAGACTGAGAGTATCCGCTGTGATATTTGCTTTTGTCAGTGTCTCCATGAAAGCCGAGCCGAGAGTCGTTTCTTTATGGCCCTCCAGTATATATGCCTTGGGCATCTGTTCAGCATCCATGGTCACATATTCAATGGCACTGAGTATCTGCCCCTCCGCATCATATGCCTCTATCGTCTGGGCATAGGTCTGATAGTCCATGCCATACTCATAGATATCGTTATAGTCCACAACACGGCTGCGCTGATCACTTACTACGATCATGGAACCTGATGTGGGTTCATCGGATGTATAGGTTGAATAGAAAGTCGGCTGTTCCGAAGGAGTGATGTACTTAACCTTCAGGCGGGGCGAGAGATCTCCCAGTCTGCTCAAAGTTTCCTTGAGGGTAGTATCGGTCTGCCCCTCCGAACCCCATACATATATATCGATATCCCGGTCCAGAGCCGCTACATACTCGCGCGTCTCGTCCGTCAGTTTGAACATGCTGTTATATGTGGCATCTATGCTCGTATATTCCGTGGGGATCTTACGTACGCCAAAATTGATCAGCACACCCACGGCTACTATGGTGATGATCGTAGCTATGCTGAATGCACCCAGGCCTATATGGCGTACGCTCATGCTCCATCTTCTTTTCTCTATGATCTGAACAGCCAGAAGAAGTGCCACGAGGATGACCGTGATCAGGTATACTACGCAGGTCAGATCCAGAGTTCCTGCCATAAACGGTCCAAGTGCCGAATACAGATCGTAACAGCCGAGGATCTTAGTCACGATATTCCCGCTCTCAGAAATGAGAGTGCAGATGTTGTTCATCATGTATCCGAGGAAAAGGATCACAAAACACAGTACGGCGGCAATGATCTGGCTCTCGGTAAGACCGGATACAAACACGCCTATAGCTATGCATGCCAGTCCGTAAAGCCAGAATCCGAGTATGGCCGTATAGCTCTCTCCCATTGGCACGGTGCCGTAGAGAGACATGACGAGAGGAGTAACCGATATGATCAGCATATCAATGGTAAAGAGTGCTCCGAGTGCAAGGAACTTACCGAAAACAATCTTCCATACGGAGACAGGGGCTGTCAGGATCAGCTGATCAGCTCTCGATCGCCTGTCCTCCGATATGATCCTCATGGTCAGTATGGGAACGGCGATCAGCATGATGAAAGCCATGGAGCTCAGTGTATATGATACATAGGGATATCCGCTGAGCATGTTATATACGAAAAAGTACAGTCCGAACAGCGCCAGTACAACTGCCATAAAGAGCCATCCGGTGATACCGGTAAAGCAGGCGCGTAATTCTCTCTTGAATATCGCAAGCATTATTCCTCGCCTCCTTCCTCGGTGTCTGTGTCTACGGTGCTTTGGTCCGCATCGGGTTCGGTATCTGCGGCATCATCGGCATCCTCGGGAGTTTCCTCCGTACCGTCGGTCTGCGTGAGCTCGAGGAATACATCCTCCAGTGATCTCGCATGTCCCATCATCTCGAGAATGATGAGGCCGTTCTGAACAGCTGTCTTGAATACATCCGCACGTATATCAACATCGGCTGATGTGTGAAGTTTGATTGAAACAGCGCCGGGTTCAGGGCTTGTGCCCGTCTCTATACTGTCAACACCGGTTATGGCTCTGTAGATGTCTACTATGGCCTGGGGATCAGTATTGCCGTCCGAGGTCAGAGTGACATCGATCTCATGGGATCCGTTCATATTACTCAAGAGCTTATCCGTCTCATCGGATGCAACCAGCTTACCTTTGGAGATGATGAATACATAGTTGCAGACCTCCGATATCTCGGACAGGATATGCGAGCTTAGAATCACGGTATGATCCCTGCCAAGCTCTCTGATCAGATCACGGACTTCTCTGATCTGTGCAGGATCCAAACCTACAGTGGGCTCATCCAGAATGATTATCTCGGGTTTACCGAGGATCGCCTGTGCGAGGCCTACTCTCTGTTTATAACCTTTGCTCAGGTTTCTGATAAGTCTGCCGGCTACATCGGATATACCGGTCATGACACAGGCTTCATCTACTTCCTCCTGCCTGTTGGCTCTCGGTATCTTCTTAAGTTCCGCAACGAACTCGAGATACTCGAGCACAGTCATATCCGGATACAGCGGAGGTATCTCGGGCAGATATCCTATGAGGGCTTTCGCCTTATTCGCCTCCCTGTATATGTCATAGCCGCCTATTTTCACGGTGCCGTCAGTGGCTGCCAGATAGCCGGTGATGATGTTCATGGTCGTGGACTTGCCCGCGCCGTTAGGTCCCAGAAATCCGTAGATCCTGCCGGGCTCGATGGTAAGGTTCAGATCATTCACCGCTGTATGGTTGCCATACTTTTTTGTCAGATGTTCGATCTCTATCATGTGTATGCTCCTTCTTAAACATTTCATGCTCGCAGAATCAAAAAACCGCAAGCATGCTTAATATTATAACCATATTGTGTCGAAACTGTGTCTTTTTTTCTTGCACAGTCAATTTTGCTATGTTATAATACGCTTTGTGTTTGACGAAAGTCACACAAAGTGCTGCTATGGCTCAGTCGGTAGAGCGCATCCTTGG
>CAMONC010000141.1 GCA_946620235.1 uncultured Lachnospiraceae bacterium | reverse complement strand
AACCCGCCTCCTCAGCTTGGGAAGCTGATATACTACCGATGTACTAATCCTGCACGCGCCGGTTTCAACCGGCTACTGATAAATCTTAATTGTTTTTCGTCATATTCTGAACTGTCTCGTATACCATGATACGTGAGTTGTCCATCTCAGGCATACCGATGAAGATACATCCGTAGTTGAACTTCTTATCGGCTTCCTTAACGATACGTACTATCTCTACGAAAGCATGTAACGTTTCCTGAGTCCATATCTTCAGAAAAGTCTCATAAACAGCACCTATCTGAAGTGCTTCGGAACAGGTAAAACCGATACCGGTTTTGGAAACATCGGTAATATCAATGCTTACCTGCTCTCCGCTTGTGCCGTCAAGTCTTTTAAGGACCAGCGTGCTTTCAAGGGAATGTCTTTCGCTTTTTCTTCTCTCTTCCATTGTAACCTCCCAAGGTGGATCACACGCTTAAATCTTACCTTTAATAGGCTCTGGTGTCAATGACCTCCTGTGTCAGCAGGGTTACCGGATAGTCTCTGGAATCTATGCGAACATCCGTCACGGAACCGAAGGAACTGTACAGTGTTTCGCTGACATATTCAAGCTTGTCGGGAGTTCCGCCTCTCTTAAGCGTCTGGATGATATTCTCCACTCTGGGACCATGCAGAGGATTGCACTCGACTATACAGGCAATGGTTCCTTCGAGACAGTAATTGATCGCTATTTCATTTACCCCGTCAAAAGAGAGAACGAGGATATCTCCGTTTTGGATATCGCCGCCTGCATGCTTGCCGGCTGCCTCTATAGCTTCGATGGCTCCCAGGGCCTCGTTGTCATTCTCACAATATACGACGTTGATATTGTTATAGGTCACAAGCATCTGTGCCATAACCTCACGGCCTTTGGCCTGAGTGAAATCACCGGGGGTTTCCTCACGCAGATCCCAACCGTATTTTTCGGAATACTCCTCCAGCCCCGCAGTACGCCCTATCTGTGCGGAGGAACCGATCGTACCCTGAATATTGACGATATGAAGGTCTGCACCTGACATCCCCTGAGAAGCCGCATATTTGCGTAGCCACTCACAGGCTTTGCACCCTTCCAGATAGAAATCGCTGCCTACCCAGCATGTAAAAAGATCATCATCCGCAGTCTCCACCATACGGTCAACTATGATCACAGGTATATCCGCCTCTTTGGCCTCCTGCAGCACACTGTCCCAGCCATCCTGTGTGACGGGGGCAAGTACTATATAATCCACACCCTGCTGAATGAATGAACGTATAGCGGTGATCTGCTTGGACTGCTTCTGCTGTCCGTCCTCAAACAGAAGTTCATATCCTTTATCCGCCGAAAAAGCCGCCCTCATGGATTCCGAATTGGCACTTCTCCAGTCAGACTCAGCTCCGAGCTGTGAAAAGCCGACAACAGTAGTATCAGAAACAGACCCTGCCGTGTCATCGGCAGAGTCTGTCATAATATGATCATCTTTTCCCGATCCGCAAGCCGTGATCATAACCGCCAGGGTTAATGAAAGGAATGCGGACAGATTGATCTTAAATCTTTTTTTCATGTATCACATACATCCGTTACTTGGATTTACGTGCCAGAACCACACTCTGTATTACCAGGAAAATGCAAAGCATAACAGCTACGGTAATGCCTGTCCACCAAGCCTGGTCAAATCCGGCACTGGCCACAATGTTCTTGATCGTGGAGAGTGACAACACACCGAATAATGTACCGATGATATTACCGACACCTCCGGTAAGCATTGTACCACCAATTATGGATGATGCAATAGCATTCATTTCCGCGCCGCTTGCATGTGAAGCGGATCCGCTGCCTACATGAAGGAAGTAAACATAGCCTCCGATACCTGCCAGGATCGAGCAGATCAGATGAGCGATAAACTTTGTTTTCTTAACATTGATACCGAGCATCAGAGCACTCTGCTTGTTTCCTCCCACTGCATAGAAGTTGCGGCCGATCTGGGTCCATCTGAGGAATGCAAACATCAGGATCACTATTATAAGTGCGACAACCACTCCGATCTCCACATAAGCATTTATGAAATCACCGTTCTTGTTTACACTGCCTATGCCGGGCAGGGATACTCTCGTATCCTTAAGAGCAACAAACGCCTCATTAGCTACGTTGAAGGGCTCGGTATTTACTATGGTCGTCATACCTCTGGCGAAGAACATACCCGCAAGAGAAACGATGAAGGGCTGGATATCGAGGTAAGCTACGAGATAACCCTGGAAGAGACCATACAGCAATCCGATAAGCAATGCGATTCCTATGGAGCCTATTATCGAGCCGCCCTTATAATCAATGAACACCGCACAGCTCATACATACCAGCGCTGTCACACCACCGACAGAGATATCGATACCGCCTGTGATCATGACCAGACTCATGCCGCACGAAAGGATTATAAGTGCCGCATTTTCATTGAGGATATTGCAGAAGGTCTGCGGTTTCAAAAAGCCTTTTCCCAGAAATATCATGGCAAAAGCATACATGAGTAAAAATACGACTATCGTAATGACCAGCAGCAGATTGGTGTCGGACATATTCTTAAGTATTGTTTTCAGTGACTTTTTCTGTTCCATCTTAAGCCACCTCCTTTTCAACCCGGCCGGCCCGCAGTTTCTTCACGATCTCCTGAGCCTTCTCTCTGACTATGGGAGCGGAAGCAACAACCAGGATTATGACCACGACTGCCTTATATGCCGGCAAAGCATTGGACTTAACATTGAACTTATAAAGGGTGGTGGTCAGAGCCTGAATAACATATGCACCGAGGATCGATGCCCACATATTGAACTTACCGCCACCGAGTGCATTACCGCCCAAAGCTACCGCAAGTATCGCATCCATTTCTATATCCTTGGCAATAACCGAATAGTTGATCGTAGACAGACGGCTGGTTTTGATCAGTCCGCAGACCGCAACACACAGTCCAAGTATTACGAATGTCAGGATTTTGATCGCCACGGGATTCAGACCGTTTAACTTGGCTGCTCTCTCATTGATACCCACTGCCTGTGTATACAGACCCAGTGTGGTGAACTTCAGTACCAGGAAGATGATGGCCACACATATAGCAGCGATAAAGAAAGGTACCGGTATCGGTATACCGGGGATAAGTCCGCCGAAGTAAGTGAATCTCACATCATTTACGATGGGAAGCTCATTGTTGTTTATCCAGGCGGCTATCGAACGTCCTGCCGTATACAGGATAAGAGTCGCAACCATGGGCTGGATTTTGAACACGGCAACCAGCACACCGTTAAAAGCGCCGAAAAGAGCTGCCACTACACAGGCGATCAGAAAAGCAACAATGATAGGCGCATGAAGTTCTTCGGATCTGGAATCCGATCCGCAGAGGACTCTCAGGATGACCGATCCGGCTATAGCTATTGCCGCTCCCACCGAGATATCCTGTCCACCACTGGCTGCGGTTACGAGGGTCATGCCTATGGCAAGTATGGCCAGCTCCGAACCGTAGTCCAAAATGGTTATCAGGTATCCGTTCAGAAGCGGATTGCCGGCATTATTATATCCAAGAGTAACCTTGAAGAATCCGGGGTCTGCTATCAGATTAAATATAAAGATGATGAGCAGAGCTGCGATCGGGATAAATAACTGGTTTCTGAATATATTAGATATGACAAATCTCTGTTTGATCCTCTCCATTATTTGTCACCTCCTGCAATCGTACTCATGATCTTCGACTGGTTAAGATCATCTCCGGAGAGTTCTCCGACCTTATTCAGATCTCTCATGACGATCAGTCTCGAGCATGTTCTGAGCATCTCGTCAGTCTCCGAAGATATGAATGTCACACTCATACCCTCTCCGGCCAGTTTCAGAACCAGCTTCTGTATATCAACCTTGGTACCTATATCGATACCTCTGGTAGGCTCATCAAGGATCAGATATTCGGGATGAGTCAAAAGCCATCTGGCCAGAATAACCTTCTGCTGATTACCTCCTGACAGCGACTTGATAGGAGTATCTTCACTCGCCGTTTTGATAGACAGCATGCGTATGTATTCCTGTGCAAGCTTATACTGCTCGGATTTCTTATAAGGTTTCAGGAATCCCTTGAGAACCTGAGCAGCCAGAAGAATGTTCTCACGTACGCTCAGATCGCCTATGATACCATCGACCTTACGGTCCTCGGGAAGATAACCTATACCGTTCTTCATGGCATCTATGGGAGCCTTGATCTTGACTTCCTTACCGTTCACTTTGACTGTACCGCCCACTACTCTGTCGGCACCGAATATGGCTCTGACGCATTCGCTTCTGCCGGATCCAAGCAGACCGGTAAATCCGTTAACTTCGCCTTTATTGATATAGAAATCAAAAGGCTTGATGCCGGTATTTGAATACAGGCCTTCAACTTCAACTACGGGAACCTCATCTTTTACTGCCTGAGTTTCTCCGGAGCTTTCCTTGATCTCGGAGAGATCATCCATCTCCTTACCCAGCATCTTGCTAACCAGTTCGAGTCTGGGCAGTTTCTCTATCTCATATTCCCCGACAAGCTGCCCGTCTCTTAAAACGGTTATCTTGTCGCACACTTCATATACCTGATCCAGGAAATGGGTAACAAATATGATACCGACACCCTTTGCCTTCAGATCTCTCATCAGCTTAAAGAGTTTGGCCACTTCATTATCATCCAAACTGGATGTAGGTTCATCAAGGATCAGAACCTTGCACTCCATATCCACTGCTCTGGCTATGGCTATCATCTGCTGAACCGCGATGGAGCAATTAGACAGCTGCATAGTGGCAGTCGCAGGTATATCAAGTGATTGTAATATCTCTGTAGTTGCCTTATTCATCTGCGACCAGTTAAGAGTTGCGCTCTTTGAACGTCCAATGAACATGTTCTCGGCAACCGAGAGATTGGGACACAGCGTGATCTCCTGATACACTGTGCTTATTCCAAGATTCTGAGCATCCTGCGGGGACTTGATATGAACCTCTCCATCATGCCCTTTCAGGAATATCTGTCCGCCATCCTTTACATAGACGCCGGTTAAAACTTTTATCAATGTGGACTTTCCGGCACCGTTCTCTCCCATCAGTGCATGTATTTCGCCTTCACATAAGGTAAAGTCGACATTCTGCAATGCTCTGACACCGGGGAAGACCTTATCGATGCCTTTCATCTCCAGCACAGCGTTATCTTTCACGCATGTCACCTCCGCTGTTTGACTACTCACATAAAGGGCGCGGATAGCGCTTATTTACGCCTCCGCGCCCAACATTAACTATTTGGTACTTCTATTCAGATCAGATACCGTAGTTGTTTACATCATCCTCGGTAATAGTTGTAGCATCGAAGCCCTTCTCGGTCATGATAACAACCTTCTCGGAGATGGTCTGGCCAGCTTCAAGCTTCTTGATGATCTCGTCGATGTAAGAAGACTGGAAAGGATTGCACTGTCCGTCATAGTTCCAGTTGCCATCAAGCAGTTCCTGAAGTGCCCACTTGTTGCAGTCGAAGCCCATTACGATGACGTCTTTGTCTACGCCGTGGGAGATGCCGTGGTCGTCAAGAGCTGCA
>CAMONC010000140.1 GCA_946620235.1 uncultured Lachnospiraceae bacterium | reverse complement strand
AGAAGCCGGGATGAGTATAGCTCCGCTGGAAGTGGCAAAGTATTTCTCACATGAGACCATGATCCCCGAGATAGAGGGTATTACTCCTTTTGCTTTTCATAAATGGGCAGGTACCAATGCCGGATATCCGAGATTTAAGGGAAAACCCGATATCATCAGGCGTATAGAAAAGAAACTTAAAAAGATGACCGGCAAATGATACCGGACGGAGAGGATTGGATATGGTATACGATTGTTTTCAGTTTTTCAACGAGCTGGATATTCTGAAGATGCGAATGAACGTGATGAATGATATAGTTGATAAGTTCGTGATCAGCGAGTCGACAGTCACGTTTTCCGGCGATCCGAAAAAATTATATTATGCCGAGAACAAGAAACGTTTCGCGGATTTTGAGAGCAAAATCATACATAATGTGATCGATGATACCCCCATGGACTGTACACCTTTCGTGAGGGATTCACATCAGAAATGTGCAGTAGCCAGAGGGCTTAAAGACGCCAAACCCGATGATATAATCATATTCTCGGATGTTGATGAGATACCCAATCCCGAGGCTGTAAAGAAGGTTCTTGCTGATTTTGATCCGACCAGGATATATGCTCTGGCTCAGAGAAACTTCTATGTGTATGTGGATATGGAGGAAAAGTCAGGCAATCTGCTCTCCATAACCGGTGAGTTTCCGGGAGTGGAGGGGACAGACCGCAGATGGCTGGGGACCAAGATCTGTGCTTATTCCATGCTTTCAAAATATACAACGGAGCAACTGCGTGATAAAGAACAGCAGCCTCTTATGATCAGAGTTCCCGACGGCGGATGGCATTTCTCATATATGGGCGGAGAGAAAAAGAGATCCGCGGCAAGTCGTGCGAGATACAAGATCAGATCGGCCGCACATCAGGAGTACAATAAACGACGGGTTCTCTGGAGTGTCGGGAAGAATATCAAATCTCACAGCGATATACTCGGAAGAGATGCCGATTTTCAGATAGTTCCCATAGATGAGACTTATCCCGAGTATCTCCGGACTCATCTGAAGGAATACAAGCATCTGATCTATCCCAGGCATGGCTTGCGGTTCATGATCTGACAGTATCGGGGAGTATAAGTGGCTAAAGTATCAATATGCATACCCGCCTATAAAGATGCGCGGGGCGTAGAGCGATTATTAAAGTCCATAGAGAAACAGGATTATACGGACTTCGAGGTGATCATCACGGATGATACTCCCGATGATTCCGTGCGTGATGTGGTCAGACGATTTGAGGGTGTTGTCGCTACGTCATATTACCACAATGATAAACCTCTCGGGCCGGGCGGTAACTGGAACAGATCCATTGACCTGTCTTCCGGTGAGTATATCAAGATCATGCATCAGGATGACTGGTTTACTTTCCCGGATTCGCTTAGGAAGTTCGTCGATATGCTCGATCAACATCCCGATGCGGTACTCGCGTATTGCGGCTCCAGACAGGTGACGATCCCCGTGGATCCCGAGGATAACGATCTGAGTAACTATTATGACCGTTGCATTACGGATGAGCATCAGGCACTTATAGAGGATGACTGGCGCAACATTTATGTCGGTCAGTATATAGGAGCTCCTTCGGCGACTGTTTACAGGCGTTCGGACTTAAGGTTTGATCCGTATCTTAAGTGGCTGATAGATGCCGATTTCTATATGGGATTACTTAAGAATGGCGGAAAGATGGTCTGCAGTCGTGAGCCGCTTATATGTATAGGCGTAAGTGCGGGCCAGATGACCAATGAATGCGCCGAGAGCAGGGAAGTAAATCTCAGAGAATACAAGTATGTGTATAATAAGTTTTCTCTGGGTGAATATGAGTTCTGCAGAAATAAACTGACGGATATTTGTGTTACTTACAGAGGTAAATACAGGGATATAGCCGATTGCGGAATTTCCAGACAGGAATATGATGCTGTATATAAGCCTTTCAGACGTGATCTGATAGAGTATTATTTTGATCTGGTCCTCAGAAAAGCACATATCCGCAAGAGTGATCATACATCCGTACAAAGATTTGCCTGACATATCCTTTCTTATTAAGAGTTTTGTTTTATGGATAAAACCAAGACCGGCAGACTGATGTCTGTTTATAATCGCATATATACTCCTACGGTTCGCGAGATTGGGCGTGTGTTCTTCTACATAGCCCTTTTTTGTGAGATCGTCATATTCATTTTGGATCGGGCTGACTGGATCAATCCTTATCAGAGTATGATGTTTCGCGTTACTTTCGTCTTATTCCTGGTCAAGTGTGTATGCACGAAATATACTCCGCGTGAATGGGCTTTCATTATCCTGACGGCCGCATTTTGTATTTTTGCGTATTCGATCAGTATCAAAGATGAGATCATCCGTGCCATGGTATTTATTATTGCCATGAAGGATATTGATGTTAAAAGGGCACTCAAATTCAACTATATCCTGACGATCGCAGGTTCGTTGGTGCTGGTGCTTTTGGCTGCACTGGGAGTTATGGGTGAGCTTGTGGCACCGTACGGATACGGTGAAAAAGCGGATCTTTTCATGCTCAGCCTGGGACTGGGAAGCTCTAATACACTGGGCATCCAGATATGGTTGTTCGTTGCATTGGGAATTTATCTTTATCATGACCGTTTGAGCGCATTCAGCTATGTGTTGATAGCAGGGTTAGGCGTAGTTGTATATTTTTTCACTCATTGCCGTACAGCTGTTTTGATGATCTTTTTCAGTGCACTTCTGGGATTTGTGTTCAAGGTGTTTCCGGGACTGGCTAAGCGCGCATGGGTATATGTCTCCGGCGGGCTTATCACTTTGGTGTGCCTCGGCCTGTCCATATATTCCGCCAAGGTTTCTGCCTGGTGGGAAGAGCAAACGGAATTCCAGATCAAGCTAAACAATATTTTTACCGGCAGAATAGCTAGTCTGTATGCTTTTGAAAACGGAGGGGCGGTGCTGGAGAACTGGACACTGTTTTCGTCTCCCGATTTTAACAGGTATATCGACATGGGCTTTGTCCGTCTTTTCTGGTGGTATGGCATCATTCCCGGGGCTTTGGCCATGCTGTCTGTTTTGATCCTGTTTGCATATCAGTACCGACGCAGAGACTATGCCGGCTTCATCCTAACGCTTTCCGTTGTAGTGTTTACACTTGTAGAAGCACATTTTGTTTCACCGTTTATCGCGAGGGCATACCTGTTGTTTCTTGCCGGTGGAGCGTGGGTGCGCATATTGGGATCACCACGCAGAGAACCGCGTCATGTCGCTTTTTACATAGGGTCACTTAACAAAGGAGGAGCAGAGCGGGTATTCGTGAACCTGGCGGAGTATTTCCTGTCAGTCGGATATGCCGTGACATTTATTACTCAATATAAATATGAGGATGAATACGATCTGCCTGAAGGCGCGGAAAGAGTTATATCGGATATCAGCGAAGAGGAGTGCAGGGGGCGGATATATAATTTCTGCGCACGTATACTCAAACTTCATGGTATCATCCGGCGAACAGATGCGGATCTGCTCATGACTACGATAGGAAAAGCCAATTTCATGGCGGTGACCTGTGCGGCATTTCTTCCGACCAGAGTAGTTGTGTCGATCGTGGCTGATCCGCCCCTCGAGTATCCCACCAGGATCATGCGTATATTGTTGCAGACTCTCTTCGGAGAGGCTGACGGGATCATCATGCAGACACACAGACAGCAGGCATTTCTTCGCAGGGGACTCAGACGTGTATCCGTTATCCTGCCCAATTCCGTCAGTCCCGCTTTTGTGAAGGAACGGTTTGATGGTGAGCGTAAACACGATATCTATGTGGTTGGGCGTATGGATGATAATAAAAATCAGGCTATGGCCATATCGGCTTTTGGCAAGGCGGCAACGGAAAGGCCGGAATTCAGACTGGTGGTGTGCGGAGACGGTCCGGACAGAGGAAAGCTGGTCGAACTTGCCGAGTCTTGCGGTATAGCGGATCGTGTGGATTTCCCGGGGATTGTATCCGATGTTCCGGACAGATTATATGATGCTTATGCTTTTTTGCTTCCATCCGATACGGAGGGCATGCCGAATACTCTGCTCGAAGCCATGAGCCTCGGATTGCCGTGCATATCGACTGATTGTCCCTGTGGAGGACCGGCAGAGCTGATCGTGAACGGAGAAAACGGTATTCTGACAGGGGTTCGTGACACCGATGCATTTGCCGTGGCCATACGGCAGATCATTGAAGACCCGGAATATGCTGAGCGACTTGGAAAAGCAGCATATGAGACCATGCTGGGTTACCGTCCGGAAACGGTTAATCAAAAATGGCGTGAGTATTTTGATTCCATCATGGATAGATGAGCATACATATTATCTGTAAGAACCGGAGTTTGGTTATTATTTGAGGGATTTAAGCTTAAGAGAATCTTCATAATTGTCTTAAGCTTTTCTTTATATTCAAATGTTTTAATGTCTAATGTGAGGATCGAATAAAATGGTCCGGGAAGGGTGCTATGTCAAATATACTGGTATGTGATGATGATAAGACCATAGTGGATGCCATAGAGATCTATCTTACACAGGAAGGTTACAACGTCTATAAAGCATATGACGGTGTACAGGCTATTCAAGTACTCGATGAACAGGTTATTCATCTGCTGATCATCGATATAATGATGCCGAAACTGGATGGGATACATGCGACACTTAAGATAAGAGAGAAGTATTCGATCCCGATCATCATTCTGAGTGCGAAATCGGAGGATGCCGATAAGATCCTTGGACTGAATATTGGAGCCGACGATTATGTGACCAAGCCTTTCAATCCGCTGGAGCTGGTAGCGAGAGTCAAGTCAGCCCTCAGGAGATACACTTCTTTGGGCAGTATCACCGGAGAAGATTCATCTAATGTTTACTCTACCGGAAGTCTTGTGATCAACGACGATACCAAGCAGGTATATGTGGATGAGGATGAAGTTAAGTTGACACCTATTGAGTTTAATATCCTGAAGCTCCTGGTCAGCAACGCCGGCAAGGTTTTTTCCTCGGATCAGATCTATGAGAATATCTGGAATGAAGAGGCATACGGTTCGGATAACATCGTAGCGGTACATATCAGACATATCAGAGAGAAGATTGAAATAGACCCGAAGAACCCCAGATATATCAAAGTCGTATGGGGGATAGGCTATAAGGCCGAGAAATATGAGGGGAGCTAAGATGTTTAAAAAAGAAAAGAACAGTGTTCCGAAGAAGGAACGTGAACACAAAGCACCGAAAAAAAGTGTAAAGACAGGGTTTCTGAAATTCCTGCAACATGTACTGATAACAGTTGCGGCTGTGATGCTGCTCATGTACGTGGCCAGCTCTATAGTGGTAGTCAGCTCATATGATAAGAATGAGATATATCATCTGAGTGCGAGCGATCAGGGACGCGCTTATGAGGAATCGGTATTTTTTAACACCGTTTTAGGTAAGGAAACCGAGGGAGTGCTTAAATATGTGACGATCAGAACGCAGATGGAAACCGACGGTGTGTATGATCCCGATAAGATCATTGATGTGGCTTCATACAATGCAAGACAGGAAAACGGATACAGCGGGATAGAAGATGTTACCGCACAGTAT
>CAMONC010000139.1 GCA_946620235.1 uncultured Lachnospiraceae bacterium | reverse complement strand
AGACACATCACGAGTACGGTTGCCTCGGCCAGGATCGTGGTTATCGCCGCACCGATCTCACTGAAGAACCAAATCATGGGCAGGTTGAGCAGAGTATTTTCCACAGCAGCTGTGATCGTAGCCACTGTATTGACTTTCTCATAACCCAGCGGAATGTTCGCACACCTCGTGGCTATACCTCCGAATGCAGCGAATACGAGTGCCACAGCCAGCAGTCTGAGTGATCCGGCCGCTTCGGCATATTCCGGTCCCGCGATAAGCAATACGATAGGATCCGCATACAGGATCAGCCCCACCATGGCAGGGAAGGCCAGTATCACAAAGACGGAAGTGACTCCGGATATCAGCTTCTTATATTCTGCCTTCTCACCGGCTGCAATATGTGCAGACAGTCTGGCCAGTGTTACCGAGAAGATCGCTATGAAGACAGTTTTGACTATCGTATATATCTTTACCGATGCGGAGTAAATACCTGCCTTGTAGTCTCCGTGCATCATGCCCAGGATCGTCATATCCATCCCCACATAGACCGCTATGCTCATATCGTTGACCAGGAACGGAAGCAGCTTGCGGGTAAGGGCGCGGAAGTCCGGGATCCTGCATAACCGCAACCTCACGAATCTGTGTATGCGGAAAAGATTCGCGATACTGCCCAGCACGATATATGAGATAGTCAGAAATGCATAGATCAGATAATCCTCCGGCTTATGCACGCATGTAAAGAGGATAATGAGATTGATCACGTTGATCGCGATACCGCGGACAGTGGTATATGTATAGTCCTCATAAACCACATATATCCAGTCTGCACCGACTGATGTGAATATCACGCTCAGACTCTGTATAAGTATGACCGGCAGATATGAGTGCAGGGGAATATATACGAATGTCAGAAGTCCCAGTCCGATCAGTGCTATGAAGGTTGTGACCAGCGAATAACTCCACAGTCTCGATACGGCTGCTGAAGCCTGCTCGCTGTCCCCCCTGACTGCGGCACATTCGCGGACACCGTACGTCTCGATCCCGAACATCGCGAATATCATGAAATACGAAATGAACGAATATATATAGTTCACCTTGCCTATATTCACGACACCCACCACTCTGGCCGAGTACGGATAGGTGATGACCGGAAAAAGGATTGCAAATACGGTACGTATGACGTTCAGTATGGCATTACGCTTAACGGAAGAATATTTCACCCGGGATCAACCTCAACATCTGAATCGAAACTACCCTATAGTATATCAAAATCTGCACCCGCTATGTACAAATGTGGTAAAATCTAACTGTATGTCATATCAGACAGCATGTAACCGTAACCCCCTTTTCAAAATACAAAGGTGAACCTTTATGGCCAAACTCAGTATAATCATTCCGGTATATTATAATGCCGGAGAAATTCTGCCGCTCTACGAAGACATGAAAGAAAAGGCACTCGACGCCATCCTCGCGGAGGATGATGACTACGAGATCATCATGATAGATGACGGAAGTCAGGACAGCAGCTGGGAAGAAATGAATGCTGTCTTTGAAAAGGATGACCGGATCAGACTTTATCGCCATTCACGCAATTTCGGAGAGCATCCTGCCATACTGTGCGGATACTCATACTGTACCGGAGACTGCGCCATCAACAAGGCAGCCGACCTGCAGGAGCCGAGTGAACTGATCCTGGATATGTTTCATAAATGGAAAGAGGGATACAATGTCGTCCTCGCGGTCCGCGAAGCCAGAGAAGAAGGTGCACTCCAGCAGTTCTTTGCGAATTTCTATTACTGGTGCACGCGTAAGATCGCTTTCCCTCAGATGCCAAAGGGCGGTTTCAATATCTTTCTCATAGACAGACGTGCCATAAATGTCCTGCTGAATATGGACGAGACCAATATCGCCATAGAGGGTCAGATACTATGGCTCGGATTTAAGAGTACGACAGTTCCCTATGTCAGGAAGGCCCGTCAGATCGGCAAAAGCCGCTGGACATTAAAGAAGAAGATAAAATGCTTCATGGACATGATGTTTACCAATTCAGATGTCCCGATACATTTCGTGGGGATCATCGGGGGTATCGTCAGTCTCATATCTGTCATAATGATCCTGTATTACGTGATCAAATGGGCTGTGGTCGGCGAACCCGTAGAAGGCTGGACCAGCATGTTCGTTCTTCTGCTGCTGGCTTTCGGCATCATAATGATCACGCTGTCTATCCTGGGCAACTATCTGTGGAGATGTTTTGAATCCGTAAAGCGGAAGCCCGTATTCATCGTGGAAGAAGAAAAGACACATGAAAGCACTCAGGAAGATTGATAAACTCTTTGATTCCAAACTGATCCTGGCAGGCGCGGTTCTTCTGACCTTATGCATGCTCATTCCGGTATTCGTGATCGCTCCGTACGGTCGTGCCACAGGTGATGATCTGAGCAACTCTACAGTCACGCATGCGGTATGGTTACAGACTCATTCCGTATTTGCCGTGATCAAAGAAGCTTTCTCAAACATCGAAAGTATGTATTACAACTGGGAAGGATGCTATACATCGGACTATCTCTATGCGATCCAGCCGGAGCTCTTTGGGACCGGTCTGTATGCTATGACACCGTTCGTCAATATAGTGATCTGGCTCGGGAGCACTCTTTTCTTCGTATATATGATCGCGCGTAAGATCTTTCGGATGAGCATCCCGCAAACACTGTCCATCGCAATTATCTTCTGGCTGATCGGCATGGAGTTCATTCCGTCGACACAGAACTCCCTGTTCTGGTGGGCCGGAAGTATGCACTATACATTTGCATATTCGCTGTGTCTGACTGAGTTCAGTGTACTGATCATATGGCTGATGTCAGCCAGCAGGATTAAGAAAACAATACTGCTGTGTGTCCTGACGATCATATCCTTCCTGCTGGGCGGAGTAAACTATCAGATCTCCATGCTCAGCCTGATGGGACTGCTTCTGATCACTCTGTATCATATCCTGATCACTCACAGGAGGGATGATCTCTGGATCACGATCCCCGTATTATCCGGTGCGGCAGGACTGATCATAAGCATGACTGCACCCGGGAACAGAGTCCGGGGCGGCAGTGACATGGTCCTCAGTATGTCCAGAGTGGCCGAAACGATCATACAAAGCATCATCAAAAGTATCACTGACGGGATTGCCTTTATCGCTGAAGCTCCCCTAATGATCGCAGCCATGGCAGTACTGTTCGTGCTGATAATCCGCTTCATGCTCGATCAGTACCGGAGCAGCGGCATCGAACCGGTCAGGGTACCCCTGATCCCTCTCATTATCCCCGTACTCTTTCTGGTATATGCCGCCATGGAAGCTCCGCTGATATTTGCCGACGTACAGGATGCAACACGCGGAGTGGTTAATATGCAGTTCCTGTCATTCCTTCTTTTTCTGTTTATGACGGAGTTCATTATCGGAAACAGGATCGCTGCCGGGCTTTACAGCAAGGGGGCTGAACCGTTACTCGTCACCCATGCTCTGATCCTGTGGTTTCTGACAGTCATTGTTTTCAGGCACAGCATACCTGCCATTACTTCTTATCAGTGTTTTGATTATGTGCATAGCGGTTTAGCCGGAGATTTCCGGTCTCAGATGGATGAGCAGACCCAGCTGCTGGAAAAGGCGGCCGTGATGCAGTCTCAGCCGCATGACGGAGAACTCGTCGTATATGTGGCACCTGTAAACTACGATCAGGGGCCTTTGCAGCATATGCCCATCATAGAGAAAGAACATGCATTTACCAATCAGGCGGCGGAGCATTACTACGGCATCGATACGGTCGTGATGACTTATGATGACGCGCTGATTGGACAGATCATTATGCTCCCGAATCCATAGTACTCGGCAAAAGAGACATTAACCCATTCTTCCGGATCATCGGTCAGATAGAAATTATAGGTATTCTCGATATATCGAGGAAATTCGCTTTCAGGTATCCTAACATCTTCCCCCGGTTCATAGCGGTCCATAGATTCAATGAAATCCTTACATTCATTGAAATGGTCGGAATAAACCCCGTGAGCCAATTCCCTTCCGACATGTAATACGGTTATATCTCCGATCCCACGATCAACAACAACCATTGAAGCGATCGCCATGACCGCCAGCAAAGCATATGCAACCCATGATTTGGTTTCGGATACATATCTGCCTAAATACACTCCGAGCATAAGACACAGATGAAGGAAAGAAATAATGATCGACAGATCCATCACAAATACACATCTCTCCGCGATGTCATTGCCAGGAGACCCGAGCATCACCGGGAATGCAGCAACAACCGGTGTGACGAGTCCCAATACCGATATCACCACTCTGCTGATACGGTCACCCGCAACAGCCTGACTGTCACCTGAAATATTCTCAACGAGACGCCCTGCAATGATCCCCAGTATCACAGCCACTATCATAACACCGACAAACCGGGTATGTCTGATCAGATACTTTCCCCGATCCGCCACCATATCAACTGCACTTATCAGAGCCGTGATCGGATGAAGTCCGGTGTCATCGATATGTCCATGACGCACGTAATTACCTGGAGCCATCGCGTTAACTCCTGCACAGATGACCCACACCATAGTCACTATGATATGACGTATCGGCAGTCTCCGTCTGCTCCATAGCAGATAAACGCATCCCAGAACCGCTGCATAGCATCCCGTACCCGAGACTGCCAGAGACCCACCCATAGCCATCGCACCGAACAGGATACTGCCGATCATACAGCCTGCCGGCAATCTGTCATCAACACCCGGATACAGTAATGATAATCCGATCATCAGACAGGACAGAGGGATAGTATAGGAGGCGGCTCCCGAGAACCAGAAAAAGATTTCCGGATACACAGTATAACCGCACACGCAGAAAAAAGCCAGAAAGATCACTACGACTCTGAGATATGCTGCCTCTCTCCCGAGACTGCGAGTGAATGAATAAATAAGAAAAGCAAAAGCGGCAAAGAACAATAATGTATTTGCCACCATAACGATCCGCAGCTGTGAAAAACCATAATTATTGGCAGGAGACAAAAGTGCCTGTATAAACATCGCAAAATATGTGCCCTGCCAGTTCTTATAAACTTTACATGCGTATCGGAACGATGCCGCCAGATACTCGCGGAAGGGAACCCGAAAGACCCCTATGCTGGATGCATGTGAAAAGTCATCGGCAACAAGAACGCTGAATGATGAGGCACAGGTCATAATGACCACTATGCATAAACAGGCCATAATGCCTGTGACCATGACCACGGTACGCACAACAAGTGTACCGGTTACATTTGCAGTTTTGCCTGCTGCAACCAGAATGAACAGAACCGCAGCAAAGAGGCTGACAAAATATGATATCCTCTGTATCAAAGTGCCGGTATAGCTCACTGTAAAGGTACCGGTATACCCCGCCGGGACATCGATACAGACCAGCCCGTTGTCACCTTCACTTACATCAAGTGCAAGTCCCGTATCCACATCCGTGGCACTGTAGCCCCTGTACATGATGAAAGGACATTCCATCTGTATATTTCCATGTGCATCATCCGTAACATATACAGTCACAGTTGCAGCTTCCTCGTCGATATCATATGTGTACCGGACATCGGTTGCTGACAGTGCTCCGTCACTCTGTACGACATTTACTGTTCTCTCATTCTCAAATA
>CAMONC010000138.1 GCA_946620235.1 uncultured Lachnospiraceae bacterium | reverse complement strand
TTATAAAGCAGAACAGAAAGGACTTAATGACACAAGATGAATCAAGACAGACTTAAACCAATGCTTTTTTCGACGATCAAGCACTATGATCTCAAGCAGTTCGGTACAGATGTGGTATCGGGTATCATAGTAGCGATCATCGCTCTGCCGCTGTCCATAGCACTGGCTCTGGCATCGGGAGTCGGCCCTGAGGAGGGCTTATATACTGCGATAGTTGCGGGCTTCATCATCGCATTTCTGGGCGGAAGCCGTGTGCAGATAGCGGGCCCTACGGCAGCTTTTGCAACGATAGTGGCCGGCATCATCGCGAAGAACGGCATGGAAGGAATGATGCTTGCGACCATCATAGCAGGCATCATATTGATACTGATGGGTGTGTTCAGACTCGGAGGCCTGATCAAGTTCATTCCATACACGATCACCACCGGCTTCACGGCGGGTATAGCGGTCACGATAGTGATCGGTCAGATCAAGGATTTCCTGGGACTGAGTTACCCGGCAGGGACGGCCACTATAGAGACCATGGATAAGTTCAGGGCGATAGGGAGCAACATCACCACGCTTAATCCATATGCACTTCTGGTCGGAACGATCAGCCTGGCTATACTCATCATCTGGCCGCGTATCAGTGACAGGATTCCCGGCTCCCTGATAGCCGTTATAGTCGGGATTTTGCTTGTGAAGTTCACCGGGATGAAAGTGAATACGATCGGAGATCTCTACACGATCCGCAGCGGACTCCCCACACTTCATATACCGCAGATAAATATGACTGCGATCAGTGCGGCACTGCCGGATGGGTTCACCATCGCGATACTTGCAGCAATCGAGTCGCTTCTGTCATGCGTCGTGGCCGACAGTATGATCAACTCGCATCACCGCTCGAACATGGAACTCATAGCACAGGGCTGCGGTAATATCGGTTCAGCACTCTTCGGCGGTATCCCCGCCACCGGTGCGATCGCCCGTACCGCTGCGAATATCAAGAACGGCGGACGTACGCCTGTGGCCGGCATCATCCATTCGGTCACGCTCATTCTCGTACTGCTTGTCCTCATGCCTTATGCGGCTTTGATCCCCATGCCCACCATTGCGGCTATCCTCTTTATAGTCGCCTACAATATGTGTCAGTGGAGGACTTTCGTTCACCTGTGTAAGACTGCACCGAAGAGTGATATAATCGTATTGGTTCTGACATTTGTTCTGACAGTCGTGTTTGACCTCGTCATAGCCATAGAGATCGGCATGCTCATCGCAGTACTCCTTTTCATGAAGCGCATGAGCGAGGAGTCGGGTGTGGTCGGGTGGAAATACTTCGACCCCGAGGATGACCCCGACGGTATGAATCTGAAGCCTATCCCGCCTCAGGTCAGAGTGTATGAGATATACGGTCCCATGTTCTTCGGCAGCTCCGGTCAGATCGACACCATGAACTTCCGTGATGAGACCAGAGCCATCATCATCCGTATGCGAGGGGTTCCCGCGCTCGATGCGACCGCGATGCATTCGCTTGAGAATTTCTACGAGCGCTGCGCACAGAGGAACATCCAGCTGGTTTTCTCGCATGTGAATGAACAGCCGATGAACACGATGCGCAAGGACGGATTCGTGGAGAAAGTCGGAGAGGATAACTTCAGACCTCATATCGATGATGCGATCGAGTGGGCATCAGAGCTTGTGAAGTAACTATTATATAAATTCAAATCTCAGGAGGATATCAAAATGGCAATGGACAGAAGACCTGACGATATGGTCAGGATCACCACCCCCGAACTGGCAGATGCTTTTATCGCCGAGCAGATAGAAGCACTTCGCTCGCAGATAGGCGACAGGAAGGTTCTGCTCGCCCTGTCCGGCGGTGTGGATTCATCCGTAGTAGCCGCAATGCTCATCAAGGCAGTCGGCGATCAGCTCGTGTGCGTACACGTCAATCACGGACTTCTCAGAAAAGGTGAACCCGAGCAGGTGATCGAAGTCTTCAGAAACCAGATGAAGGCCAATCTGATATATGTGGATGCTACCGACAGATTCCTCGATAAGCTCGCAGGTGTGACCGACCCCGAGACCAAGCGTAAGATCATCGGCGGTGAGTTCATAGAGGTATTTGCAGAGGAAGCCCGTAAGCTCGACGGCATAGAGTTCCTGGCACAGGGAACCATCTGGCCGGATATCCTCGAGAGCGAGGCAGGCATCAAGGCACATCACAATGCAGGCGGTCTGCCCGAGGATATGCAGTTCGAACTCGTGGAGCCCGTGAAGATCCTGTTTAAGGATGAGGTCCGTGTGGTAGGTGAGAGACTCGGGCTTCCCGCCGGCATGGTATACCGTCAGCCGTTCCCGGGTCCCGGACTCGGAGTCAGATGTCCCGGTGCCATCACCAGAGACAGGCTGGAAGCGGTCCGTGAATCGGATGCTATCCTCCGCGAAGAGTTCGCGAAGAACGGTCTGGAAGGCAAGGTATGGCAGTACTTCACCGTGGTACCTGATTTCAAATCCACCGGTGTCAAGGACGGTAAGAGAACATTTGACTGGCCCTGCATCATCCGTGCGATCAACACTACCGATGTTATGGAGGTAACGGTCGAGCACCTCTCCAATGAACTGATCGATCATCTGGTATCGAGGATCATTTCGGAAGTACCCGGCATCAACAGAGTACTGTTTGACTACACACCGAAGCCCCCGGCCACGGTTGAGTACGAGTGATAAATGATATGAGTGAAAAAGATATAACCCACATACAGGAGAATTCAGGCATACTGGATGAGCTGTCTCATGAGATACGTACCCCGATCAACTCGATCATGGGGATGAATGAACTGATCTTACGGGACAGTCATTCGGCGCTGAACAATCCCGGGATCGACAGAGCCGGGACCCGCGAGATTCTGTCGGCCATCAACGAATATGCTAAAAATATTGAGGACGCAGGCAACAAATTGCTCACACTTATCAATGAATTGCTGAGCCTGCAGGGAGCCCTGGCGACCGAACTCTCCGAAAGCGACGGGAACGGGGGAACCGACGATACCAGATCCGCATCCGCGGTAAGTGCCACCATCCTGATCGTGGATGACACGCCTATGCACCTGCTGGTTACGAAGGGACTTCTCAAGAACACGAATGTGAAGATCGAAACGGCAGAGAGCGGCGGAGTCGCCATCTCCATGGCATGCCGCAAGCAGTACGATCTGATACTGATGGATCAGCGTATGCCGGGTATGGACGGCGTTACCGCCATGCATTACATCAGGAATGACAGGAACGGTCTCAACAGAGAGACTCCCTTTATATGTCTCACCGCCGATGCGGTCAGCGGAGCCAAGGAGAGGTATATAGCGGAGGGATTTGATGATTATCTGTCCAAACCCATAGATGGGGAAGAGCTTGAGAGGACACTTGCCAAGCATCTGAAAAACTACGAGAAAAGCTGATCACACAAAATCCTCATCATCGATCTCGTCGTAATCCTCGTCAGAATCTTCATCTTCAAGGTCATAATCGGCACCGTCGAATTCATGAACATATTCATATTCGGCGGTCGCTCTGTCTTCGGGCTCGATGTAGCCTTTGGGCTTGCGTATGAACAGATGCAATATATGCGAGTGGTGCAGGATGAACACACAGACCACCATGAACAGGTGTGTATAGAAAGCACCGACGATATAGTAATTTCTCTCGAGCAGATATCCCATGCTGAATCCCACATAGCACAGTATACCTGTGAGCGTTAATCCAAGTATGAGCAGGTAGATGTTTTTCCAGAGGTTCTTCAGTGCCCCCAGAAAATCCATGAACGAGGCATCGAAATAGACGAATCGTCCGACCATCAGTCCGAGATAGTAGATCATGACCGGGTTGTATTCACTTTCATCTCCGAGATAAGTCAGATACATGAGGATGAAGATGACATAGAACATTGCGAGCATGCGGACGCAAGCTTTTTCTTCTTTATCGGTCTTCTTAAGCGGGATGATGAGCCGGTCCAGCAGAGAGTTCAGCACGCATGAGAGGCATATCAGCAGGAGTAGGATGAAGTCCCTGCCGTTCGTCCAGAGATCGACCAGCTTCAGCAGCACGGCACTGTCGGTGGTTGCACCTGATTCGATCAGCCGGTTGATGTGATTGATGATCACATAAGCACAGGAAAAAGACATGACCGAGGTTCCGGCTATGATCATCTCATAGAATCTCTGAACCCGGTTAAGTGACCTGTCATAGAATTCCTGCTTACGGATGTCCTTCTTCATCGAAGAGGTGGATATCTTCACTCCTCCGATTATGAACAGTATACATATGATGATCCCGGCCATGGATATTAGCAGGAAAATGAGTTTCTGCATCCACCCGAAATCCGGATTGATATAAGCTTCTACAGTCATAGGCGTTCGCGTTGTAAAATCATTGGGTTAAGTATAAACTTTCTCCGCCGGCAGGTGTTTGATCAGAGTGGCTTCGAGTTCGTCGCCGTGTATCGGTTTGGACAGATAATCCGCGAAACCGATCCGCATATATTCTTCTTCGGCACCGCTTACCACATTAGCTGTGAGCATGATGACAGGGGTGTCCGTATTGAGCCCTTCTTTGCTGATCACATGGAAGGTCTGTATGCCGTCCGGCTCGGGCATGCGGTGATCGAGCAGTATCAGATCGTATTTGATATCGCGGCACATCTCGATCGCCTTATCGCCGCCTGACGCGGTATCACACTGTATCTGTGTGCTCTTTAGCAGTGCCTGTGCGACCTTCAGATTGAGCTTCGCGTCATCGACGATCAGGATACGGGCATCGGGAGCACGGAAGCTCTCCTTGTATTCTTTCCTGTCTGTGTTGATGTGCTTCTTAAACTCACCTACAGGCGTCTTATCCACGATCTTCTGCGGGATCACTATGGTGAAAACGGAACCCTGGCCGGGTGTGCTATGTACCGATATCGTGCCGTGCATCAGAGTGACGAGCTCTTTGGTAATGGCGAGCCCCAGACCGGTTCCCTGGATCGTGGCATTCTCTTTTTCATTGATGCGCTTGAATGCATCGAAGAGATAGTTGATGTCCTCCTGCTCGATACCGATACCCGTGTCGGATACGGTGATGACCATATCGCGCACATCGCTCGCGGTGCCCTCATCGGACATATGGACCTTGACTCCGCCTTCGCGTGTGTACTTGATCGCGTTGGAGATGATGTTGGTCATGATCTGGCGGATCAGCTTCTCATCTCCCATAAGCCGCGACGGTATCGTTTCATCACATGTGACATCTATATACAGATCCTTTGATTCGGCCATCTGCTCAAAGTAATGATAACATTCTCTGAGCAGGTCGTGCGGGTTGTACTCCACCGGGATGATGTCCATCCTGTTGGCCTCGATTTTTGAGAAATCAAGCACATCATTGATGAGACTGAGCAGCGTATCACCGGATAGCTTGATGCTCTCGGCGTATTCCCTGAGCTGAGGATCGTCGGTGGTCCGCAGGATCATCTCATTCATGCCCAGTACGGAGTTGAGGGGAGTACGAATCTCATGAGACATATTGGCAAGGAAAGTGCTCTTGGCTTTATTGGCTTCGTTCGCCTGATCTCTCGCTGACTCGATCTCGGCGAGGTAGTGAACCTGCTCCGTGTTATCCTCCACGAGGAAATATGAGCCTATCAGCCTCGACTTGGAATCCTTCAGCTGAGTGTATTTGATCAGATAGTGTTCGGTGACCACG
>CAMONC010000137.1 GCA_946620235.1 uncultured Lachnospiraceae bacterium | reverse complement strand
GGTTCTGCGCCGGCCTGTCCACAGAGGCAGGGGCCTGTACTCTGGAGTTTGCCCTATTCTTATATGTCGTATGGATGGTGAGAGGTCATCACAGGATCAGAGTTGACAGAGTGGCTGGCATCGTTTCATCTCTTATCGGTTTTGCTGTTCTCATGTTGTCACCCGGCAACCGTATCAGGGCGTCCCTCGCATCCACATCGGCGGAAACAGGTTCTTTTGTATCTGTATATGCATTCAGGATAGCTCGTGAGACGTTTTATTCGCTTCTGTTTCTGCTCATACCGTTATCTATATGCCTGGCTCTGTACCTCTGGAGGAGTGAGAGAACTGTTCGCAGACAGATGCTCATGTTCGGTATTCTGGCATTTGTGGGCATTTATGTTTTGACTTTTTCTTCGGGTTTTTCAAATCGCATTTTCCAGTTTCCGCTTATTATGCTGGCTATCGCATTTGCCTTGGGCTTACCTGATATGTCGGAGCGTATGGACAGAACTGTATCGGTTCTAGGAGTAGCATTGATGCTCATGGTTGTGGTCGAGGTGACTGCAGGCTGTCTGTATGCCAGACAGAGCGATACGTTTTTTAACCGGCATATGTATCTGTATGATATGGGAGAGCAGTATTCTGCAGGCCTTATGCCCGGTAATGGTATGTCAGGCCTGGATTGATGAGGGGAAATCTACACGGGATAGTGTGGAAAGAACTGTGTCAGAAACACTTCATGGCATAATGCCAGAACATCAGCATGTATATAGGGATGCAGCAGGCATATGCGATTAAGTATATGTTCAGCCCCCTTATTTTGCATACAGATGCTTTTTCTTCATTTTCGTGTGACCAGGTTATCCACAGAAGGATCAGTACTATGGCGATGATCAGCCCGTTCAATATGCCTGCCGCCTGGTAAAGCGATGGGTGGGCTATAAAGATCTGTTCTACCAGTCCGTCATATGCTAAATACTTATCGGAACCAGCTCTTGTACATATGGCTTTTACCCATCCGGCATCCACTGTATAGTAGGTGTTCAAGACTATCTTGTTATCTATTCCCAGCGCAAAGAATCTGGCATATTCCAGGACTGTGATGAGCAGGACTTTGAGGTCCAGATCATCGCTGTTATCTGCACATATCATGATTGCCATGAATGGAATGTATAGCATAAGCCGATAAAAGTAGCTGTTAGTCAGATATGAGAGCCATATGAGTGAGAGCGATGAAAACCAGATAAGCTGTCTGTTGCTGCTTTCCCTGTGAATAAAGCAGAAGAATAAGAGTAAAACAAAGAGTATCATGAGTACGGAGGCTTTTCCGTATATCGCGAGGGGAAGACCGATATAATCGAATACATTTGGAATATGTGGATATCCCTCACTCGTGCGCACCATATTGTGTGACAGCACGCTCCAAAGGCCTGAGGGCAGAAGCATGAGAAAAAGAGCGGCGATGACTCTGAGAAGGTTCTTCTGCCTGAGCGCAAGAGCTGTAGCAAGAGGCAGTATAACAAGCGGACATAGCGTCACGGCGACCGTCGACCATATGATGAACTGTCTGTATTTGTCTGAGATCAGCCGTTCGACGGCCAGGATAGTGAAGCATATGTATACTATCTCATCCTGCCCGGCATAGCCGGTACTAAGGAGGACTTCTGATGAACCAAGTACAAGCAGTGCAGCTATTATGCCCCGCTTATCGTCACCACCCAGTTTTCTGACTATCCTGAAAGTAAAGAATGAAGTCAGCCCTGTCATCAGTATGAGGAAGAGCTTGTACCAGTATACACAGGGCAGAGTTCCTATATATGTATTGCCGTTAAAATAGTGAGTTACCCATATCGGGAAACACCACAGCATCTGGGGAATAAACATAAGAGGCGAAGCGCTGCCTTCTATATTCGGGGCCTCCCATGAAGCACCCCTCTCATATCCGAGATGTCCTACAGTCTTGTCCGTATAGAAATCGCTGATACGTCCCTCTGCCAGCAGATCCCAGTTGTTTACTGACCAGACCATGAGAGTCTGTGTGTCCATGTAGTTGAATGTGATGTGAATGGATATGATGGCTATGAGCGTGAGAATTCCGATTATAATGAAGAATATCTTCTGATGTTTGTCTATGTTCATGATCACTCCGAATATAGTGTAGATATGTACTTTTATGCTACAATAATACTATGCAAGGGCATGGTGTTTGTCAAGAAAACGCTCATTTATGGGCCATGTAAATATGCAGATATTTCGGTGACAGAAGGAGTTGTATGATCCATGGGATTCATAGGGATGATTGTGATCGCTGTTGCGATCGCATACAGGTTTGAAAAGAAACTTGAGGAGACTCTTGCACCGGCAGTTATGCTGAGTACGCTTATTCTTTATCTCTGCGGACGTTATGTTTCATTTTCACCCGGATATATATGTGTGTATGTGCTGATGGGCGGATCGCTTATCTATTGCATATACGGCTTTGTTAAGGATAGGGCAGCCTTGAAAAACTCCGTATTTACGTGGGGTACTTTGGCATTGTTTATCTACATGGCGTTCTTTGCTTATTTTGCTTTCCATAGGGACTTTAATCATCCCGATGAATTATACTGCTGGGGGCTTGCTGCCAAGAATTACTATTATTTCGGAGAAATGTTTAATGTATTCGCCACGGATTTTGCCGGGGATCAGACACCTTTCCTGCCGATCTGGATGTGCTTCGGAGCAAAGACCTGGGTCGGTTTTTCCGACAGTATATGCTATTTCTACCACAATATGTTTACCATATCACTGCTGCTTCCGGTATTTGCAGGTATCAGGAGCAGGATCACACCCCGAAGGTTCTTCGTGATACTTGCCATGCTGCCTTCTGTTCTGCTCATATCCGGTATGGATGGCTTTGAGCGTACTCTTGCGGATATCATCATCGCGGCTGCAATGTGCTTCTTTATGATGAATTCGATAAAGTATCTTAAGGAGGGCGGCGCTTACTATGCGTATGCATCCCTGCTGGCTCTGATATCGATCGTTCTGCTGAAGAGGATCGGGGTTGTATTCGCCGGACTCATGCTGCTATGCATCTTATCGGCTTATCTGAACAGATCTGTCACATATATCAGAGAATTTGCGATAGGAGCGGTAGTCTCCTCGATGGTGGCTTTCACCTGGTTCGGAGTATCTGTTTACAGTGTGGTACCTGTGCTCATACCGGTTGGAGGACTTTGTCTGTATGCATTCGTCAGACTGGTATCGAAACTGCCGGATAAGCTTAAGCAGGTTGTACCCGTGGTTTTGGGCCTGGGTATTATCGGAGCATCCGGCATATTTGCACTGGCCTTTTTGTGCAATAGCGGATACGGGTATGCCGTGGTCGCACGGTTCCTTGATGACTTGTTCTCCATATCCGTTACAGACGGATACATCTGTTTTTCTTTTGGGTTCTTTATGCTGTTCCTGATACTGCTCGTGCAGATCAAACGTAAGTATGATCCTGATGTGATCATATCTGAGATATGTTCACAGACCGTGATATCCATGGGTCTCTATATCATGCTCATGCTTTATATGCATATTCATTCGATAGGGGCGCTTAATGGTAATATGGAGAGTCTGATCCCCAGATACATTATCCCGTGGGAGATACTGGTTGTATTCCTGTTCTTATATACGGCTTTGATAGATAAGGAAACTGTCACGGGAGTGAGAATGCTTGTATGCTTTATGATCGTGCTTTTGATATCGGATACGGGAAACATGTATCGCAACCTGTTTGCAAAGCACCGATGCGTGGGGTTCTATGCGTTAGATGATGCGGGAGTAGATATTAAACCCGGAGACATGATATATTACATCGACGAACAGGCATCCACGGGATATTCGGACAGAGAGTTTTATTATCATGCATTTCCGGCTAAGACGAACTTTATTTATAATCTGATCTGGGGAACCAATGGCCGGTTGGTGCTAAACGCTGACGGGCTTGAATCGGAATTGATGGGATTAAGCAACCAATACTTCTATCTGCCGGATTATATATATGATCCATATGATTATGTGTATCTCCAGTCTATAGATGATGACTTTGCTGACAGATACGGCAGACTTTTTGAGGATCCTATGGCCATTGCACCCGGCACTGCTTACAGAGTGGTTCGCGAAGAAGACGGTGTGGTGCTGCAATCATTGAATAATTGACGGAAGCATTTTGATATTTTTATGGATAAAAAGAGAATAGAGAAAACGGATAAAAGATTTATCGTAGTTGCTGTTTTATTATCCTTGGCGGTAGCCCTGATATATGCGTATGACTTCTTCTTCATGATATTTGATGAGCGGACTGTGTTCAGTGATTGCAAAACACAGATCGGATATGTTCGGGAATGGATTGATAACGGACATCTGCGCGATATGTGTCAGGCTTATCCGCTATACTATATCGTTATTCGTTTCTTTTACTCTGTAACCCACAGCTGGGGTGGAGTCGTGATGGGATTCATCTGTATATGGTCCTTTGTCACGAATATGACTCAGATCCTTGTGATGCGCGGCCTGTGTGGCACCGGCAGCGGCGCTTTTTCAATCTTTGCAGGTAGTGCACTCAGTTTTGCATACCCAATATCATCGAAATATTCATTTTTCCCCGGTGGAAATGAACCTATAAGCGACATGCTGCTCGAGCAGGTTTTTCTGACATCGGGAGCGACAAGTAATACACATAGTCCCACATACCTGTTTGCGAAGCCTTTTGCAATCTTAGCCCTGTATCTTTTTATCAGGATGATGAGTGCTGAGACAGATGGAAAAGCTGCTAAGTTCGGGGCTTTGTTTGCTGTATGTTTCTTCCTGTCAACGATCGCAAAACCATGCTTTTATCAGTGCTTCGCTCCTGCCGGTTTTATTGCGACGGTTTGCTTTTTTGTTGCGCACCGGTTTAAGGTGTTGAAACGGTGTCTGATAGTGGGCTGCTCATTCGTACCCGCTACTCTCTGGGTGCTGTATTCCATGTCAATGAAACTGACACCATACGAGTTCTCATTTTTGGAGGGGATCAATTTCTACGGTGACGGTACACCGGTTAAGTATGTCATTCTCAGGGCTATAGTATTCTGCGTATATGTGCTCCTTTGTCTGATCGTCCTGCGCAGATTTGACTTTGTAGCTGCGCTGGGTATATTGACATATATATTTGGTGCCGGAGAGTTTTTGTGTCTGATGGAGACAGAGAATCGTGATGCGCTGAGTATGTTATGGGGATACTATATGGCGCTTTTTATACTATTTGTGACAATGGCTGTGGCGTTGTATCGAAACACTCGCTTTGAGGCAGATGGAAACCGGGTCAGATATATCGCCGGCCGGATGATGTATATAGGCGGTAATGTGCTTCTTGGGATTCATGCCGCATTCGGTTTGGCGGTGTTTATACTGACATGGCTGCCATGGTGGAAGGAGTATCTCCTGAGGAATTAAACTATGTCAAAAAAAGTAATAATTCTTAGGATAATATTGCTGAGTTTCGCTGTTTTTGCTCTCTGGAGTGTCTTTGATGTTAATCTGAAACATTTTAATTATGCTATAAATTCAGATATAGGCGGTGACGCATTGTCTGCCGTTGCAATGTGGAAGTATCATAGCCTTCATCCCGTAAACTGGTGCGGGAGTACCGAATCGAGGATCATCAGTGTAGTAACTGTTGCTGCATTCTTATATGGTTTGTCGCATAACATACAGCTCAGCATGGGACTGGCTTGTTGTATTGTGTGTGTCGT